>CAZEEJ010000029.1:0-10894 GCA_964511155.1 uncultured Planctomycetales bacterium | reverse complement strand
CCGTATTCACCCGAGCCAGCGGGCCGACGCGATACCAGCCCGCCTCGGGGCCGATGCTACGGATGAACGGGAACTTCATGTACGACCACGAGCGGACCTCCTCGCCCAGGTACTCGTGGTACCGCTGGTAGTTGACCTGGTCGAAGATCTTCTTGCCTTGCGCGTCGATCGCCCGCAGGTTGCCGTGGTAGATATCCATCGCCCCATCCTCGCGGATGAGCGACAGATGGTTGGATTCAAAAGAGCCGAATGGGGCGAGCCGCTCCAGGTGTTCAACCGTGTAGTCTTTGGCAATCTTCAGGGCGGCCCGACCCCATTCGACCATCTGGTCTATGTCTTTGAGCAGGAAGTCACGCTCCTCGACGGACAGGTTCTTGTTCACCCCGCCGGGGATCGCCCCCGTGCCGTGGATCTTCTTGCCCGCCGTCAGCCGGATGATCTCCTGCCCGTACTTGCGCATCATGACGCCCTGGACCGCCAAGTCGGGGAACTTGGCCGCCACCCCGACCACGTTGCGGATCGCTACCGGGGCGTCAAATCCGAAGAGCAGGTCCGGCGAGCAGAGGTGGAAGAAGTGCAGGGCGTGCGACTGGAAGAACTGCCCGTAGTGCATCAGCCGCCGCATCTTCTCCGCCGTGGGCGTCAGCTTTTCGCCCCCGACGAGCCAGTCCACCGCCTTGGCCGCCGCCAGGTGATGGCTCACCGGGCAGATTCCGCACAGCCGCTGGACCAGCACCGGCACCTCCCAGAACGGCCGGCCCTGGATGAATCGCTCGAACCCGCGGAACTCCACGATGTGCAGCCGGGCCTGCTGGACCTGCTTCTGGTCGTCCAGCAGAATGGTGACCTTCCCGTGTCCCTCGACGCGGGTGACCGGCTCAATCACGACTCGCTTCATGCCGTTCGTCGCAACCACGGCGAACCTCCCGTTTGAAAGTCAATCGTATTTGATCAACGAGTAAGGCAAAGCGACCGGCTTGTCGCTCAACAGGGCGACCAGGGCCTCCCAGAGCGTGTCCGCCGACGGCGGGCACCCCGGCAGGAAGTAGTCGATCTTCACCACCTCGTGACACGGATAAACCTTGTCCAGCAGCAGGGGCAGCTCGACGTCGTTGGGAATCTGCCCGCTGGGATTGTGTACCGTCGGGCCGCTGAGGTACGCTTCCGCGTAGCACTCCTGCAGCGGGATGTTGTTCCGCAACGCCGGGATGCCGCCCATCGTGGCACAATCCCCCATCGAAATCAGAATGTCGCAGTGCTTGCGGAAGTCCTGCAGCACACGGACGTTCTCCTCGTTGCAGCACCCGCCCTCGATCAGCCCGACGGCGCATCGCCCGGTGAACTCCTTGATGTCGTCGATCGGACTCTTGTCGAACTCGACCAGCTCCACCAGTTGCAGAATGCGGTCGTCAATGTCCAGCAGGGACATGTGACAGCCGAAGCAGCCGGCCAGGGACGTTGTCGCGACTTTCGGTTTTGCCATGTGCAGATTCCCTTACTTGGTCTGGGCCGTCTCAATCTCCGAACCGATGGGCTTCTCATCGTACAACCGCTTGCCGATGGGCACCGCGTAGCCCACCCGCTTGTGCAGGATCGCCCCGACGGGGCAGACCTCGGTGGCTTTGTCCGCGGCATCGAGGTTCGTGTCCGCCAGGCGGGCCTCCGCATTCACCGCCACCCGCTTGTGCGAGCCGCGGCCCACAAAATCAAACACGTGCTTGCCGTCCAGGTCCCGCGACGCCGCGACGCACCGGGCGCACAGAACGCACCGGTTGTGGTCCACGAAAATGTCCGGATGCGAGGCGTCCACCCCACGCTGCGGAAACTGGTACGGATACTTGGGAGCGGTGATCCCGAAGCGATAGGCCAGGGCCTGCAGCTCGCAGTTCCCGCTCTTCTCGCAGAACATGCAGTAGTGGTTCCCCTCGACGAAGAGCATGTCGATCAGGTCCCGCCGGATCTGCTGCACCCGCTCGGTCTCGCTCTCGACCACGATGCCCTCCGCGACCGGCTGGGTGCACGAAGCCTGCGGCCGACCGTTGATCAGCACCGTGCACACCCGGCAACTCCCGTGCGGAGTCAGCCCCTTCAGGTGGCACAGCCGTGGGATGTAGATCCCCGCCTCCTCGGCGGCCTCCAGGATCGTCTGACTCTTGCGGCCCTGGATCTCGACCCCGTCGATGATGAAGTTGATCGTGTCACTCATGTCGTTTCCCTGCTCGCGATTGCACTCAAAAATGAACCGACTGCCGCCCGACGGCTGCCTGGGCGTCCGCCAGTGCCCGGTGAATGTCGAAGGATAACCGCTTTCCGTTCTCCGGATGCCGCAGGAGGGCCTCATACGCCGGGGCGAAGCTCTTCAGCGTGCTCAGCACCGGGTTCGGCGAGGTCTGCCCCAGGCCGCACCGGCTGGCCATCTTCACCGTCTGGCCAAGGTCCTCCAGGTACTTCAGGTCGGCGGCCTCACCCTGCCCGGACAAAATCCGGTTCACCCGCTCCTTGAGCAGCACGTTGCCCACCCGACACGGGGTGCAGTGCCCACAGCTTTCCTCGACGAAAAACTCCAGGAACTTCGAGACCACGTGCAGCACGTTGCGTTGCGGGCCGAACACCATGATCGAGCCGCCCGTCGCCAGATGATCGTAACAGATGGCCCGATCGAAGTCCTTGGCCCCCACCATCTGCCCGCTCGGCCCGCCCACCTGGACCGCCACCGCATCTTCCGCCCCGGACAGCTTGAGCATCTCCCGCAGCGTGATGCCGAACGGAACCTCGTAGACGCCCGGGCTCTTGCAGTCGCCGGAAATACTCAGCAGTTTCGTGCCCGAGCTGCCCTGCGACCCGAGCTGGGCGAACCAGCCCGCTCCCTTGTCCAGAATGCGGGCTACGCAGCAGAACGTCTCCACGTTGTTCACCGTCGTGGGGCAGCCCAGGTAGCCCTTCTGGGCCGGGAACGGCGGACGGGTCTTCGGGTCGCCCCGCAAACCCTCGCACGAGCTGATCAGCGCCGTCTCCTCGCCGCAGATGTAGGCCCCGGCCCCCATCTGGATGCGGATGTCGAAGTCGAAACCCTCCTTGCCGCAAACGCTCCTGCCCAGCAGGCCCCCGCGCCGCTGCCGGTTGAGCACGTCCTCCAGGAACGGCCGCAGGTAGGCGTACTCCGCCCGCAGGTACACGATGCCCGTGTCCGCCCCGACGGCATAACCAGCGATGGTCATGCCCTCGAACATCAGGTCCGCCTTCTCCGTCAGGATGACGCGGTCCTTGAAGGTGCCCGGCTCGCCCTCGTCCGCGTTGCAGATCACGTACCGCCTGGTGCCCTCGGCCCCGCGGGTATAGTCCCATTTGATCCCCGTCGGGAACCCCGCACCGCCCCGGCCGCGCAGCCGCGACGTCTTGATATCCCGGATGACCTCCTGCGGCGTCATCGCCAGGGCCTTCTTCAGGGCGTCGCCCGGCGTCAGGTCCGCGAAGACCACCGGCCCGCTCTTGCGGATGTTGTTCTCCACCATCGCGTGGACCAGCGGATGGGCGTTGTTGCCGTCCCCCAGCTTCTGCACCAGCCGCTTGGGGTCCATGTGCGCTTTCAGTTCCCGCACCATGGCCCACGCGCTGTCGCTCGACAGCCGCGTCACGATCACGTCGTTCACCATCGCCGCGGGCGCCTGGTCGCACATCCCGATGCACGGGGCGTGCTCCAGCGTGATCTTGCCGTCCGGCGTCGTCTGGCCGAAGTCGATCCCCAGGGCCTCCCGCAGGGCGTGGGCGACGCGCTCGCTGCCCGCCATCTCGTCAATCACGTCGTCGCACAGGCGGATGACCACCCGGCCCTTGGGCGCGCTGCTCAGAAAGGCGTAAAACGAGACCACACCCTCCACCTCGATGCGGTGGGCGGAGACCGCCTTGGCGATCAGGTTCATCGCCTCGCTCGAGACGCACCCGAACCGCTCCTGCACCGCCCGGACAATGTCCATCATCCGCGTGCGGTCGTTGCCGCAGGCCTGACAGATCTCTTGAACCGCTGCCTGGAGACTTGCGCTCATAGCTCCCTCGTCTGTGTTCGAAACCCGCAACCCTGCTGACCCTGACGCTCGGCCGATCCGCAATGGGCCGGGCGGTCCGTGTCGCTCACCTCATGGCCTGTGGAGCACCACGACTTCCGTGTGGGGCGTGTCTGGCTGCTGCGTGTGCTTCGCGCCGGTCTACCCGCCCACAAGGCTCTCCGGGCCGACCGGGCCTGCGTGGTGCTATCTCGTGAAAAAAATCACAAGCACAACATACAACATTTTCGGCGGAATGCAAGCCCCCCGCCACCCCAAATTCTACCCTATTTCGCATGGCGGTTGGAAACGTGGCGCGCCCCGTATAAGGGCGCCTCCGGCAGGTCCCCTGGCAAGCGGCCGGGGTGATTTGTCGCGCTGCCGCCGGCGGGGGGGGGCGACTCGTTCGACCCGCCATCGGCTCGGTTGGGTGGACGGTCGGCGTGCCCCGGACGAAACAGCGCACGCCGCTGCTGCCCAAGTCGCGCAGCTATCGCGACGACCCCATGGTGCAGCGAATCCTGGGCCTCCAACGACTGCCCGACGTGGCCACCATCAGCCGCATGCTTCGCGACGCCGACTCCAGGAGCGTCGAGAACCTCCGCCGGCTGATGCGCGACCTGATCTTCGAACGCCTTGCCCGGGATCATCATCGAGGTGCACGCGGACAGTGCCTTCTTCTCCGACGAGATCGTCTCGGCCGTCCAGGCCGAGGGCGTCGAGTTCACCATCAGCGTGCCCTTCGAGCGGTTCACCGAACTCAAGCGCATGATCGAGAGCCGGCGGCGAGGGCCGCGGCTCACAGGAGAACGTCATCGGCGAACTCAAGTCCCATTGCCAAATGGACTACCCGCCCGTGGGGGGCTGCATCGCGAGCGGCGGGGCGAAGCTTGGCTGACGGCGGACGCCGCAGGCATGACCCAGAAATGGGCTGGCAGCATGAGGACCATTTTCACTTGTCACATAAGGACTTACGGGAAAGTGTCCGGCCGTTCTGTTGTGGTTCGCCCGGACAGTCATCACCGCGATGTCTGCTATTTTACCGTGTCACCGTAACCATGGAGCGCAACGCGTTGGCGCTGTACAATTGTGGCGATGTACTATATCCGGACACATTCCGGTGGCACAGCCGAGCAAGGCTATCTGGTAAATCTCGGAGGACGGAAAATGGCTTCCATGAATCGCGAGTCCCGATTCCTCATGGCGTGCATCACCATCTGCCTGGTTTGGGCGACAGCAAACGCGCAACCGTCATTGACCGGGAGTTTTTGGTACGGAGGGAACGAGGTCACGCAGATTACGGTTGCCCCCATCAGCACGTTTTGGGTTGAGGTGCATGCGCAACTGACGGGGGCGCCGGTCTCCATCGGTGGGTACCACCTGGATTTCTCCCCAAGCTTGCCGCAGTTGCCGTTCCTCCAATGGACCGATTCTCGGGGATGGTACGTGGATTCAACCACGTACCCCACCATCTCAAGTTATGGTAGTCCCGTCCTGATACCTCCTCCTGGCGGGATGATCACCCTGGGCACCGGCAGGTTCCGAGCACCCTTGGCGGTAGGCACGTACATGCTGTCTATTGAACCGAACGTGTCGGCACTCTTCGACGAATACTCAGGTGATGTGTTCGGTAACTGGACACCGCTGACCGTAGTCGTGCAGTCCAGTACCACTGTGGCAACGCCGGCTTTCTCGCCCGACGGCGGAGTGTATGATGCCGACCAACAGGTCGTGGTCACATGCTCAACAGCCGATGCGGTCATCCACTATACAACCGACGGTAGCGAGCCGACGGAGGTCGACCCCGTCGTTACCTCCGGGAGTTCCGTGTCGGTCGTGGTAGCTTCACCGACGACGCTCAAAGCTAAGGCCTTCAGAACGAACTGGACGGCCAGCGGCGTGAAAACCGCCACCTATCGCCGCCCTCAACCCATATTCGTGAGTACCACTGGGAACGATTCCAACGATGGCCTGAGTTGGGGCGAGGCCAAGCGGACCGTCCAGGCGGGGCTCAACACCGCTACCTCCGAAGACCAGGTATGGGTATCACAAGGTACCTACGTTGAACAGATCACGCTCAAGATGGGCTTGGCCCTGTACGGCGGGTTTGCCGGTGGCGAGACCGACTTGGCACAACGTAACTGGTCCACGAACCCCACCATCCTCGACGGTAACTCGGGTGGCACTGTCGTGACCTCGCCTGCCGGCGCGACAACGACCACCCGCATCGACGGCTTCACGATTCGCAACGGCAACGCCTCCAACGGCGGCGGGATCTACTGCTACTCATCCTCTCCGACCATAGCGAACAATGAAATCATCGACAACACAGTGTATGGCGGATTTCAGGCGAGCGACTGTTCGAGCGGCTATGGCGGCGGAATCTATGCGGAAAACGCCTCACCGGTTATTACGGGTAATGTGATCGCCCGTAACCAGGCGAACGGTTGTGAATGGGATCAAATGTTCGATCCCGAGCAGCCTCCCAACCGGGTCTGGAATCCTGGTCACGGTGGCGGAATCTACGTTTCCGGTGGCTCTCCGATGATCGCCAATAACATAATCACCGGAAACACTGCCAACTCCTACAGCTACTACGCCGGCGGCTCCGGCGGCGGGCTTTACTGCGGCCCCTATTCCTCTCCGACGATCGCCAACAACACGATCACCGGAAACACTGCCGGCTACGGCTCCGGCGGCGGGATCTACTGCTCCGGCTCCTCATCCCCGATGATCGCTGGCAATAGGATCACGGGGAACAGTGCTGGCTACGCCGGCGGCGGGATCTACTGTTACTACTGCTCCCCGACGATCGCCAACAACATGATCACTGCAAACAGCTTATCTGGCTTCTCTGATGCCCTCGGCGGCGGGATCTACTGCTCCTTCTCGTCCCCGACGATCGCCAACAACACGATCACCGTAAACAGTGCCAGCTACGGTGGCGGGGTCTACTGCTCCTCCTCCTCATCCCCGACGATCGCCAACAACACGATCACTACAAACAGTGCCAGATCTTACGGCGGCGGGATCTATTGCGACTCCTCTTCCGCTCCGACGATCGCGAACACGATCATCGCCTTCAATTCATCCGGGTTATACAAGGTCGCCGGCACGGGCGCCCCTGTCCTGCGCTACAACTGCGTCTACGGTAATACGACCGACAACTACTCCGGCGTCACGGATCCCACGGGCACCAGCGGCAATATCTCCGCCGATCCCAAGCTGGCGGACGTTACAGCTTACGGTAACATGCACATTCAGCCGGACTCCCCGTGCAAAGATGCCGGGGATGACACGGTAGTTGAAACCGGCTGGCTGGACATTGACGGTCAATCGCGGATTCAAGGCAGCTACGTGGACATCGGGGCGGACGAATCGGACGGCACGCTCTGGCCGGCGGGGCCATACGTGATTGTGCGGGTGAGCCCGGAAGGCAACGACGCCAATGACGGCTCGTCATGGTCGCTGTCCAAGCGGACGGTGCAGGCGGGGATCAATGCGGCATCGGAGTTGGGAGGCGAAGTCTGGGTCCGGGCCGGGACTTACCTGGAGCGGATCACGCTGTTGCCCTACGCCCATGTCTATGGCGGATTTGCGGGCACGGAGAACGCCAGGCAGGAGCGAGACTGGATCACCCACCCGACGATTCTGGACGCCCAGCAGGGCGGGTCGGTGGTGACGGCACTGGCGGGCTTCCAGGTCAGCACCATCGACGGTTTCACGATTCGCAACGGCACGGGGACGCTGTCGGCCTTATACCTCTACGGCGGCGGGATCTACTGCTCCTCTTCCTCCCCGACGATCGCGAACAACACGATTACAGGGAACAGTGCTCGCTACGGCGGCGGGATCTACTGCTCCTCCTCATCCGCGACGATCGCCAACAACGCGATCACCGCAAACAGTGCCAGCTCCTCCGGTGGCGGGATCTACTGCTCCGGCGGCTCCCCGATGATCGCCAACAACACGGTCACTGCAAACCGTGCCAGCTCCACCGGCGGCGGGATCTACTCTTCGAGTTCCGCGTCCTCTCCGACGATCATTAACACAATCATTGCGTTCAATTCCTCCGGTATCTACAAGAATGCTTCGGGTCCGTTGACACTGCGGCACAACTGCGTGTACGGCAACACCGCTTACAACTATTCCGGCGTTGACGATCCGACGGGAAGCGACGGCAACATATCGGGCGATCCGTTGTTGGCGAGAAACCCGGGTCCTGGTTCGGACGGGCAATGGGGTACGGCGGACGACGACTATGGCAATCTGCGTTTGCAGACCGGCTCCCCCTGCATGGACGCAGGCGACAACGCGGCAATACCGGCCGGCGTTACGGCCGACCTGGACGGCCATGCCCGCGTCATCAACTGCTTGGTGGACATGGGCGCGTACGAAGCCGATTTCGCGTTGCCCTCGCCATTCGCGGCCGACTTCGACTATGACTGCGATGTGGACGGCGAGGATTTGGCCATATTCGAAGCCTGCGTTTCCGGGGCTTCCATACCCTATGACCCTGACAACCTGCCGCTAGGCTGTACACTCACGCCAGATGGCGACGGCATCATCGCTGCCGATTGCGACCGCGACGGGGATGTGGACCAGGCCGACTTCGGTATCTTCCAGCGGTGTTACAGCGGACCGGACAACCCGGCGGACCCAGCCTGCTCGCAGTGAGCAACGCTGGACCGCGCGAACTGAACGCCGCTCGAGCAACGTTCCCGTGCTGCATTTTGTGTCGCCACTGGGGCGCAACGTGTCTATCCGCGGCGTGCTCCGTATCTTCACCAGACTGAGCGCATCGCCGCACCGGGTGTTCCACGTCTCCCTATCGTCTGGAACGGCCTCCACCCCGGTGGTCGGCATGGGGTACTCGCCCTATTCTCTAACGATGAGTTCGGTGCGGTGTTCCTGACATCGGGCCGGGCCGAAGTCAAGAAGCACCCATGCCTTTCGAGACGCGGGCGACCGTTCGCGCTGCCGTCTTGCGAGAAATGGATGCGTCCCACGCTTCCCCCTTGTGCCCCTGGAATCAGGTGAACAAACGTGATCGATGCGCGGTTGCGCATCGCGTACGACCGAGATCCGTGTGGTGGTTGCGGCGGGCTCTGCGCAACGGGTCTGCGGTGCGACCAGCGTATACAAAGAAGCGGTCGTAGGCGCACGGTCCCAGTCCCATCGTGGGCCTGGGCCCGTTTGGCTCGCACGTCTTTTCGACGGAGGTATGGCTATGAAGTGGTTTGGGATGCCCAATCGCAAGTGGGTCACGATGCTCGTGCTGGTGACGTTTCTCCCGGCTTCAGTCACGCCCGCATGGGGTAAGTCGCCCGTCAAGTTGCAGAAGTGGAGCGGGACGATCGACTACTCACCGGACGGCCCCTCGCCGTTTGAACTTGCCGGGACGGCCTCACACCTGGGGAAGTTCACGGCCCATGGTGAAATCTCGCTGCTCCCCGGTGACGAGGAAGGATCGTTCGAGGGCGAGGGGGTCGTCGTGTTCAAGGCCGCCAACGGGGATCTGCTCGTCGGCGTGACGACCTGGCAGGTGGCCGGCGATGAGGTCGGGCACATGCACTTCGCCTGGAGCGATTCCGTCGAGTTCAGCGACGGGACCGTGGTGGCGAATACGGGTCGTTTCGTGGATGACCGCCCGCCGGGCCTGGTGGTCATCGCCATCATTGCGATCCTGATCGGCATGCTGCTGCCGGCAATTCAGAAGTAGCGATCCGTCCACGCGGACGCGCGCAAAGCGGTGCTGCCCGAGCGCGTCCGCGGTCCGATGCAGCAGGTGTGCGCACTGCGTCAGATCGTCCTGGCGACGCGGCGCGTGCAGGGGGAGTTTTGCGCCGGGCCGGCTTTTCGGAAGGCACGACAGGCGGATGAAGCAAGCATGCTGACACAGCCAGGGCATGCTCGGAGGGCTCATCATGCACACGCGGTTTCAACGCACCTACACGCGGTTGATGGCCGCTTTGTTGGCGGTTGCGGCCGTCGGCTGGCTCAGTGCCGGGAGCCTCACCCCGCCGGCCGGGCCGATCGCGCCGACGATGAAGCCGCTCGATGAGATCGAGCCGCGCATCGCCGTCAACGCGACCAACACGCCCGGCGACGCCGACTCGATCTACAAGATCACGCAGCCGGGCTCGTATTATCTCACCGGCAACATTACCGGCGTGGTCGGCAAGATGGGGATTGAGATCGCCGCCTTCCGGGTGACGCTCGACCTGATGGGTTTTGAACTGGCCGGCGTGGCGGGCTCCCTCGATGGCATCTTCGCCGGCTCCACCAAGGATATCGTCATCCGCAATGGCTCCGTCACCGGGTGGGGACAGGATGGAATCGAAGTGCCGCCACCGTTCACCGGCACCGACTACGGTTCGATCGTGGAGGGCGTGCGAGCCTCTTCGAATGCCGGCAGGGGCATCCTCGTCCCGGGGAATTCCGTCATTCGCGAGTGCATCGTGCGCAGTAACGGCGGCGTCGGCATAGGCGGCGCCAACGGGAGCACCATCTCCGCCTGTACGGCGTCTCTCAATGCCGGCGGCGGCATCGCGAGAGGCAGCGGTTGTCGCATCGTCGGATGTGCCACGTACAACAACCCCATGTTCGGTATCTCGGTCGGTCACGGTTGTACCATCACCGACTGCACTGCGTTCGACAACACCGGTAAGGGGATCTCCGCTTTCAGCTCTGCCACCGTGACCGCCTGCACGGCCATCGACAACAGTGGCAAGGGCTTCGAGATCGGCAACGGCAGCACGATCACGGGTTGTACGGCGGCCACAAACGGCGATGACGGCATCTCCGTCGGGGCGAACACCACCGTGTCGGGCTGTACGGCACTCGATAATACG
>CAZEEJ010000028.1:0-40496 GCA_964511155.1 uncultured Planctomycetales bacterium | reverse complement strand
TTCAGGACCTGCCGAGCCGCGCCAAATCCCACCCCCATGCCCTTCTGCTTGGTCGAGTAGGAGAACTCGAAAATCTTCTCCGGCTGGCTCGGCGGCAAGCCGCAGCCGCAGTCGATGACGGAAATCCGACACCTAGCTGAGCTTGACCTGGTTGGTGCTTCGGGCTGCTTTGCGCGGTCGCCGGCTTCTGTTGCCGGTGGGGCGGGCTCCACGCGTTCGGCGCGGACCCGGATGGTCTCGCCCAGGGGCGAGGCCTCGATGGCGTTGACCACCATGGCGATGAGGGTGTGCTCGAGTGTCGCGGGGTCGTGGACGCAGACCAGCCCGCCGCCGGGCAGATCGAGAATCAGTTGCAGTTCTTTGGCCGTCAGCTCGGGCGCCAGGGCGTCGCGGACGCGGGTCAGGATGGGGGCCACGTCAGCGGACCGGGCGGCGGTGGGGCGCTCCTGGGCGACCTCCATCAGGCCGACGATCCAGCTATTCATGCGGTCCACGGAGGCGATGATCTCCGCCATACGCTGGGCCGGGTCGGCAGCGGTGCCGGCGTGCCGGGCGGTCAGTTGGGCGGTGGCCCGGATGCTGGCCAGCGGGTTGCGGAGGTTGTGGGCCAACTGGGCGGCGAACTGCCCGATGGTGGTCATGCGTTCGGCTTCGAGCAACTGCTGCTGGAGGGCTTGCAGGGACCGTCTGGCGCGGTCCAGGCCCTCGGCGAGGTTGGCCATCTCCTGTGGCGAGGTGAGGAGCGGCTCGGGGGGGGGCTGGCCGCGGGCCAGTGCGTCGACCTGCCGGTCGAGGCGCTCCATGGGACGGATGAGCCACCGCCGCAGCAGCGATCCGATGACCAGCACGTGCAGCACGGTGAGGCCGGCGACGACGAGCAGCAGGACGACGCGGCGGGTTTCCTGGTGGGCGGCCTCGGTGCGGAGGCGGACGAGTTCCTCGTCGAGGAGCTGGGCATAGGCCAGCAGGGCTCCGCGGACGGCGGGGGCCTGGTCGCGTTGATCGGCGGCGGGCAGCTCCCGCCAGCCCTGGAACCGGCGGTTGAGGGTGTTGAGTGCCTCACGGACGTGGTCCACGGTGCGGAAGTCGGCCGCCTCCGCCAGCTTGGGGTACTGGCTGACGAGGATGGCGACGAAGGTGGACTGGTGGTCCTCGGAGACGGGGCCGGTGTCATGGGTGAAGAGGGCCTGGAGTTTCTGGGCGGCGAGGGCCATGTCGTTCCACGGCTGGAGGGCACCGAAGGTGCGGCGGGCGTGGTTGAACTCGAAGGCGGTGATGCCGACGGTGGCCACGCTGAGGAGGACCACGATGAGGTAGACGAGGAGCAGTCGATGCCTGAGGGTCATGGGCGCACCGGGGACGGGCGGTCCTGGGGCGGGTCACCACGCACGAAGCTGCTCCTTGTCCCGGCCGCCGCACGCCTCAATTACCCCCCGCGGCGGTCTTTGGCAAGGGGGGCCGTGGTCGGGGGGGCTTGCAACGGGACGATGTCGCGTCTAAACTCGGCCGCCCAAGAACCTGTGCCGAGGCCGGGCAAGCCCCTGACGGGCGTCGCGAGCGCTGATGAAGTTTGTACTGATTGATCGTATCATCGAGTTGATTCCCGGCAGGCGGATTCGCGCGGTGAAGGCGTTGTCGCTGGCTGAGGAGTACTTGGCGGACCATTTTCCGCGGTTTCCGGTGATGCCGGGCGTCTTGATGATCGAGGCGCTGGTGCAGGCGTCGGCGTGGCTGGTTCGGGAGACGGAGGGCTACGCCCACAGTATGCTGCTGCTGGCGGAGGCCCGGAATGTGACGTACAAGAACTTCGTGTCCCCGGGGCAGACTCTTGAAGTGGTGGTGGAGGCGAAGGCGATCGAGGCGACCGCAAGCCGATTTGTGGGCACGGGCCGTTGCGGTGAAGCGGAGATGGTGAAGGCCCACTGGTCGCTACGGCACTTCAACCTGGGTGAGGAAGATGCCGGTCTGGCGGTGATGGACGAGCGGCTGATCGAGTCGGCTCGCCGGCAGATGCTGCTGCTGAAGCGGCCCTGAACGGGCTGCGTGGAGGCCGTGAGGAAGTGCGCCGGTTGAAGCCGTCGTTGACGAGAGATCCGTTGTTGGATGGAGGTAGACACAGATGCCGATGAACCGTGAGGAGATCTTTGAAAACGTCCGGGATACCCTGGTGGATGCGCTGGCCGTGGAGCCGGACGAGGTGACGGAAGGGGCGACCCTGACGGGAGATCTCGGGGCGGAGAGCATCGATTTCCTGGACATTGTCTTCCGGCTGGAGAAGAGCTTCGACATCAAGATCCCGCGTGGGGAGCTTTTCCCGGACGATCTGCTGAACAACCCGGACTACGTGTCGAACGGCAAGTTTACGGCGACGGGTCTGGCGCAGATCAAGAAGGCGATGCCGCACGCGGACTTTTCGAGTTTCGAGAGTGACCCGGACGTGAACAAGATGCCGGATCTCTTCACCGTCAAGACGCTGGTGAACTACATCGAAGCGAAGCTGGCGGCGTAGCCGAGTTTTCCGGCCGAACATGCGTTGGATCTGGATCGACAAGTTCGTGGAGTTCGAGTCCGGCCGGCGGGCCGTGGCGGTCAAGAATCTCACCCTGGCCGAGGAGCACCTGCACGACCACTTTCCCGGGTACCCGGTGATGCCGGCGAGCCTGATGATCGAGGGCATGGCCCAGACGGCGGGGATTCTGGTGGGTGAGGCCCGCGATTTTTCTGAGAAGGTGATTCTGGCGAAGGTCAAGCTGGCCCGGTTCGAGGGTTTAGCCCGGCCGGGTGAGCAGCTTCGCTTCGAGGCGGTCATCGAGTCGATCACACCTGAAGGGGCCACGACCAGCGGGAAGATCATGTGCGACGGCCGGCCGCTGGGGCAGGTCGACATCATGTTTTCGCACATCGATCAGAACATGAGCGGGTTGAATTTCCCGGAGGAGAACTTCGTTTTCACCGAGGAATTCAGGAATCTGTTGACTACCTACCAGGTCCGCCGGTGAGCGGTTGCTCGTCCCCCGTGGTGCAGACGGCCCCATTGGGGGATTGAGGATGAGGGATTGCGAATTGAGTCAACGTCGCGTGGTGATCACCGGGCTGGGACTGGTGACCCCGGTGGGAATCGGGGCGGAGTCGGTCTGGCAGGGCCTGCTGGAGAAGCGTTCGGGGATCGGTCGGATCAGCGTTTTCGATCCTTCGTATTTTGCGTCGCAGGTGGGGGGGGAGATCCCCGGGCTGAAGGTGGCGGATTTTGTGCCGAAGAGCTACCGCAAGAGCACGAAGGTGATGGCCCGGGACATTGAGATTGCGGTGGCGGCGGCCTGCCTGGCGGCGCGGGACGCGGGTCTGCGGACCAAGTGCCTGATCGACCGGCAGGAGGTTGAGGGCCCGCCGAACCTCGACCCCACGCGGTTTGGTGCGAACATCGGGGCGGGGCTCATCTGTGCGGACCTGACGGAGCTGGCGGGGGCGTTGTACACGGCGTCGGACGGCCAGGGCGGCTTCGACATCCGCAAGTGGGGCAGCGAGGGGATGAACAACCTGACGCCGCTGTGGCTGTTGAAGTTCCTGCCGAACATGCTGAGCTGCCACGTGACGATCGTGCACGATGCGCAGGCCCCGTCGAACACGATTACGTGTGCGGAGGCTTCGAGCCACCTGGCGATCGGAGAGGCGTTTCGCACGATCGCCCGGGGGGCGGCGGATATCTGCATCTGCGGGGGTGCGGAGAGCAAGATGAATCCGATGGGGCTGATGCGGCAGACGCTGCTGAAGCGGCTGTCGACGGCGCACAACGATGAGCCGGCCACGGCGTGCCGGCCGTTCGACGTCAATCGCGACGGCATGGTGATCAGCGAGGGCGGCGGTTTGTTGATCCTCGAGGAGCTCGAGCACGCGCGGGCCCGCGGAGCGCGGATTTACTGCGAGGTGGCGGGTTTCGGCGCGAGCACGAACACGCACAGTTGGTCCGAGCCGCACCCGGAAGGCGAGGGGATTGCCCTGGCGATCCGCAAGGCGCTGGCGGATGCCGAGGTGGCACCGTCGGCGGTTGACCTGATCGGGGCATTTGGACCGGGCACGGCAGCGCACGACCTTTCCGAGGCCCGGGGTATCCGCGCGGCCCTGGGGGAGCGAGCCGCGGCGGTTCCCACGCTGGCCATCAAGGGTGCGGTGGGCAACAACGGCGCGGGCAGCGGGGCGCTCGATGTGGCGGCGACGGCGTTGTGCATTCAGCACAACACGGTGCCACCCGCGGTGAATACGAGGGTGGTTGATCCGGCCTGCGGATTGAATGTGGTGGTCGGCGATCCGATCGACGCCCGGATTAGTACGGCGGTGAGCGTGGCGTACGCCCTGGGCGGCGGTCAGAACGCGGCCCTGGTCCTGCGACGGTTGGAGGGTTGAGTCACATGGCGACACGGCGACGAGTGGTCGTGACCGGGGCGGGCTGGATCACGCCGTTGGGCGACGAGATCGAGGCGGTGTGGCGGCGGCTGCTCAACGGCGACAGCGGGGTAGCGCCCACGACACTGTTCGATGCGAGCACTTTTCCGACGACTTTCTCGGCGGAGGTCAAGGCGTTCAGTCTGGAGAAGTACCTGGGGGAAGGGACGGCCCGTCACGGTCAGCCGAGCCGCAATACGCAGTTCGCGCTGGCGGCCGCCAGCATGGCCTGGCGACAGGCCGGTCTGGCGGACTGCAACGGTTTGGATTCCACGCGGGTGGGGGTCTACCTGGGGGGCGGAGAGGGGCCGATCGACTCGGAGAACTTCTGCGCTGCGGCGGTATTGGGCTGGGATCCGGCGGCGAACGGCGGGCGGGGCGACCTCGATACGCGACGGTGGGGCAAGGTGGCCGCCGAGCGGCTGGACGCTGCTCGGGAGTTCGAGCAGGATCCGAACATGGCGGCGGGTCACATTGCCTGTCATTTCAACGCCCAGGGGCCGACGTTCAACACGCTGACGGCGTGCGCGGCGAGCACCCAGGCCATGGGCGAAGCCACGAACCTCATCCGGCGCGGGGATGCCGACGTGGTCATCTCCGGCGGGACGCACAGCATGATTCACCCGTTCGGGGTGACGGGGTTCAACCGGCTGACGGCCTTGTCGACGCGGAACGACTCGTGCATCACGGCGAGCCGGCCTTTCGATCGCACGCGGGATGGGTTTGTGCTGGGCGAGGGAGCGGGGATCGTCATCCTGGAGGAGTTGGAGCACGCCCGCCGGCGGGGGGCGACGATTCTGGCGGAGATTGCGGGTTTCGGCTCGACCGCCGACGCCTTTCGGGTGACGGATATTCACGAGTCCGGCCGTGGCGGGATCGCGGCGATGCGGCTGGCGCTGGCGGATGCGGGCCTGGGGCCGACGGACATTCATTACATTTCCGCTCACGGCACGGGTACCGAGGAGAACGACAAGATCGAGACGTTGGCCATCCAGGGGGTGTTCGGGGAGCACGCCAAGCGGGTGCCGGTCAGCTCGATCAAGAGCATGATGGGCCACCTGATTGCCGCCGCCGGGGCGGTCGAGTTGATCACCTGCGTGTTGGCCATCCGCGACGGCGTTCTACCCCCGACCACCAACTACCAGCACGCGGATACCAACTGCCCGCTGGACTACGTGCCCAACCAGGCCCGCAAGGCCACGGTGAATGCCTGTCTGAGCAACAGCTTCGGTTTCGGCGGGCAAAACGACACGATCATCGTGACCCGGTTCTGAACGAGGGGGCGGCAAAGTCCAGAAGGGTAACGAACTCGCCGCCGCTGTCGGCTGGGTGCCCGGGGTCTACCCGGCAACCGTCACTCCCTTGCGCGTGGCGTGCTTGCGGAGTCTCTCGAGAGCCATCAGCGACCGCCGCCCAGGCCGGACGGTGCCACGCTCCCAACGGGAGACGGTCATCTTGTCCACACCGAGTTGTTGCCCAAGTTGTTCCTGGGTCAGACGGAGCGCTTTGCGGAGCGTGCGCAGGTAGCCGGGGCTGGGCGGCCGATCGAACACCGACATGGCCAGGACCTGGAGACGGTCCAGGAACTCCACCGCGGGGGGAAGGAAAGCCACCTCGCCGTCGCGATCAGTGGTTACCCATTGGGCGGGCACCTCGACAAACACCCTTCGCCCATCTGGCAGTTTCATCAGGTAAGGATAATCCGGGCGGTTCGGTCTCGGACTGCTCCGGCGTTTGCGGGTTCTGTCTCGCGTCGGCATCGTGTGACCTCAGTAGATGGTGATAAACACCACTTCGGTTCCGCGCTTGTCCTCCTCGAACACACAGACGAATTCGAGATCCAGCCCGTCGGCGGCGATACCGGCAAGTACCCACTTCGGACGGAGGTGGGTTTCAGGGCCGCCCGAACGCACGTTGGCCGGCTCATCGATGATGGCAAGCACGTCCGCCCACAGCAGCCCTCGCATGGCCATCCGGTCGCGGAAATGCTTCAAGAGTCGGTACCGATTCGCCCGGACACAGGCCCGGATGACGTCAAGGGCCTCTCTGGCTTCCGCGTCCATGCGTCAGGTTCCTCGCCCACAGCCGGTGCGCGGCTCACGGGTGCCGATTCTGATAAGGCGACCATCCCAGCGGCCAAGCACCGATCCAGTATACATTATGGTAGACATGGACGCTGATGGTTTCAAGTCACAGCCCCCCCGCATCGGGCTGCACCCCGCGTGGGGTCCCTTGATCCCTTGGTGTCTGCAAGCATCCTCAATCCGTGTTCCCCGTGGTGAGAAACACGGCTGGAGGGTGCTCATCAATCGCTGCATGGCAGTTGACTCGCCAAGCCGATCCTGCCGCCAATTCCGTTACGGCCGGTGTCGGTTCCCGGCTGCTGATTCTGGCGTGGGTTCCGCTGCCGCTTGTGATATACTGCGATGCCATGAGGAGTAAGTTCACTGCCATCATCGAGCAGGACGAGGGTTGGTACGTCGCCTCTTGCCCGGAAGTGCCAGGGGCCAATGGGCAGGGGCGGACCAAGGAGGAAGCTGTTCAAAGCCTCCGCGAAGCGGCAAGCCCGGACGGGAGTTTTGCTCGCGAGTCAATCTCCGGCTGTGGTATAATGTGATGTTTTCACTTCGAGGAGCATAGCCTTGCAAGCTCAGGACATTATTCAGCGGATCGAATCGAGCGGGGTGGTGGCGATTCTGCGGGCGTCGAGCAGCGGGGAGCTCGTCGATGTGGTCAAGGCGCTGTGTGAGGGCGGGTTGACGTGCATCGAGGTGACCATGACGACGCCGAACGCGCTGGCGGTCATCGAGGAGGCCCGGTCGGTGTGCGGGGAGACGGCGGCGATCGGGGTGGGGACGGTCCTGGATACGGAGACGGCCCGGGCGGCGATCCTGGCGGGGGCGCAGTTTGTGGTGACGCCCATCCTGGACGTGCCGACGATCGAGCTGTGTCGGCGGTACAGCGTGCCGATCGTGCCCGGGACGATGACGCCGACGGAGATCGTGCGGGCCTGGCAGGCGGGGGCGGACCTGATCAAGGTTTTCCCGCTGGGCCGGCTGGGTGCGTCATACATCCGCGACCTGAAGGGGCCGCTGCCGCAGATCAAGCTGCTGGCCACGGGCGGCGTGGATCTGGATAACGTGGGGGAGCTCATCCGGGCGGGCGCGTCGGCGGTGGGGGCGGGCACGTCGCTGGTGAGCAAAGAGGCCCTGCGGACGCGGGACTTCGCGGCGATGCGAACGACGGCGGCGGAGTTTCTCAAGCGGGTGCAGGCGGCCCGGCAGGGGAGTGAGAAGTGAGAAGTGAGGGGTGGGAAGTGAGAAGTGAGAAGTGAGAAGTGAGAAGTGAGAAGTGAGAAGTCGGCAGGTCAGGGCGTTCACACTGGCGGGGCGGTTTCTTCTGCGGGCGGAGCAGGGGACAGTTCCCATTTCGCCGGGATCACCCTACGACGAGGCAACTCGCGACACTGAGGCCGTCGACTCGCTCGGGGGGGCAAGAGGGACAGTCCCCATTTCGCCGGGATTACCCTATGACGAGGCACCTCGCGAGACAGAGGCTGTCGGGGGGGCAAGAGGGACAGTCCCCATTTCGCCGGGATCATCCTACGGCGAGGCAACTCGCGACACAGAGGCTGTCCACCCACTCCGGCGAAATGGGGACAGTCCCTTGCGAAATGGGGACAGTCCCTTGCGGAATGGGGACAGTCCCTTGCGAAATGGGGACAGTCCCTTGCGGAATCGGGACGGGGCCTCAGATGCGGCGTGGGAGCGGGCGGGGCGCTGGTTGGCGGTGTGGGGGTTGGGGATCGGCATTTCGTACGCGGTCGTGTTCAGCCTCACCTGGCGGCTGCTCGGTGAATACCAGGGGATCCGGTGGCTTCCGGTGATGGCGGTGCTGACCCTGGATCTGGGTTGGGTCGGCCGGCGTTTGCTGCATGGTACGGTAAGCGTCTGCGACAGCCTCTCCGCGGCCGCGGCACCCGGAGCGGCGCGGTTGCCGGATGCCACGGTACCGCTGACGGTGGTGCTGGTGGCGCTGGGCAAGTTTGCTTTACTGGTTTCGCTGCCGATCGGCACGTGGCAGTTGCAGCCGGCTATGGCATGGGAGCTTCCTGAGGGACTGGGCCGGCTGAGTTTTCTGTATCCGCCGCCGATCTACCGGCCGCTGATTCTGATGGCGTTTTGGGGACGTTGGGCGATGGGGCTGGCGGCCTCGATTGGTCGGCCGGCGCCGGCGGCTTCGGGTCGGCTGCGTCGGCTGGCGGCGGGTGGGGTGTTGCCGGTGATCTTCGTTCAGTGGCTGGTGGGGGCGGTGGTGACGGTGGTGTATTGCAGCGGGGCGGGCGAGCACCTGGCTCGTGGCATGGTCATCGCCGTGGGCGTACTGGTGACGGCGTACCTGGCGAGTTTCCTCCTGGCCCGCCGCTTCAACGGGCAGACGGAGTCGACGGTGGGTTGCGCGGGGCTGGTGACGGAGCTGGCATTTCTGATTCTGTACGTGGCAGCCGCCAATGTTATCTACTGGTATTGACGGAGGTTAGATATGCCGGGGCGTATTCCCGAGCCGGTGGCTTCCTTTCAGGTTCGCGGCGGTCCTGTCCGATAACCCCCCGGTACCGGAGGATTTCCGGCCCGCAGCGCCAACGGCTCTTGCAGGCTGCGGGGTGGCAGGATGCCCATCATGAAGAGACAGGGACGGTCCCCATTTCTGTCGGCGGTCCTGCTGGTCGGGATGACTGCTGCGGTGGCCGCTTCCCCGCCGGCGGGCCCGGTTGCGGTACGGTCGCGTCAGGTCGAGTTGCATTACACCCTGCATGGGACGGCGGCGACGGCCGAGGTTGAGTTGTGGTACAGTCGCGACCTCGGTGGAACCTGGCAGAGGTACGGGCTGGACCCGGACGGGCGGAGCCCGATGGTTTTCGTGCCGCCCGGTGAAGGGCTGTACGGGTTCAAGCTGATCGTTCGGGACGGGGAGCGCGTCTCGGGGGCGCCGCCGCGGGCCCACGACCGGCCGCACCGCTGGGCGTTCGTCGACTACACGCCGCCGCTGGCGCAGTGGGACGGGATAGAGCCGGGCGACGATTTCGCGGCGCGGCGTGTGGTGCATCTGCGGTGGACGGCGCACGACGACCATTTCGACGGCCGGCCGGTGAGCCTGGCCTATCAATCTTCCCTGGACCAGCAATGGAAAGTGATCGCGGAGCGGGTGGCCAACGCGGGGCGTTACGACTGGACGGTACCGGCGGACGTGGGCGGCCAGGTGAGCCTGAGGCTGACGGTGCGCGACCGGGGCGGGCACGCGGTCGAGCGGGTGTACGGCCCGGTGCCGGTGGAGCGTTGGGCGGGGATGGCGACGACGCGTCCGGCGGAGGGCGGGCTGTTGGCCTCGGTCGAGGCGTCGGGCGCGGCGCGGACGGTCGATCCGCCGCAACCCGGGGTGCCGGAGTTGCCGCCCGGGCCGCCCGGTCCGGAGCGTCGTCGGGCGGAGGAGTTGTACCGCCAGGGCAGTTGGCATCTGGTGCGCGGGCAGTATGCTCCGGCGGCGGAGCGGTTCCGCGAGGCGCTGGAGCTCGATCCGCAGATGGTCGAGGCGCGGAACGATCTGGCGGGGATCTGCTATCTGCAGAAGAACTACGAGGAGGCTCTGCGGCTGTACCTGGAGACGCTGAAGGTGCGGGCGCATCACGAGCCGGCGTTGCGGGGTGCGGCTCTGGCCCACGTGGCGCGGCGGGATTATGCTCAGTCGCGGGACATGCTCGAGCGGCTGCTGGCGGTGAACGGCGGGGACGCCGAGGCGCGTCTGGATCTGGGGGACGTGTTGTTCATGATGGGCGACCGGGCGCGTGCGGTTCAGGAGTGGCGGGCGGCGGGCACCACGGAGACGGCGGTGATCGTGGAGAAGGCCCGGCGGCGGCTGGAGCTGTATGGTCCGGGCGGTCGGGATGGTCAGGCGGGCATTGTAGCGGGAAAGCGGTAACCGAGATGGCGAAGAAGTCGCAGCCTCGAGCGGGCAAGCCGGCCGCTCTTTATGCCGTGTGCGGTGGTGAGTCGTTTCTGCGGCGTCAGGCGATCACTGAACTGTCGGATCGCATCCTGGGGCCGGCGGACCGGTCGCTGGCGCTGGCGGAGTATGACGGCAGGAGTGATACGCTCGAGCCGGCGGACGTGCTCGACGATCTGCGCACGCTGCCGTTCCTGGTGGAACGCAAGCTGGTGATTCTCCGTGACGCCGACGACTTTCTCAAGGACTCGGACCATCGGGCGGATCTGGAAGCTTACACGGAGAAGCCCTGCGAGCGGAGCGTGTTTGTGCTGGAGTGCAAGACGCTGGCGGCGAACACGCGGCTGTACAAGCGGATTGCCGCGGCGGGCGAGGTCATCAAGTGCGAGCCGATCAAGCCGTATCAGGTACCGGCCTGGCTGGCGGACCGGGCACGGACAACGTACGGCAAGCGGCTGACGCAACCGGCGGCGGCGATGTTGGGCGACCAGATCGGGCCGGACCTGGGCATGCTGGACGCGGAGTTGCAGAAGCTGACGATCTACGTGAACACCCGCGATCGGATCGACGTGGGCGACGTGGAGGCGCTGGGCGGTCGTTGTCGCGAGGAGCAGGTGTGGGGCATTCTCTCGGCCATCGGGGCGGGGGAGCGGGGCAAGGCCCTGGCCCTCTGGGAAGAGGTGTGGCAGACGGACCGGGCGGCGATCGGGCGGGCGATCGGGGGTCTGGCCTTCACCGTGCGGCGGCTGCTGGCGGCCAAGCAGGCGGAGTTGGCCGGTGCTCCGCTGGACGACCTGCGCAAGCTGATGATGATCTGGCGGGACGATCAGCGTTTGCAGCGGGAACTCAACGCCTTTTCGGTAGACCAGGTCGAGCGGATGCTCTGCCGGTTGCTGGAAGCGGACGTGGCGGCGAAGACGGGAGGGGTGAGTGTGCAGTCATCGATCGAGGCGTTCATTGTGGATATGTGCCAGCCACGCAAGCGGGCCAGGGCGTAGGGTGGGACAGGGTTGGCGGTGAACGGGACAGCGGTGACGGTGTCGTGCGAAGCCGCAAGCGGCGGGGGAGGGAGCGATGCAGGGTTGAGGGAAGATTTTCCTGGTGTCGTGCGAAGCCGCAAGCGGCAGGGATGGACAAGGGCGTGCGGGTCAAGGGATTGACGATGAGCAGCAGCATTCCATGTGCGGCGAGCGTTCGGTGCGTGGCGAGCGGGATCGTTGCCTGTCTGGCGTTGGCGGGGTGCGGTGCGCCGCTGATCGATCTGAACTGGGGCGGACAGCCGACGGAGCCGGTGTCGGCGGTGGTCGGGCACGAGCAGGCCCTGGATACCATTCAAAGCCAGGAAATGGTGGTTCGGTTTCCGGGCGATCCGGAGCCGGCGGCCCCGGAGCCGGCGGACCCGGAGGTGGCCCAGCTCGACGCGCGGATTCAGCAGTTTGCCGGCCGCATCCCGCAGACGGAGCGCGACGGCAGCGCGAGCCTGTTCCCGGCCGGATCGCCGGCTGCGTCCGCTGGTTCGCCCCCGGCCGAGGTTGCGCTGCAAGAGCCAGGTGGTTCCGGCACCAGCGCATCGCGGACCGGGGAGATGACCGCGATCATCCCCGGACTGAGCAAGCCGCCGTCGCCGGCTAGTGCCGGGCAGGAGGCGCCGTCCACGGGACCGAACATGGCCGTCCACGTGGGGACGGCGGCCAGTCCCCTGCCACCGCGAGCGGAAGCGGGATCGTTGACGCCCACGGCGCAGGATCTGCGTATCGAGCTGATCGACATTCGACCGATGACTTCGACCGGGTCGCCCGCGGAGGGGGACAACCCGCCGTCGGCCAACCAGGCGGTGAACGCTCCCGAGCCGGCCAGCTCGCCGGAGAGCGATCTGGTGTCGTTGATCCGCAGCCTCGAACAGGCGGTGGCCGACGCCCCGCAACAGTTGGCCGACCATTTTCGGCTTCGGCTGCTCTATATGGCTACGGGGCAGAGCGAACGGGCCGGCGAGCCGGTGGAAGAAATGGATCCGGTCCAGGGGCGGATGCTTTCGGCCGCCTGCCGGACGATGACCGCGGTTTACGACACGATGCGCGAGCCCGAGGGTGAGGCGGCGTCGGAGGCCCTGTCCGCGGTGGACGATCTGCACCGGCTGTTGAGCGAGCGTTCGCCGGTGATTATTCCGCGGGTCGTTCTGGTGACGGCGGTCAACAGTTTCGGGGACTACCGCGCGGTCTCGCCGGCGCGGTTTGCGCCCGGCGTGCCGATCCACGTCTACTGTTACACGGAGGTGGCGAACTTCCGGTCGGAACCGACGGGCGACGGGCGCATCCGCACGTCCCTGGCGGCTCGACTCGAGGTATTCGACGCGGCGGGAGGGGTCGTCTGGCAGCAGGCGGTCGGGCAAATCGAGGATCGCACGTTCACGCCGCGGCGCGACTTCTTCGTGCCGTTGGAGGTCCGGTTGCCGGCGGATCTGCCCGAAGGGGACTACGCCCTGAAGGTGACCATCGAGGACAAGCTCGGGGCGACCACGGACCAGCAGCGGCTCACGTTCGCCGTCGTCCGATAGCCGCGTCGGGTATTCGTTCGTACAATGGTCGGCGGTGCGTATCGACGCGCCCCGAGCGGGGGAGCGGGCCGTGCTCGCGCAAGCACTGCTCATAGAGCAGTGGCACACGGGAGGTTTGCAGGGTTTTGGAAGGCTTTTTCGGTGTCGTGCGAAGCCGCAAGCGGCGGACGGAGTGACGGCGATGTCGAACGGGATTCGGTTTTCGAGGCGGACGATGTTGGGGCAGGCGGTGGTGGGTGTTGGGGTGGCAGCGGGCGCGGGGGCGATGGTGGCTGCCGGGGTGAGCGCGGCGGTGCCGGCGCAAGGTGAGCCGGCGGCGGCGGGCGGAAGCGAGAAGCCCCCGGGCGGGGGCGGTGGGCGGCTCCGTCAGTCGGTGTCGAAGTGGTGCTACGATCGCTTCATGCCTTTCGATGATCTTTGCGGGCACGCGGCCCGGATCGGGTATCAGGCGATCGACCTGATCGGGCCGGGCGATTGGCCCACGGTCCGCAAGCACGGGCTGGTCTGCTCGATGGGTCCCGGGGCGGGCAGCATCCCCCGCGGCTTCAACCGGCGCGAGCATCACGCGGAACTCGTGGCCCAGATGCGCCGCAACATCGACCTGACGGCCGACGCGGGTTACAGCAACGTCATCTGCTTCTCCGGCGAGCGCAAGGGGCAGCCCGACGAGGAGGGCATCCGCCACTGCGTCGAGGGTCTCAAGCAGGTGGTCGGACATGCGGAGGAGCGCAAGATCAATATCTGCATGGAGTACCTCAACAGCAAGGTGGATCACAAGGACTACCAGTTCGACCACATGGCGTTTGGCGTGGCCGTCGCCCGGCAGGTCGGGTCACCGCGGTTCGGAATCCTGTACGACATCTACCATGCCCAGATCATGGAGGGCGACATCATCCGCACGATCCGCGAGCACCATGAGTACATTCTGCACTACCACACCGGCGGCAACCCCGGCCGCAACGAGATCGACGAGACCCAGGAGCTGTACTACCCGGCGATCATGCGGGCGATCGCGGAGACGGGGTTCAAGGGTTTCGTGGGGCAGGAGTTCGTGCCCAAGGGGGATGCGGCCAAGGCGATGGAACGGGCGTTTGAGATTTGCACGGTGTGAACGTGCGGGAGAAGGTGCCCACAGATCACACAGATGGACGCAGATGGGGAAGTGAGAAGTGAGAGGCGGGAGATGAGAAGTGAGAAGTGTTAGAAGTGGGAGGATGTGTGAGAAGTGCGTGGCGTATCAGAGCCGCGACCGTAAGGGAGCGGTTCTTCTCGGCAGCGAGCGACCGCTCCCTTACGGTCGCGGCTCTGAGAAGGTGGGGAGGCAGGTGCGAAAGCCGCCTGTTTCTCGATTCTCCATTCCTCATTCTCAACTCCCACCGGTTAAAGAACGCGAGTCGGGGGACCATGCGGGGGTGGAACATGCGTGGTATGCGGGTTCTGGTTTTGGTGATGATGGTGGGAGGCGCGATCGCGACCGGCGGGTGTCAGGGGGAGCATGGGGGGCCGTGGAGCCCCTCCGGCGAGGAGGTGCGATCGGGTGAGGTCTCGCCGCAGTCGGCCTCGGCCATCGAGGCCGCTCGGCGATTCAACCCCGTGACCTGTGAAGGCACCTATCCGCTCCACCTGCAGGGCATCTGCACCGACGAGCGTGAGGCGATTTACTGGAGCTTCACCGACGCGCTGGTGAAGACGGACCTGGCGGGCCAGGTACTGCGGCGGGCGGCGGTGGCGAACCACCACGGTGATCTGTGCCTGCACGACGGTCGGGTGTACGTGGCGGTCAACCTCGGGCGGTTCAACCGGCCCGCGGGCGAAGCGGACTCCTGGGTGTACGTCTACGATGCGGACACGCTGGCGGAGGTCGGCCGGCACGCGGTGCCCGAGGTGGTGCACGGGGCGGGCGGCATGGCCGAGGTGGGCGGCCGGTTCATCGTCGTCGGCGGGCTGCCCGAGGGGATCGCGGAGAACTACCTGTACGAGTACGACGCGTCGTTCACCTTCCGCCGACGGCATGTGTTGCCCAGCGGTTGGACCGATAAGGGGATCCAGACGGCCGCGTTTGCCGAGGGTTTCTGGTGGTTCGGGTGCTACGGCAGCCCGCGGGTGCTGCTTAAGGCGGATGCGTCCTTCAAGTTTATCGGGCGCTATGAGTTCGAGTGCTCGCTGGGCGTTGCGGGACTGCCCGACGGGCGCTTCCTGATCGGCCGGGGGGCGTGTACCGGGGACGGCTGCGCCGGTCGGATCCTGATCGCCCGGCCGGATGCCGACGCCGGCCTGGTCATTGATCCACCGGCCAATGCGCCCGTCGCTCCCGGTCGGTGACGAGCGAGACGGCGAAGCAGCGAGGCAACCAGAGCCGCGACCGTAAGGGAGCGGACTTTGCGCGAGAACGCCACGCACACGAGGTTCGCTCCCTTACGGTCGCGGTACGGAACCGTCCTGGCGAGACGAATCCAACAGACCGCCCCAAACGTCACGCACCTTTCGCTCGGTCCCGGTCGGAGGGGGGCTTTTCAACGGGGGGGCGATGGGTTAAGCTGGTGGTGGCGGCCGAGCGCCCGTCGGCGTGATTGCCGACACCCCCCTCGGCAGGAATGCGGAGAAGAGTCGAAAGTCCATATTGAGGCGGCAGGACCACCTCGATGAGGGGTGGGCACTATGGATGTGCGCCCGTTCTTTCGGAACCCGCACACCAGGAAAGGGATTGGTCCATGCTTGAAGGATCAGCAGCCCCCAAGGCATTGTCATGGATGAATGGTTCTCTCGCTCGTGGCGTATTCCTAGTGGTGATGTTTGCCTTGGCCGGTTCGGTGTTGCATGCTCAGGTCGCGGCGGACGCCGACGCCCTTCCGCCGGGCGTGGATCAGGAGGTCCTGGTCACCCGTGATCCGGACGTTCAGCAGTTCGACAACCCGGTCTGGTCCCCGGACGGCCGGCACCTGGCGGTCTCGGACGGTCGCCTCAACGGCGTGTATGTGCTCGATACGGTGAACGGCACGTGCCTGCAGATCACCGATGCGCCGAGCAGCGGCTATGCCTGCCATTGGTCGAGCGACGGCGGGCGGTTGGCGTTCAAACTGCTGATTCCCTCCGAGGCCGGCGACTCCTTCCAGCAGATCCCGGTGATCTACGATGTTCAGGAAGGGCGGCTGACGGCGCTGCACCCGGCGGTGGCCCGGGCGGGGGTTCCCTCCTTTGCCGCCAACGGGCTGATCGCGTTCACGCTCGTCCGCGAGCTGCGGATCGCGGATGGCGAGGGGCGCGTGGTCCAGGCGTTCGGGCTCGACAACTATGCCAACCTCGCGCCCATTTCGCCCGACGGCACCCAGGTGGCCTACAACTGCGAGAATGACGGCATCTGGGTGCTGGATCTGGCTACGGGGAGTCGGCGGATACTGACGAAGGCGGGCGAGGGGCACTTCGGCCCGGTGTGGTCGCCGGACTCGACGAAGCTGGTGGTCAGCACGCTGACCGGCCGGCTGAAGGCGATCGAGGTGTCCACGGGGCGAGTGAGTGAACTCGACGAAGGTGCGACCCCGTCGTGGGGACCGGACAGCGACCGGGTGTTTTATTGCCGCACGGAGCGGATCGACGGTGTTCGGGTGTTGCGGTCCGACGTGTACGCGATCGGCTGGGACGGGACCGGCAAGGTACAGCTTTCATCCACGGCGTCGGCCGGCTACATCCGGTCGGCCCGCGTTTCGCCGGATGGTCTGAGCCTGGCTTGCGTGGGGCTGGTCGATGGTGAGGTGACGCGGTTGGCTCTGGCTCGCGGGTCAGCCGAGGAGGGTGCCGGTGTGGGGGCTTACTCGCTCGCCGGCGTGCAGCCTTTGGCCGACGCCGCCCTGCCGATTACCCGGTGGGCGGGCGACCTGGAATATGCCGCGGGCGTGGACATCGCCGAGATGGTGGTTGGGCCGCAGGCGCCGCAGGCCCAGGTTCGCGTGGCCGGCACCGTGCCCTACATGCACCAGGTCTACGACACGCCGAACTGGTTCAACGGTCACTGGGCCTGCGGAGCGACCTCGGCCCAGATGGCGATCAACTACTACGGGACGCTGCCCTGGTGGGACTGCACCGTTTCCAGCCCGTACAGCCACGTCAGCCACTGGGGCCGGTACGTGTGTGAGACCTACAGCTTCAACGGGTACACGTACAACATCGCGTCGGCGGACCCCAACGGCACGGCGGCGACCGGCGGGTACGGCTACATCGTGCGCAACAACTGGGCGGACACCAAGGGATACATGCGTGACTACATCATCCGGCACACGCTCGGCTCGAGCGTGGACTGGTCGCCGACCTGGGCCGAACTTCGTACTGAGGTGAACAACAACAACCCCTTCGTGCTGTTGAACATGCTCACCTCGTCCGGCCATTACATCACCACCATCGGGTACTTCGACAACCAGCACACGGCGATCTTCAACGACCCGTACGGCAACAAGAACAGCGGATACATGAACTACAGCGGGACGGGGGTGTACTACGATTGGCCGGGGTACAACAACGGCTACTCCAATCTGAACACCGCGGAGTGCTTCATCTACTGCCGGGGCAGCATTACCAGCGCGCCGGTGATCACCGCACACCCGGGCAATCAGGCGGTCGCTCCGGGGGCCACGGCGAACTTCACCGTCACCGCGACGGGTACGGCGCCGCTTTCCTACCGCTGGCAGAAGGGCGGCGTGAACATGAACAACGGCGGCCACTACAGCGGCGTGACCACCGCGACGTTGACCGTCAGTTCCTGCGACGGCAACGACGTGGCCGGCTACCGCTGCGTGGTGACCAACAGTGTGGGCAGCGCCACCTCGAACACCGCGTCGCTGACGCTGGCGACCGGCATGATCGAGTTTATCGTCGAGAGCCGGTCGGGCGGGAAGAACTACAACCGCTACGGCGAGGCCGGAACTTGGTCGGACAGCACGGGCAAGAGTGCCGCACCGGAGGTCACGCCGGGCATTGGCAGCCGGTACGCCTATATCAGCACCGCGGACCGGAATGCGACCTTCTCGTATACCGCGGCGGCCACCGGGACCTACGAAATCTACGTGACCGGGCCCTGGTCGACCAACGCTCCGTCGAGCGCCCGTCACATCGTGAGCCACGCCGGCGGCTCGACCGATCGGTATGTGGATCAAAACGCGAACACCAACGCGGGCTATTCGACCCAATGGAACAGTATCGGGCAATACACGTTGACCAGCGGCGTTTCCTACGGCGTCACGCTCACGACCACCGGGTCCACCGAGGCGGGGGGCGGGACGGTCCTGCGGGCGGATGCGGTCAAATGGGTATTGCTCAACGGAGCGGTGCCGCCGCCGACCATCAGCAGTCATCCTTCGGCGCAGAGCACGTGCCCGGGCGGGGGCGCGAGCTTCGCGGTCGGTGCCTCGGGTGAGGGGACGCTGACCTACCAATGGCAGAAGGACGGTGCGGATCTGGCCGAGAGTGGCCAGTGCCAGGGGGTAACGACCACGACGTTGAACGTCTCTTCGTGTGCCTCCGCCGATGCGGGGGCGTACCGTTGTCGGGTCACCAACAACGGAGGGGCGGTCACCTCCAACGCCGCAGCCCTGACCGTCCGTGCCGCGACGGTCGTGTCCCAGAATCCGGCCAGTCAGACGGTAACCCAGGGAGAGACGGTCCAGTTTGCGGTGGCGGCCACCGGCGACGGCACGCTGACCTACCAGTGGCAGAAGAACGGTGCGAACCTGGTCAACGGCGGAGCTTACAGCGGCGTCACCACTGCGACGCTGACGATCTCGGATGCCGACCTGGCTGACGTGGCCGGCTACTGTTGCGTGGTCACCGGCGGGTGCGGCAGTGCGACTTCCGCAGCCGCGGCGCTGACCATCGACCGGCCGCGCGTACCGGCCGACTTCGACTTCGACGGGGACGTGGACCTGGACGACTTCGCCGGCCTGCAGTTGCGCCTTGGCAGCATCGCTCCGTTCAGCGATCCGATGTGCGGCCTGGTCGATCTGTCCGGCAACGATTGGGTGGAGTCCAGCGACGTGGTGTTCTTCAGGCGTTGCATGACCGGCCCGGAGATCCCCGGCGACCCCGACTGCACCGCGCCCTGACGCGAGGGGCGACTTGCAGGGAGCGGCGGGGATTGTTGCGTGTGCGGCTGCGGTCGCTCCGGTCATCTGGTGAGCGCATGCCCATGCTCAAGCGATGAACTGATGATCACGGGAGAAGGGCGGCAGCAGGTGAGCATCGTGTTACGATCCACGAGCTTGGCCCTGGTGGCCTTCATGCTGGGGCTCTGTCGGCCGAGCTTTGTCCGGGCCGAGGTTCACGTGGACCTCGGCGCATCGGATGTGGCCGAGGGCCTGGTTCATCCGCAGTTTGCCGACGGGAACACCATTCCCGTCACCGCAGGCGGCCGGGATTGCCGGCGCAACGTCGATCCCGGCCCGGGCTATCCCAAGGACCTGTTCTTCTACTTCACCGTGGATGACGCGTGGGCCTATCAGGGCAGTCGGCCCGTGGTGTACGTGACCATCATCTACTACGACGCGGGCTCGGGGGCCATCCAGCTCGAATACGACTCGTCCGATTTTTCCTCGCCCCCGCTCAACGGCGCGTACAAGTTCGGCGGCAGCGTGGCCATCACCGGAACGAACACCTGGAAGCAGCACACCTTTCAAGTGACCGACGCCTGGTTCGGCAACCGCCAGCAGATGGGTGTCGTCAACGGGGACTTCCGCATCCGCAAGGACAGCGGCTTCTTGTACCTGGACGTCGTGCGGGCGTCGGTCGAGAATCCCTGGCAGGGCCCGATGATCGGTTTGAACCGTACCACCATCGACCAGACGATTCACTGCGGTGAGGCGCCGGCGGATGATGTGCTTGCGGTGAAGAACACCGGTGTGGGCGAGTTGCACTATGCCATCGAGGTAGATCAACCGTGGTTGACGGTCCACCCGCATGTCGGGGTCTCCGCCGGTGAGGAGGCCAGCATCGCTCTGTCTTACGGCGACGGCGACGGGCTCCGGCCGTGGTGGCCGCACGTCGCGACGGTTACGGTATATGCCAGCGACGGCAACGTCGGGAACCCGCCCCAGACGATCACCGTGACGCTGTTTGTGGAGACTGCGGCCGCGGACTTCGATGGGGACTGCGACGTCGACCAGTCAGATTTCGGGCACTTGCAGGCCTGTCTGGGCGATCCCTGCCTGCCGCCGACGGGGCCCGGCTGCGTGGACTGCGATCTCAACGGCGACGGCTGCTGCGATGCGCTGGATGTGGCCGCGCTCCGCGAACGCATGACCGGGGCGAGCACGTACGAGGTTCCTCCTGCCGGCGACCTGTCCCAGTACATCTTTTTCAATAAGAGCCCGACGGCCGTGGGTCCGATGGCGTGGAACCAGGTTTTCCCCGCCACGTTTACGGCGGCTTCCTGCGAAGCGATCGTGCAGACCGTCGGCACGCGCGGCAACGACCGTTTGCGCATCGGCGTGCACTTCCCGTTCTCGATTCTGGAGACCCCCGTCGCCACGCTCGCGCAATCGCTGCAGAATCTGCTGAACGCGTCCGTGGCTGCGGATCTGCCCGTGCTCATCACGCTCGACGGGCAGAACTGGTGGGAAAACCGGCCGGATCTGTGGAACTGGTGGGATCCGAACCTGCCGGGCTTCAACCTGAACAATCGGCACAACGTGGAATGGACCGGCTGGAGCCCGGATTCGGCCGTCAAGATCGGCTGGCGCAACTGGGGCCAACAGCTTCGCGTCCGCCCCGCGCCGAATATCGCCTCGCCGGTCCTGCTGGCGGAACACTGGGCCCGCTACGACGTGCTCGTGCCCATCGTGCGGGAGTGGTATCGGGCGTTGCCGCCCAACCGGAAGTATCTGTTCGGCGGGCTGAAGGTCGGCTGGGAAGCCTCGATCAACGTCAACGCCTACTACCATCACAACGGCAACGACTACCTCGAGCAGTGGCCCAGCGACCCCTCCAACGATCCGAGCGGTGCTCTGCACAACCCGCTCCAGGGGTGGACGTGGGGCCTTCCGCCGCTCGGGTACGCCGCCGTCTCCACCAGCGGGATCAAGCAGAGCGGCACCCTGACCAAAGAGGACATCGAGCAGGTCGTGCACCAGTACCTCGAGCGGCTGAGCGAAGCGGCCTACCGGCGGGGCATCCCGCGGCATCTGATTTTCACCCATCAGGGCGGCACCTACGCCCCCTGGTACAACCACCTGTCGTTCAAGCCGGCCATGAACGACTATTCCATCCCGGGTTGGAGCTTCTACAGTCACGACCCGGCATTCAACGGCTCGCTGGGCTCCGACCTGGACTCGGCCGGCCGCCGGCAGTGGGCGGCCTCGGAGTGGTGGCGTGGTGCCACTGACCAGGCCGGCTGGCGCCAGCGCTTCCAGGCTACGCTGGGCTTCAAGGAGTGCCGCCTGATCTGTGTCTACAACTGGGAGGACTTCCGCGACCTCCCCGCCGCGCATGCCGCGGTCCGCGACCTGGTCGCACTGGCCGGGCAACGTGTTCAACCCTGATGCGGGAGATAAGTCATGGTGGATACAAGGCGTCGGAAGGCATTCCGTTTTCAACCGTGCCGGCCGCAGCGCGGGTTGTGCCCGCAGCCCAAGGAGTGGCGAACCGCCGATGCACGCCGATAAACGCCGATAAGGACGGCACGTCAAGGTGAAACGGAGGTTAAAGGGGGGAAGAAGCCATTCCGTGTTCCCCGGCCGGGCTAACGCCGTCCGTGGTCGTCTTGCCATGCCCTCATCCACCTCCCCCCGCACATCCCATGTCAATGGCTTCTGACCCCTTTATGCGCCCCTTTATGCGCCCCTCCGCGGGGGAACGATCAAGCCTGCAGCAACAAGGGCGTCCACGGCGGCCATCTCGCCCGTTGCCATCGAGAGCGGCACGAGTCTGGCTACGGGTACGCCGCGATCAGTCACCAGGATTTCTTCCCCCAAACGTACGCGGTCCAGGTACTCACTGAGTGCGGCCTTCAGCTCTGAGATGGCGGCAGTAGGCATATGCCTATTATGGTCACTCGCTGGAGTCCTGTCAAACACCCCTGACTGTTGGTTCTGCGTTCTGCGTTTGCGTGCGTGGGGCTCGGCGAGGATAGGCACCGTTGGTTGGGTTTTGTATAATCTGACGCCGGCCGCCACGGGGGGCGGCCGCTACGACGGATGGGCAGTCCGGGGCCGTGCGGCGGAGGTCCGCACGGGGCGACGGTTTGGGCAAACGGGGAGGCGGCCTTGATGCGAAGGTGGGATAACATGCGTGATAGAGGTTCGGCCCGTTTCAGGGCATTGATCGGCCTGGCCCTGGTGATGAGTGTTGCCCAAGGGGCGGACGGCGAGACGCGGCCACCGTCGGGCGGACCGCTGGTGATGGTGTGTTCGGCGGACAACGATCTGTATGTCGCGTTGGCGCGTGGCGGGACGCGGTGGCCGCGGTACGACTCGGCGGAGGCGGCGATCGCAGCAGCGCCGGCGGGCGGTACGGTGATGATCCTGGCCAACGGCTACCCCGAGCGTCCCACGCAACTCGCGGATGATCTGCTCGATCGGGCCGCGGCCAAGCAACTCCGTCTGTACATCGAGTATCCCGCGAGCCTGCCGGGTCTCGAGGTGGGCAAGCCGCAACAGGCGGTGTGGGAGCGGCTGGTGGTCGCGTCGGATGCGTTCGCCCCGCGCTTGCCGAAGCTGCGCATCCTGGCGCCGCACGGCTGCCACTTCGTGCCCATGCAGGCGGCCGATCCGCATCTGGTGCTGGGGCGCGTTGCGGGTTATGACCGCGCGGTCTTCGGTCTGCCCGAGCCGGGTTTCCCGATCCTTTTCGATCTGCCGGGGCGAAACGTGACCGTTGCCGCGACCGCGTTGAGCCGCTTTGTCACCGGCCGCTTCGCCCCTGCCGCCGAATGGGCTGCGCTCTGGAAGCTGATCCTTGCACGAATGGTGCCCGGCAACCCACCCGCGCTGGACATCGTACCCGCCCTGCAGCCGGCGCTGGCCCGTGACGAGCCGCGTCCCGAGAATGCCGAACGCCGCGCCTTCAAGGCCGCCGTGCGATGGCTGGTGGATGGTCACCTGCTGGTTCACCCCGCGCAGGAGGCGGAGATCCACCGGTTGCTGCTCGCTTCGACGTGGACCCTGCCGCCACCGACGGGGGCTGAGCCCATCGGTGATGGCACCTGCGGCATTCTGGAAGGGTACGGGTCGGCCATTCAGCCGGACGGCAGTCAGCGCCGGTGCAGCGTGATCCGCAACGACTGCAACACCGAGTCGGCCATGTGCTTTGCCTTCGACTGGGCGTTGCACAAGGAGAAGCGCAGCGGCAAGGTGGCGGCCAACCTGCTCGACTACACCTTCGTGACCGCACCCGCCCGGCGCGGCGCGCGGAGTGAGCCGACGCATCCGGCGTTCGGGTTCATCGCCTGGGGCGAGGTGGCGCCCGCCTGGCTGGTGGCCACCTACGGCGACGACAACGCCCGGGCGATCCTGGCCACGCTGGCCGCCGCCGCCTGCCTGCGCGACGAACGCTGGGACGCGGCCGTGCTTCAGGCCCTGCTCGCCAACCTGCGCACCACCGGCCCGCAGGGCTTCCGTGGCAACCGCATCGACGTGCCGCAGCTTGAGCAACACGGCTGGAAGTATTTTCACGATACGCCGCGCGTGAACCCCTCGCCGCACTACGAGTCCGCCCTGTGGGCCTGTTACCTCTGGGCCTACGCCCGCACCGGCCACCGCGAGTTTCTCGACAAGGCCCGGTCGGCCATCGCCCTGACCATGGAGGCCTACCCCGACCGCTGGCTGTGGCGCAACAACCTGGAACGCGCCCGCATGATCCTGCCGCTGGCCTGGCTGGTCCGCATCGAGGATACGCCCGAGCACCGGGCCTGGCTGAAGCGCATGATCGACGACCTCCTCGCCCATCAGGATTCCTCCGGGGCTATCGCGATCATCCTCGGCACAACCGGTAGCGGGCACTACCTGGCTCCGACCTCCAACGCCGAGTACGGCACGCGCGAGGTGCCGCTGATCCAGGAGAACGGCGACCCGGCCAGCGACCAGCTTTACGAGACGGGTTTTGCGTTGTGGACCCTGCGCGAGGCGTACGCCGTCACGGGCGACGCACGCGTCAAGGAGGCCGAGGACCGTCTGGCGGATTATCTCTGCCGCATCCAGGTCCGTAGCGAGCGCTGGCCGTACCTGAGCGGCGGCTGGTTCCGAGCGTTCGACTTCCGGCAGTGGGACTTCTGGGCCAGTTCGGGCGACGCGGGCTGGGGCGCCTGGTGCCTGGAGGCAGGCTGGGGCCACGGCTGGATCACCGCGACGCTTGCCCTGCGGTTGATGGACACCAACCTGTGGGATCTCACCGCCGACAGCCGGATCGCCCGGCACATGGACCGCGTCCAGGCCCTCATGGCGGTCAATCAGGGCGAGCCGTGGAAGCCGCCGGGATCCTGAGTTCGCCGTGTGCGTTGTCCGATGAACCGCGGCCCGAGTGCGGCCAACATTCAGACTACCTTTTTTTCGTTGCGGTCATTCCCGCGGTGACGGGGAAGCGCATCGCCTGCTCGATGAACTACCGCTGATTCTGACCTGAAAACGCGGCGCTTCGTTCGCGAGACCCGCTGAGTATTTGCCCGGTGGCCTTGGCTTCCGGTTATCTGAGGAACATCGCATCAACAGTGGAATCCAGTGGCGATCCCTTTTCCGGCGGAAGCAGGACAACGTGGTGTGCATTTCCGCCACACCGCCGACCGCGGTGATGCGGGCGCGGCACGTGTGCCGGCGTGTGAACGCTCGCTTTCCGGAAGTGCCTCTGGTAGTGGGCCTCTGGGATGCACAAGGCGACATGACCAAGGCGAAGGAGCGCCTCGGTTGTGGCGCACCCGCTCATGTTGTCTCGACGCTTGCGGCCGCCCAGCGGCAGATCCGCCTCCTGATTCAGCCGCTCCTGCTTCGACCCGGGGAGCAAGTGCAGCCGGATTGCGGCCGCACGGCGGTGGTTTGAATCGAGTTTTTTGGGGGCCGTCTATTCCCTTCCCCGTTCCTTGGGGTCCACTGTGCACATGGAGCCCGGAGGGGCGCCCTGGAGTTCCTCCGGTCCGCGGCGATAGTGCCGACGACCATACACAGGCAGCGCGGCCGGTACACCTCGAGTTGGTCGCTTCGCGGCCAGCCTCCCAGGCGGGCACGCCCTCTTAACCGCCGCAGCCTTGCCGTGGCTCGCCGTACGGAGCGAGTTTGAGACCGGCCATTGTGTGTCACGCACACTGACCGATCCGATCGCGCCAGGAGGAAACCCGGATGAATCTTCCGAACGGGCCAGACAACCTGCGGTGCCGGCGCCATGCCGTGTACCTCAAGGGAAGTCGCCTGGCTCCGCCTGGGGGTGATCGTAATGCGGGCCCAAGGGCAGTGCGGCCGTGCCTGCATCGTCGCCGGCCAGCAACTCGCCAATGGTACGGGCTTTGTTCAATCGCAGGAGATCGGCAACATGGGAGCTGGAGCTGAACTGTATGCCAAACTCGATCAGGAAGACCAGTTTGTCACGCTCCCGGCCCGCGAAGGCCACGGCGAGGTACTCCCGGGCGGCGTGTGCGTTTCCGCCGTACACCAGATCCAGCACATCAGCCAGCAGGGTCGAGAACTGGCCCGGTTGCATCGGACCGGGCTGAGCCTTAGCCAACTCCCGGGCGCGCTCGAGCATGGCTTGCCACCGTTTCGTCGGCAGCTTGATGCGTTTGATGTGCAGGAGGTATTCCTTCTGGAGCGATTTCTCGAACGAGCGGTAATCGAGAATGACCTCGGGGGCGGGCGATGCCGAGAACGGCAGGTACCAGTAGGCGAAGGTCCATTCCAGGGTTCGGACCTCCAGGGCCGGGTCGTCGTCCGCCTGAATGAACCGGCCGCCTGGAAGGTCGGGATCGCCGTGGCCGTGATGGAGCTCGATATGCCGCAGCCCGTCTTGGCCCAATGAGAAAAGGTGATCGATCGTGCAGCAGTGCGCCCCGCCGGTGTACTCGCGCACCACGACGTCGGGGACGCCGTCGCCGTTGATGTCCTGGTCCACCGCCTTGAGCAAGGGTTCCGTCCCATTCAAGGCCGGCAGGCTGTAGAAAGCGAGGCGGTCGTCCAGGAAGGAGGTGAACGATTTGAGCACCGCGCCATCTCGTTTGAGGACCACAGCGGAGTACTCTCCCGTTTGTGCCCAAGCGGCCCTGGCGGGATCCAGGTGCAGTTCCATGACGTACCCATGGGCCATGCGGATGGTCGTGATATTGGGGACCGGCGCAGAGCCCTGCGAGTCGCCGCTGCCGCTGGCGGACCCTATTCCGATTGCCACCAGCAGAGCCAGGACATTGATGCCGACATTGGAGTGCTGCATGGGAGATATCCTCGAACTCATACGTTCCGAGCGCGACGGGACGACACCAGACGCCCTTCGACCGTGACCATATACCCCCCAGTTGCATTCCGCAATGCGGGAAAAGTGGGAAGTGAGAAGTCAGAAGTGAGAAACGGTGTCTCCCGTGGATGCCGACGAACCTCACTGGTGGTGAGGTGGGGCGGCAGGCATGGAAGGTGGCTTTTTCTCAATTCTCCATTCTTCATTCTCCATTCCCTCCGGTTGCAAAATGCAACTGGGGGGTATCCTCATCCGCCCTCCGCCGCAAAGCGTCAGACGGGCCATACCTGAGGACACAGGCGGATGCCGCCCCGGCGACAGTTTGGCCTTCTGACGCCAAGTCCGGGCAACAGCAACCGGCTGTGGACGCAAGCCGGTGGGCACGTTAAGTTGGATAGCGGCAGCTTCGGAGTGCAGACTTGTCCATTCAACTCGGTCACGTTGAGGAGCACACCCGATGAGCCCGCCTCGTCCGGAGATCTTCATCAGCGCGACCTCAGCCGACCTTGGGCGATCGCACTGTGGTGAAGGGAGTGAATACATGCTTGGAATTGACATCTGGACGGTAGTGCTGATCGTGTGGTCGCTGGGCCTGCTGGGTGTGGTGACGGGGGTATTCGTTGGCGTGCTCTACCCCGGCGTCGGGGCTGCGCATGGCGTATCGAGGGGGCTCAGGCAGACGGCGGTGTTTTTGGCACATAAGCGGGTGTGGATGGTCGTCGGTGTGTTGGGGGCCGGGCTTATGTTTGGGACCGCCAGCGCGTATATCGTGACTGGTGCCCCAGGCGGGCAAGCGGCTTACGGGCAGGGATCGGTCGGGCAATTTGTGGACATGCTGTATGAGGGGGTGCGGGAGATCACCTGGGAGGCAACCCCAACGGCGGATCAGCCGCTGGTGAGCCGTCTGGGGCGGACGGCGGGCCTGGCGGCGATGCTGCTGCTGGCGTTCGAGGTGATCGTCAAGCTCTTCCAAGAGCCGGTGCAACGGCTGCGACTACGGTTCTATCGCAACCATGTGGTGATCTGCGGGCTGGGGCGGATCGGGCGTGAGCTGACGAAGGCGTGCTGCGAGGTGGGCGAGCGGGTGGTTGTGGTGGAGCGGAGCGCCGAGAACGTGGCGATCCCGGCGGCACAGGAGCACGGAGCGCTGGTGTGGGTGGGCGACTCGACGCGCAAGAGCGTGCTGCGGCTGGTGGGCGCTGGTCGTGCCCGGCACGTATTCTTCGTGAGCGGCTCGGACGAGCAGAACCTCGAGGCAGCGTATAACCTGTTGGCGGTGCTGGAGGAGCAAGAGCAGGGGGCCAGCGAGGCAAACCCGGGAGGGCGGCCGGCGTTACTGAAGGTGTCGATGCATCTGGATCGACCGGCCCTGGACGCGATTGTGGTTTATATGAAACGCCAGCAGGATGCGACGGCATCCACCCATTTGTCCAATGCCTTGCCGAAGCGTTTGAGATCCGGGGGCATCGAATGGCGGTCGTTCAATGCCGCGGATCGGTCGATCCAGGACCTGTTCGACACGCACATCCTGGAGCGACGTCCGCTGCGGCCCGCCCTGCGGGGCGATGTCGAGACCCGACAGGCCGGGGCGGCGTTCGAGGTTGCGCACTTCGTGATCATCGGGTTCGGCGACGTCGGACAGCGGCTGGCGCTGCACCTGGCGGAGTTGTCGCACTTCGAGAACCTTCGGCGGTCGAGGATGACGATTGTGTACGGGCCGGAGGAGGAGGGGGCGCTGAAGCGCTTCAAGCAGGAGCGAAGCGCCCTCTTTCCAACGAGGACGATCGTTCAGGAAGCGGCTGCCGAGCTGCAGCAGCGGGATCCATCAGCGGCCGCTGAGTTCGCGGATTACGACCCATCGGCGGCAGACAATGCCTGGATGCCCGATCCGCGGCTCGATCGGTGGGAGTTCGGCGTACACGTTCAAGACGCGCAGAATCCCGCCGATACCGACCGCGGCGTGCGTTTTGTGTGCAATGGCGGCTTCGTGCTTGATCCCGCGGGCACCACGAGCCCCCAGTTGGTCGAACGGCTCGTCGATCTGAGCAGTGAACCGACCGTTCGGCCGATGGTATTCATCTGCAACGCCGATGACGAGGATAACTGTTTGAGGGCCGTGCAGTTGCGCGATGAGTTGGATATGCGGCTCAAGCAGAGCGGCCAGGCCCGCCAGGATCGCGACCACGCCATCACCATCTTTCCGTTCGTTCCGAACCGACCGATGCTCACAGCGCTGACGGCCCCCACCGACCCATTCAGCGCGGACCTCATTCCCTTCGGCGACTGCTCGATCTCGTGCACCTACGATAAGCTCACGACTGATCCGGTCGCGCAGATCGCCCAGGCGATCGCCAGCGATTTTCTGCAGCAGCAGGGCGGCGCCGCGTCGAACGCGCCGTCCGGAGTCGGAATGCCCAAGACCCATTCAGCCGCTCCACCCCCGGCTGCCAGCGGATCCGGCGTGCCGACATGGGAACAACTCCGCCCGTGGGAGCGCTACAGCAACCTCTCCGCGGCAATGCACATCAATGCTAAACTCCGTGTGCTCGATCTCTGCCTCATTCCAGCGAGCGAGGCCGAGGCCAGAAAGAAAGCGGGTTATCATACTGTCGAGCCGACTGGTTACGACTCCGTGTCGCTGAGACAGCGCATCATCATCGCGAGGATGGAGCACAACCGATGGATGGCCGAGCGTCTGCTTGCCGGATGGTCGCTGGGCCGGCGTAACCCGTCTGATGCCTCGGAGAATAAGCGGAGACATCACTTCGTTCCGTGGTCCATGCTCGCTTCGAAGGCGGAACGGAACAAGGACCACTCGCAGGTTGCCGCAGCCCTGCGCGTGTGTCGCAACCTCATCGCACAGTCCGCAAAACGCCCACCGCATGAGAAACTCGTGATGCTATCCCTGAAGCCCCATTGAGGGATCAGGGGTTGAGGCCTGGCAACGCTACTGATCCGACAATGGCGTGCAAGCAGGACACACTCATCCGAAGCCAACAGCGTCGCCCACACAACGCCGGGCCGGGATCCGACGGCTGCGGTGAGGCCTCATGCACTCGGCCACCAGAGCTTCGGTACAGATCTTCCGCCACCGGAGACCTAAACCCTATACCATTGCCACATCAGCCACAGCGCGTAGACATACGCCGCCGCGGGGAGGGCAACGACCAGCCTCGCCACGATTCCCATGAACGAGCTCTCATTCAGGCGTTCGAACAAGGGAATCCCCGCATACGCAATGCCCAGGCCGCATAGCACGGGCGTGAAAGGTGAATACCAGCGAACAGCCAGCACAATCGTCGCGATTCCCAAGGCCAGCATCGCGGTTCGGAGTTGCCAGGTCAGTTGGGGCGCCCGTCCCTCCTTGGGAGTGCGGTCGAAGGATGGTCGGCGCCGGAGCAGCAGGTGAATCGAGAACCTCCAAGCCGCGATCGGCAACGCGGCGCCGTAGATCGCCGTGGTCCACATGTATTGCCGCAGCGCATGAAACAGGTTCGGCGACACGGAATTGAGCACCGGCAATGGCGACATGAACATCACGACGAAGACGTAGGGCAATGCCGGGTGCAGGGCGGCGATCCGCATCTCCCAATACCGGTGACACACATAGGCGCTCAAGTAGCCGTTGAGGAAGATCAGGGGCATCAGCACGTACCAGCCGAAGAGCATCGTCATGTCGATTTTCTCGGTGAACCGTGCCGGCCCGACCAGGAACTTGAGAAAGTGTCGGCGTACCAGTTCCGCGGTCCCGCCGGCAAACTTGCGGAAGCGGATCAGGAAGGCGCCAAACGAAGGGGGAAACGATTCCCAGGCCTGGACCTCGGCCGCGTACGCTCCCAGCCAGCCCCGGTTTCGCATCTCCATGGATATGGCAAAGTCCTCGGAGACCACCTCGGGGAACGGAACCTCCCGCCAGGCGCTCAACCGCAGCGCTGCCCCATGGCCGATCATCGGCAGGAAGCCGTAGGTCGCGCGCAGCGGAAGGTCGTACGAGTAAAACACCTCGATCTCATTCCCGAGAGCTTCCTGGAACAGGGTCGACGGGACCGGCAATTCGTGATCCGAGATCTGCCGTGCCTGGATGTAGCCGACGTTATTCTGTGTGCGCGCGACGACACTTGCGAACCGCCTCAAGTAATCCTGCGGCAAGTGCTGGTCGGCATCAACGATGATCGCCCACCCGGCGTCCCCGCCCACCTTCTCCAATGCGGCATTGAGATTGCCGGCTTTGAACCCGCGGCGGTCGGATCGGCGGAGAACCTCGACTTCTTGAAACTGGGAATGGAAGTCGTCGATGCGTGCGACGAATGCGGGGTCGCGGCTGTCATCACAAATCACAACGCGAAACCGATCCGCGGGGTAATCCTGCGAACAACACGAGTAGCACGCCTGCCACTGGAAGTCGTCGCACGTCGGATAAAGAACCACAAAACGAGGCGTCGCATCCTCCGTCAGCGCCGAGGCAGGCCGGGCCCGGCGAAAGAGCGACGTAAACCGGAACGTCAGATGGTGGAGCGACCACCACAGCACAGCCCACCAGATGGCCATGTTCACCAGGCTCAACCAGGCCAACGATCTGTCCTGCAGATCGACCCGTCGCATCCACGGTACGCCCAGAAAGACGGTGAAGGCAATCATCGCGGCCAGCGGCAGGAATACCAACGCGGGATTCTTCGTGTGGTTCATCCGGCGACCCTCCGCAGCCGCATCCAACGGCCGACCACTGCCCGCGGTTTCCCGTCGGCATGGAACAACCCCGTGTACGGATCCCAGGGCAGAAAGCTGCCCCCTTGCTTCCAGGGTGAATCGAAAGCGCCGTGCGCGACGAGGGCCACGGGAATCCGGGTTCCCGACAACGGATCGCGGATGGCGTTCACAACTCCCTCAAAATAGTCGGCCTGGCGATGGTAGTCGGGCTCCTCCTGAAGCGTGTTGCGCACCGGATACGTCAGGGATTTGACCATCACCGGTTGGTCGAATCGTTCGGCGATCGCCGCAATTCGTTTGAGTTCGCCGACGGTCGTCCGGATATCCCCATCGAGGTCGTGCAGGCTGTAAGCGTGATGCACGTCTGGACAAAGGAAATCGCCCATCGTGTTCAGCCGGCTTGCTTCGGGGGTGTATTGCTTTGCCAGTTGTGTCGTCGCCACCGGTTTTCGGGTACGCTCGCGCAGCCAGCGCAAGGCACGTTGAAGCTGTCTTTCGCTGCACAAGGTGAGCCCTGTGTCGTCGCTCAGGCAATTGTGCCCCACGCAATAGGCGTCGACGTATTGCCGGTTGTCATAAGCAACCCGGAGTTCGTTGTCGTCGAGGGGATTCCAGACCCCCATGATCACCTTGAAGCCATGCTCGTGGGCCAACCGCGGGATGCAAGCGAGATCCGGTCGGCTCCCGTAGGTGACGATGCCCGTGAAGCCGACCTCGCGGAGCGTCGCCAGTTCGCGAATGATCTCCGGCTCGGTGGTGCTGTCGAGTACGGCCGGGTTGAAGCGGGCCGGTTCGTAGCCGATCCAACTCGACTGGTGCAGAAGCTGAAGTACTTCGGTGCGTTCCGGCCGCCATTCGGCAATAATGGTCGACAGGAACATGATCAGCGTGCAGAGCGCCAGGCCAGCGGTTCCTAACGCGGCTCGCCACAGGTGCCGGAGGCCGCCCTCCGCCTCGTGCTGAGCACGTCGCCCTTGAAGCATGCCGATCAGTCCGGTGACCGCCTCCCCCAGCCGTTTTTGACGCTCATCGGCGGGCAACTGATCGAGGGGAGGGTGTGGCGGAATCAGCGACTGTACCTTCCCATAGGTGGCCATCCGGTAGTCCGCGTTGTCCACCCGAACCCAGGTGAGATAGATGCGGCCCTGGTCGTACAGGCTCAACAACTCGGGGAGTTCCAGGTTGCGGATGAAATCGGAATCGTGGAAGCTGTTCGAGACAATGAGGCATCCAACCCTGGCGCGAGCCAGAGCCTTTGCGATTTCCCTCTTCCAGTCCTCCCCCGCCTGGACGCGCTTATCCGTCCAGATCGTTTCCACCAGATCGGGGTCGGCCTGCTTGCGGAACTCGTCGAGAATGCACTCGAGCCAGGCCTGATCCTCGTGTGCGTAGCTGATAAACAGGATTCGTTGCTTGCCCATCACGCGCGCCTTTGGTGTCTGCCTCGGTTCCCGGGCGTCACCTCACGATCCGGTACCCCAGGGTCACGATGGCCTTGATCGTCTCCATGGCCGCTTGGCGATCGTACTCCTTCTCCGACTCGGGCAGATCGGCATAGGGGACCAGGCACGGGTGCCGCTTTTTCGCATCGTCGCGCGCCGGCCCGAACGTCCACCCGTCCTTGAGGCGTTGGGCAGCCCAGACGTCGTGGGCGTTCTCCGCCAGCCGCTCGGTCAGCACGATCAATTCCGGCGGGAGCGTCACGAGCGAGGTATCAATGGGAGAGGGCTGGTACATCTCAGTGTCCCTTTCGTTTGCCGCGCTTGGTGACGGCCCGTGTAGGCCGTGCCGGGTGCGTGGTCCCGCGGTCGCACGCGTGCACGGCCAGGCCGGCCGCCTTGAACATGGCCGGCCAGCTACTCACCGCATCGCGGTCATACTGCCTGATCTCATCGGGCAGATCGCGCCAGGCGACAAGGCAGTCGTGCTTCAGCTTATCATCATCCCGTTTCACGTCATACCGCCAGCCGGCCGCGAGCCGCTCCACGTTCCACCGCCCATGCTCCATTTCCGCCATGAGCTCCAGCTCCTTATCGGGAAAAGCGATCAAGGATGCCCCCCGGGTCCACGGCCCTACGCAATAGCCGAACTGTTGCAGAACCGAGGTCGCATAGATGACCTGTTGCCGGTTCGAGTCCCGGAACGGCTCGGGGAGGTGCTCCCAGCAGCGCAGCGCTGGCGCCACCTTTTTGGGTAATGTATTGCGCAGGTATTCCTGGTGGACGACTCGACCGGCCTGTTCAATCTGCCCGGCATCGAGCGCCGAATGGCCCGGATTGACGAACGCCCGCAGGGTCATCGGATCCGGGGGAAGGCGAAGCAATCTCCCCGGCGGCCAGAAATCCACATCCGGCAGAATGTCGTTGGCCGCTCGACCGCTCCATTCCACGATCCCAACGGTTGCCCCCATGGCCAGGGCAAGCTGATACTCAAAGGCCGCGATCCGGCCGCCGTTGATGCCCAACAGCCGCACCCGCGAAGGCGAGATGCCCGCGGCCAGCATGTCAATCCAATTCTGCAGGGGTTCCAGCGGAGAAAACGAGTCACCATCGGTCTCGATATGGCGTGTGTATCGTCTGTCCTTCGGGGCGTCGGCGGGCGCCCTTCTGCGCCGAAACGAGGGAGCATAGGCGATCACATCCATCACCTGGCGGCCGCGTCTGCGCAACTCCCGGGCAGCTATGTCCCCGATCAACCCCGGAATCCCCGAGGCGGTGCCACCCGAAATGATCGTACCCTCGAATCCGGCAAATGCTTTCCTCAGCGGCTCCCGGTAGCTCTCCATGTGCTCCTGCACCTCGGGGTCCGTGCCGCCTGCAACAATCACGATCGGCTCTCTGAATGGCTTGGGATTTCGGCGCAGACGACAAAGCTCCGTGTCCTTCGTGATCTCATCCACGGCTCTCTGCCAGTCCGCGGCCTCCGCATCGGCCTGAGCCGCCTTGCCCTGGGCCCGGGCAAGGCGCTTCTCCAACTCACGGATCTTTGTCCTCTCAGGCACGCCGGCATTCTTCAGCTCTTCATGTTGCCCGGCGAGGGACTGGGACTCATGACGCGCGGCCTCCGCGGCTTGCTGGGCTTTCCGGGTCAGAGTCCATGTCTTCCCGTGCCAGGCCACAAGCAGGAATCGATCGATCCACTCCAACTCCTGCGGCCCTTTCTTGAAGGCCCGGCGCAGCCTTGCCAGCTTCATGCGCTCCTGTCCGATCGGAGCTTCGTCATCGCTGATGTGTATCGCCTTCGCGTAAGCCGCCAAGCTCTCGTAGTATCGCTCCAGGAGCAGGTGGAGCTTGGCGGTCACATAGTAGGCACGCGGCAGCTCCACACGCACCGCCGCATGCTCGGCGCACGTCCTGATCGCCGACTCGATCTGAAACCGCATCGGACGAAGCAGATCGAGCCTGCGCTCCCAGGCCACCTCACGCTCCAGATAGGAAACCAGATGATACGGATCCGTGGGATTGCAGAGGGAGGCCTTGTTATAGAGATCGCAGGCCATGCGTGCCGGCTCGGTCTCATGGTCGCATGACTCCGCGAGCCACGCGAGTGCTCGACCTCTCAGCTCGTCGCGACCCGTGTCCTGTGACGAAAGATTGGCCAGGTCGATTTCCTCCGGCCGGCCCACGGTTTCCAGGAACTTCTGCCCTTGCCGGTACGCCTCGCTGGCCGGCTGCCGGCGGTGGGCCTCGCACAGGGCATGCCCCAGCTCCGCCAGGATGCTGCCCAGCTCAATGACTTCACGATCTCCTCCTCGTGAGCGGTCAGCGACGAGGATCTTGAATCGGGCAGTGTCCGCGAATGGAGTCAGGTAGCGCAAAACAACCGGCCAATCGCGAAGGCTCCTCGCAAGACGGGCGATCTGCAGTGCAGTTCCTGGTTGGCTGTCCGGTTTCTCGTTCGCGAGAATGCGGTCGAGCGTCTCGATCTCCGCACGCATCTCCGCCGCGGTCATGTAGGCATCATGATGCAGCAGGTAGGCATCGAGCTGGTTGACCATGCGGGAGAACTCCTGATCCGCATTCTCAAGCAGGGCGGCCTGGCGCGCCGCCGCATGTTTCCACGCTTCGGGGACCCGGATCCGTGTCTTGTACATCCGATCGTGGGTCACGTCCGCCCATACATGCTGCAGCAACGTACGCACCTGAATCTCCGCCGTGCGCCGGCCGATCCTCCGGAGAAGCGCTCGCGGGCTGCCGAGTTCCCGGGGCAGTTCGATGCCCGCAAACGTGTCCCGACGCAACTGGACGAGGAAGTGAATGGACAAGTAGCCGAACTCGGCCGTCTTGAGTCGCGTGCTTACGTCGTCGGTTTCCGGTACCACGAAGCGGCCGCGGATGAACTCGCAAATCTGCTCCACCTGGTCACGCGTGTGCACGATTACCCGGCCCCCGCACAGATCGGTCAACTGATGGGCCGGGTCAGGTATCTGCTGTCGCTGCCGCATGGCTTTGCCGGCAAAGCTGGCGATGGATTTCGCCCGCGCCTGCACGATCGCCAGGGGGGCTCGCTGGTTGCAGGCATGCTTCAGCATGGCCTCCAGCACCCCCGCGTACAGCTTGTAGATGGGATGCTCGTGCTTGGCGTAGGCCCGAACCTGTTCCCGGTGCCACTTGCACAGTTCGCGGTCATGCTGCTTCTGTGCCATGGTTGATCTCCTGTTCGCCGCACCCTGACGACTCGTTTTGAATCCGAATGTTACTGCGAACCGATCATTCGCCTTGCCGGCCGATCCGCTGAAGGTACCCTGCGATGAACTCATGCAACTGCTCGCTCATGTTCAGGCCGGCCAGCTCGCTCACGGCTACCCAGCGGTATGCGTCATGCTCGCTGCTCAGGCGCACCTCGCCCGCTTCGAGGCGGGCTTCGAGGAACAGCACGGCCAGCCGGATGGCGGGCATCTCATAGTGTGTGGCCCCGGCCACCTTTTCCAGGGCGATGGTCAGGCCGGTCTCCTCATCCACCTCGCGCAGCAGGGCCGCGTCGAACGGTTCCCCGGCATCGACCTTCCCGCCGGGAAACTCCCACGTGCCGGCAAAATGCTTCGACCGCGCCGACCGGCGAAGCAGCAATATCCGCCCCTGGGCGTCGCGCACGATGGCTTTGACCGCGATGCCCCAGCGTATACCGGACCTCGATGTCTGCTCGTTCATCATCGGCGGCTCGTCCTCGGCCAGACGGATCGTAACCTGTCCCTGCTGGCCTAGGAGACAGAGAGATTGGTGTCACCCAGCATCAGGATCGCTCCCCTCACCGGTACACGCCGGTCTCGACGATGCTGACGCCATCCTCATCAAGCAGGTAATCATCGGGCCTGGATGTGCCTTTGACCAGTGCCCAGAAGGCCTGCTTCTTGTCCTCCAGCGTTCCCGGCGGCAAGCTCTCCTGGAGCTCCTTGATCAATCTGGGCCGCGTGGCCAGCAGGCCGGCCGCCGCGGTGCCCAGGCTGTGTGCGCCCGCCATGATCAGCGCGAGCCGGCCACTCCGCCCCGGATGCGGCCCCCGCATGACCAAGCCATAGTCCGACTTCCAGATCACGGCCTTCTTCGCCCGGCCCACCCGGACCAGCTCGCCGCAGACGTGGACCCGTTTCCCCTTATCGAGCCGGTAGAGCGCCACCGGCCAGTCGCCGGTCTCTCCATGCTTCCACGCGGGAGGCAGGCCAAAGCACCACTGGATCGCCTGGCCGGTCTGCAATCCCTTCAAGATGTCCTCGGTAAAGGGATTCACCCTGCGCGAGCCGATCAGGTACAGGTTGATATCGCGCTTCAGCAGATCGGGAGGAGCGTGCTGGGCGGAAACCAACTCGACCCCCGTGGCATCGCCGTAAATGGAGCCGAGGGCGGAAATCAGGCCGAGGATGCCCAGATGGTCGCCGAACGTGCGCGAGTCGAAGACCTGGCCCTGTATTCGGCTGTTTTTTCCGGGATACTTGGGACTGGCCACGATGTAGGCGGGAATGGGCTGCGGGGCGGCCAGCATGTCGCGAAGTGCCGGCATGGCGGGCTTGAGCCGGACGCGCAGATGCTCCGTCAGCTTCTTGCGGAACGCATCCACGCCGTCCAGCGTGTTCTCGTACTCGAAGACCTCCAGACCCTGCAAGTCATAGGGCGCCTTCCGGTTCGACTCCAGCAGCAGGAGCGGGATCTTTTTCGTCCCCATGGCGTAGCCCAGCTCGTAAAACACGTTCGGCCTGGCGTCGCTGATCTCCGCGACCACCAGCGCCGCACGGTCGATCAAAAGATGGATCTTCGACAGCAATTCATGACCGGAGGACAACACCTGATCGGCCCGCAGGCAGGCCAGGTTGAATTCCTGTTCCACCACCTCGCGGATCATGTCGAAGATCTTCTGTCGCTTGTCCTGCCGCGTTTTCGTGTCCTTGTAGGCCATGACGACCAGTACAAACGCCCGACCGCGGGTCTTCTCATGAATGTGGTCCAGTGTGTTCATCGTTCACCTTTCCCGGGTACGCGTTGATGCCCTACCGGATCCTTTCCTCGGCAGGCGCGGTTGAGGTTGGCGGCGAAGTGGCGGGAGTGCCGGCCCATGCCTGGATCAGATGTTGAACCTGGGCGGCGTAGGCCTGCCCACCCTGCCCAAGCAGCCCGGATGGCAACTGATCCGCCATCGGTCGCAGGTTGATGCGAAAGCCATTACAGATCCATCGGGCGACCCTTTGCCCGAATTCAGCCATGCCTCTGTTGCTCACCGTGAAGTCGATGGAGATGGGATCGAACTCAACGGTCACATCCTCCGGCTTCAAGGCAAGACCCTGCAGTTTCGGGCGATGGTTGAGGAGGTCGGCAAGAGAAGCCCGCATTTCGCTCTCCTTGGTGGCTCTCTGCCTGTCGCTTTCGGTCTCCTTTCGCCAAGGCAGGTGCTCCAGCCTGATTCCGGCAGCGTGCATCAGAAAGCGGCCACTGTGTGCACTGGTTTGCACGTTGCCTAAACCGTATGGTCCTCGTGAGGTGAAGGTGTAGTGGTGTCCGAGAGACCCGGCATGCGGAAGAAGGACACTGAAGCGGATCTCGCCCTGGGTGGTCAGCAGGACCTTGTGGTCAGGATCATCGAAAAGGAAGGGCGCCCGCCCATCGCTTGTGAGCCGCTCGCGCTCCGCCGGGCTGTCGATGTAGATCGGCCGGCCCTGTGCGTCGTTGCAGACGTACCACATCGCCTCCTCATGAGCCAGCTTGAACAACGCAGCAGACCGACGAAGCCGGTCGGCCTCCGTCGTTGCGGCTGCAAGCACGACCACGGTTAGCTCTCGGGCCTTGGCCTCCATTGCCCGTGCCTCCTCGGTCAGCTCCGCGGTCGTCGCAGGAATCCGTTGGTGCAACTCTTCCGACGCTTCGCCCGTGGCGGCAATCCGAGCGTCAAGCTGCCCGCGAAGGGTCAGCAAACCATTCATATGGGCCAGCAGCCGCTCCCGAAGCGTTGCGAGTTCCTGGAAACGCGGGTCCTGGAGCTCATAGCCGGATCGGGCGGCTTCCATTGCCGCAAGAATGGCTTGGGCGGCCTCGTTCAGCTTCGCACGCAGCTCTGCGATAGCGGCCTGGCGTTGGCGATCTGCTCGCGTGCGTTCCTGCTCCCAGGTCGCCGCCAGGCGATGGGCCTCACCCTCCCAGGTCGCCCAGTCGCGGCCTTCGACCGGGGTGGAAAACGCCGTACCGACGCGCAGGCGCTGCCGTTCCTGTTCATCCAAGGTGCCTGGAGTATGCTGCCGCCATTCCTCATCGAGATCCGCCAGACGCCTTTCGAATACGGCCAGGGCTTTGACCGCCGCATCGCGTTGCGCCATCAGACGCCCCAGCTCTTCGGAAGCGGCACCTTGACTTTCATGCGAAAGGGGAATCACTCCGCGAACCTCATTGATGCGATCGCGGCCTTCAGACAAAAGCCGGTCAAGCTCGCTGCGGTGCGCCGATGAGGCACTGGTTTCCTTTTGCGTGAGGGTCGATGACGGCAGCTCGCGCAACCCAAACACCACGGCGGCAACGACCATGATGGTCAGCACGAGCAGACCGACGTATCGTGTCTGACGCCCCCCGAGAACAACGCGAGCTTGGGAAGGTCGACGGGCGGGTAATGCAGGTGGTCCCTCGTCCGGTGCCTGTCCGACCGTGTGCGTCAGTAACAGACCGATCATCTCGACCGCTCTGGCGATGTGCCGCTCCAGCGGTGGGGTCAGGGCCTCGAGCCAGTGGGGAGCGCTGATGAAGTACTCCATGGCCTTGGAAGGCGCGACGTCTTCCACCCGAAAGGGGATAATCGGCAAGCCCTTGCTGACCGCTCGTTCGACCTCGCGCATCACCTGCGGTGATTGGTTCGAGTGCGACGAGAACACCATCACCATGAGGCGACTGGCATTGATGGCCTCGATGATGGCCTCCCCGTAGTTGTGGCCGGGCAGGATATCACGCGGCGCCATCCAGCAGCGAATACCACGCTGCTCAACCGCGGCACAGAGCGCATCCGCGACGGCCTTGTCCTGGCTCGCATAACTTACAAATACATCGTGTGCCATCGGCATGGATCCGGACAGGGATTCTGTTTCAGCCTGAGCTGAAGCAGTGGTCACATACCTTACCGCCGCTGTCCTGCCGTCCGGACTTTGCGTGTGGAGAGGCACACCGCACTCGCGCGGGTGCTGCCGAATCGTCGGACATTCCGCCGGTGCTCCTCTTCCCGTACGAATCCGGACTTGGTGGGCCAAGCATAGCACGGAGGGCGGACAAAGTACACCCCCAGTTGCATGCTGCAGCCGCGACGAATTGGGACTGAGGAATGGGAACGCGCGGAAAAGCGGTCTCGGACAAGTGCCGCTCCACCTCGCCGCCAGTGACGTCGAGCGGCACTTGCCCGAGACGTGGTTGCTTGCCTCTGACTTCACACTCTCCCAGCGTTGCAGAATGAATGTGCGTGTTGAGCGTCCGGGGACTGGCTCTTTTTGCCAGCGTGAGGGCTTCGGGGACGCGGTTCGTTCGTCCAACGGCTTGGCGGCGCTATCGCGTCAGATCGCTATCGTGAGTGTCGCCGGGCGGGTGAACGGATCCGGGGCTGGGCGGGTGAAAGGGAGCCACCTTGAGGAGCGAGTAATCCGCGGCAAGGGCTTACGTCCGAAAACAGTGCCACTTTTGGGCTGTTTGGGGCTATAGGCCCAGGTGCGGACGGATCTGGGCCTGTACCCCCAATCGTCCCATCCGTGTCAGCAGACATCGCCGGCCTCGGGAGCAGGTTTTCTGCACCGTAACCCCCTACTATATCGCGGGTAATGAAGCTGCAATGACTCGCCCGAGGCTTTTCCGGCCCGTTCGGCACGGGACGTGTCAAGAGGATGGATGCCCCGGTGAAGTGGGCCGGGGGCGATCAAACGGATGGCGTAACGCCGGCG
>CAZEEJ010000027.1:26347-41270 GCA_964511155.1 uncultured Planctomycetales bacterium | reverse complement strand
TCATCATCCTTTGACCTGACCGCCACCGAAGCTTTGTCGAAGATTTCCCGGGATGACGCCAAATGGGATTCGATGGCGGCATGATCTCGCTGGTGATTCGCCAATCGTTGCTTGATCGTCTCGACGGGTTCCGCTTGCGCTGTCCCGTTTGCGTGAGCATTCAATGCCATCTGAAGACGCGTGATCTCCCCGCCGATCTTGTTCGCTTGCCTGTTCAGCGAGTCCAGGGCGCTCTTCGCCTGTGCCGCACGATCCGATAGCTGCCGGTGCTCGGCCTCCAGAACCGCGATGCTGTGGGTGTGCTTGTCCGTCTCAGCCTGCAGGGTCTCTTGTCCCTGCTTGATGGCATCCGTCCTCTGGGCCAGAACGGCCTTGGCATCTGTCAGTTTCTTGCGACTGGCGACGAGCCCGCTGAACGCGGGCAGATCGGGGCCAAGACCGATCTGTTCGGCCTTGGCCCCGATCTGCCCGTATACGGCATTGAGCTCTACCTCGACAGCCTTTTTTTGATGCGATAGTCGCTTTGCCTCCAACCTGGCTTGCACGAAGCTCTTCGCTGAACGAACATCATCGTCGATACTGTTGACGATGGACTTGAGCATCAACGCGGGCGTAAACCGCGCTTCTTCCGTTGCGCCTGGGAGCGTCCTCGGCATGGCCGGCGAGGCCGTTGCCTCCGGCGAAGCCGGCGGAGCCGGCGGCGATGGATCGGATGCGACCGGTCGTGGTGGCTGGTCGGACTCTGTGGGAGACGGTGCAGGGACGCGATCGGCAGGGGCGATTCTAAACGCTTGACCGCACTGGTTGCACTTGGCTCGTTTCCCGACAAGGTCCGCGGAGACAGTGAAGGTATTCTGGCAGTGTGGGCAATGGCCCGCAATCTTTTCGCTTCCCATGGCACGAACTTCTTGATTAGGCCGGACCATTAAAAGGGACCATCACAAGGGGTCGAAAGCCATGCTATCTCGCCTCCGGCAGCAGTTTCGGTCGACCGACGGGGCAAAGCGTGCTGTCCAAGCCCAGCTTGGCCGCGGTTTTTGGCACCAGCCAGCCTCGCCGTAAGGGCGGCCGCGGCGAATCGAAAGCCGCACCGCCTCCAGCTCCCGCTCATCCTCCGGCCGGCTCACCACCACCTGCCGACCCGCCGCGCGATTCATCACATGGTACGCCAACCCGCCCATACTGTCACGGCCCCGGGCGAACCGAGGTGCATGTCCGTTCTTGCGTCAGGCTTTGTGTCCGGCACGGGCGGGTTCAAGGCTTTCAGCCTTGAGCAATAGGCGGGGCGTGCGAACCGGGGCCGCGCTGCGCTTGGCCCCGGCTACTACTGTGCGAAGCCTTCGGCCTCACGATGCAGACTTGGCCTTCAGATCAAGACGCAAACCTTGCCTTCCGAAGCCGAGCTGCCGACTCTTCTGGCCGAAGGCCAGGAACAATAGTAGCCGGCGGCAAAGCGCAGCGCCGCCGCCGGATAGCCGGCCGGCTTCCCCCTCCAACCCCAGCGGGGTTGAACAGACCTGCCATAGTGAAAACGTACCGGGTTCGGTTTTGGGGACCGAAACACACGTCCGTCGCCGCCGCCAGCCCCCCTTTGTTTTGACAGGTTTTGAACTCGAGTACGAACCCGATCCGGCGATTCCCTCTTAACCTTCCCGCTCCGGCTCTTCGGGCGCTTGGGTCTCCGGCGGGTCGGCGGATCGGCCGGAACGCTTTCGCACCGCCTCACGCAGAATGAACTCCATCTGCCCGTTCAGGCTGCGCAGCTCATCCCGAGCCCATCGGTTCAAGCTCTCCCACAACTCCGGGGAGATCCGCAACAGTACCGCCTTCTTTCTATCCGCCATGATCCCTCAAGCACACTCAACCCCAAACGCCCCGAACAAACCCCCGGGTGCACCCCGCAACAACCGGAAATTGAGAATGAGGAATGGAGAATTGAACAAACGCCACCTCCCGCGCCTGCCACTCCACCTCAACGGCGATGAGGTCCGCTGACCTCCACGGGAGACAAGGTTTTTCACTTCTCACTTTCCACTTCTCACTTCTCACTTCTCACTTCTCACTTCTCACTTCTCACTTTTCCACTGCTGCGCACTGAAACGCCGGGGACAACTCATCACTCATCACTCAGGCATACAGCGTCCCCGTATTCACCACCGGCTGGGCCGCCTGTTCACCGCACAGCACCACCAGCAGGTTGCTCACCATCGCCGCCTTGCGCTCCGTATCCAGTTCGACCATCTTCCGCTCGGCCAGGCTCTCCAGGGCCGTCTCGACCATCCCCACCGCCCCCTCGACGATCCGCCGCCGCGCCGCCACCACCGCTTCCGCCTGCTGACGCCGCAGCATCGCCCCCGCAATCTCCGGAGCATAGGCCAAGTGGCTCAGCCGGGCCTCATCCACCAGCACGCCCGCCTTCGACAGCCGCTCCTGCAGCTCGACCTGCAACGCCGCCGAGACCTCCGGCATACTCCCGCGCAGCGACAACTCGCCATCCTCGTGGCTGTCGTACGGGTAGGCGCTCGCCAGGTGCCGCACCGCCGATTCGCTCTGCGTGGACACGAAGTCATGGTAGTTGTCCACGTCGAACGTCGCCTGGGCCGTGTCCTGCACGCGCCAGACCACCACCGCGGCAATCTCGATGGGGTTGCCCCGCAGGTCGTTGACCTTGAGCTTCTCCCCGTTGAGGTTGCGCGCCCGGCAGGAGACCTTGACCTTACGGTAGAACGGATTGTTCCACGCCAGGCCCGGCCGGCGGACCGTCCCCCGGTACGCCCCGAACAGCAGCAGCACCGCCGCTTCGTTGGGCTGTAGCGTGTAGAAACCCACCCAGAGCACGCACAGGAAGCCCATCGCCAGGCACCAACTCACGATGGGTATGACCAGATCCGCGTCCGGCGTGCCAAGAGACGCCGTCGACGCCCCGTAAATCGCCATGACCAACCGCCAACCCGCGGCGATCGTGGCCACGAACAGGACCACCAGCACCACCCAGCCGCTGAGCGGCGTTCTCGTGATTTCCTTCGACATGGTCAGTTCCTCCATCAGTAGGACCTCGAAGCCAGCCTAAGTATATCACAAAGATATCATAATGCAAGCGGATTCCGCGGCTGTGCTCCATCGCGAGGCCATGCAACAGGCCCGAACTGCCCTGGGAGCCATGAATTCGAGGTGAATATTTTCAATTCCAGTCTTGAACAGGCTGGGATCAGGGGGTATACTGCGCGCACGCTGCCCGTGGACGGTCCACGAGCGCCCGGCGTGCCGGGACGACTCCGCGAAATGGGCACGATAGCGACTGACCACCGATGAGCCCTGTGGAGGGCCGGCAGAGGGTCTCAAACGCCCCCCGTCCCCCACCGCCGCCCCTCGCGGAATCAGATTTCCTGTCAGTCCGGCACGGCCCGTCAAGCTACCAACAGAGGATGAGAACCAGCACTCTACCTGTTGTGGGACCGCGGGCGACCAAACCACAGAGCTTGGCTGTTTTCAGAACGATGATGATACTCCGATCGCCGGTGTTCGTTCTTGCTCTGGTTCAGTTCGTTGTGTCGACGGGCGGGGCTGTGCGAAGCGGGAATGCTGCGCAGGGCGCCGACGGCGGATTGAGCGTCGGCGCGGCCGCCGTGACGATCGCGGCGGATGATTCAATGGTGATCGGCGGAGGCATTCACCCCGGTTATGTGAGCGGTCAGGAAGGCGAACTGCGGGCCACTGCGGTGGTGCTGCGCGTGGCTGGGGCGGCACCGATGGCGATCGTTGCGTGCGACGTGCTCATGCTGAACCGCGATATGCTCGACCCCGTCGCCGAAGTGATTGAACGCGACCTGGGCATCCCGGCTGAACGCGTGCTGATCAACTGCACGCATACGCATCACGCTCCCAGCACCTGCACCGTTCATGGCTATGAGCGCGATATGGAGTTCTGCCGGCGCGTGCAGCGGGCCATCGTTGAATCGGTCGCCGCCGCGAAGGCCCGGCTGTTCGACGCCGGCGGTGACCGGCTGTATTTCCGCCTGGGCGAGGAATCATCCGTCGGCCAGAACAGCCGGCTGCTGCTGTCGGACAACACGATTCTTTGGATCGGTTCGGACGAAGACGCCATACGGCCGACCGGACCATTTGACCCGGAGCTGCCGGTGCTCGCCTTTCGCGGGCCGGGCGACCAGTTGCGCGCGCTGATCTTCAACCATTCCACGCACACGATCGGGACGCGAAAGCCCAGCGTGCGCTCGCCCGCTTTCTACGGCCTTGCGGCGCAGGAACTGGAGGAGGAACTCAACACGACGGTATGCTTCCTTCAGGGTGCGTCCGGGTCGACGCATCGTCTCTCTCCCTCGACCGACGAGGCGGTGATTCGTATCAAGAACGCGGTGCGCGCGGCACTGGACCAGGCCGAGTCGCGCCCAGTCACTCGGCTGATGGCCGTCAAACGCGCGTTTACGTTCAGGGTGCGTCACTTCGATGAAGCGAAGGAGGACGAGGCGGTGGCCGCATATTGCCGCGCGCGGGCGGCCGGCGGCGCCGACGGCATCATCGAGGTCTTCCGCACGCAGCGGGCCGTGCTCTCGCCCCAGCAGGGACAGCAGCGCACGACCTGGGTGCAGGTCATGCTTATCGGGGACATCGCCTTGGTGGGCGTTCCGGCGGAGTTCTTTACCGTGCTGGGCCAGGACATCAAGCGACGTTCGCCGTTTCGCTACACCTTCGTCGCCGAACTGGCCAACGACTGGATCGGTTATCTTCCGGACCGCCGAGCCCACGAACTGGGCGGGTATCAAACCTGGACCGGGCTTCACTCCTACGCCGAACCGGGAACCGGCGAGGCCATGGTGGACCGTGTGGTGGAATGGTTGAACGAACTGGCGAAATAGCGGCGCATCGCGAGCCGGACCTTCACCCTCGGAACCACGTCGCCGCGCCTCACAGAATCAGATTTCCTATCGGGCCGGTACCGCCCTCCGGGCCGCGCCGGTAGAGCATGAAAACCAGTACACTGCGTCTTGCGGGACTGCAGGCAGGCGCGGCGTGTCAAGGCTTCGGAGGGTGCATGTCCGGGGCGGAGCATGAAACCCTTGCAGGGTTTCCCGATGACGGGCGGGCCCCATGCCGCCCGGGCCGGACGGCGGTACTGGGCGGGCGGGGATGGTAAGATGCCGGGCGATGTTTGCCTTCGAGGTCACCCACGGTGAGCCCGGCGGGTACGCCCGTTGCGGGCGGCTGGTCACGCCGCATGGTCTGGTGCGCACGCCGGCCGCTCGGAGATGAGGCGTTGATCGCCCGGCTTGGAAACCGCCGTCGGCCGAATCCTCACCCCGAAACGCCCAAGCCGAAAGCCCAGGGTCCGTGACAGAATCGGCGGGGTGCCGATTCGTAGCGGTCGCCCCCCGTGGCGACCGGCGGGTGGCCCATCCTTGCGCAGCAAGGGTGGGCTGGCGATGATCGAACGCGTGGAAAGGCTTGCCTTACCAGGAGCCCTTGCTCACATCCGCATCATCGTGAGCCCACCCATCGCGTTGCGATGGATGGGCCACCCGGGTTTGCCCAAGCTGTCACGCACCCGAAAGCCCAAGCTGCGGAAGCCGGCGATGGCGGACCCATTGAGGCCATGATGAAATAATCGAGGAGCGTCGTCATGCGGATCGACACACTTCCCGAGCATCTGCGTCCCCTGTTCTGGGATCATGATTTTGCGCGGCTGGCCTGGCCTGCGGATCGAGATCTGGTCATCGCCCGCATCCTTCAGGAGGGCGACGACCGGGCAAACGTGTGGCTCTATCGGGAACTCGGCTCGACCGAACTGGCCACCTGGATCCGCGACCGTCACGGCCGAGGGCTCGATCCACGCCGCCTGCGATTCTGGCAAGTCATTCTCAAGCTGCCCGAGCCAGAGGTCGAGCGTTGGCTCAGGGATGCCAGAGCCACCCCTGGGAAGGTGAAATGATCCCCCCGACTTCAAGGTACAGGTCATGCCGCCCGAGCAGGCAAGCCTGCTGAAGGAACTGCAAAATCAGTGACGTCCAGGATCTTCTCGTTTCTACTCCGCATGGACGCCAGATGCTTACGGCCACGAATCCAGCTTCAAGCCGCTGACACGCTGGAATTCCTGAGTGTTGTTCGTTACCGATGCACGTGTCCGTGTCGAGCAGGTGGGTCATGGCTGCTGGTTACAGCTCCTTCATGGGAGGCAGTTGACCTTGCTGTGGGCGCTCGAACGCGGGGTCGCTGATGTGGATGGAGTCGAAGAAGCCCTCCGGCCAGGCTTTTGGCTTCGCCGGCTCCAGCACCACGGCATCGCCTTCTTGGCGGACGAACACGGTTGGCGGCAAGTGAACGCCCCTGGGCAAACGGACCGTTTGACGATCGCCGTCGACAATAACCGTTGCTGTCTCCATGCTCATATCCTAGCCGGAGCTCCGGCCCAAAAACAAGTCCTGCAGCAATGTTTGATGGGAGGAAAAGCGGTCGGGAGTCGAACTGGGGAGCCGGACGCGCCATCGAGGCTATTATCTGACCGAAGCCCTGGGTGACTACCGTCGCAGTTACAGGCTGTCCGACGTCATGCCGGTCCTTCGCGGCCTGACCTGGCTCGAAGACGCCGGGCGCGAGCCGATGCCCGAAATGCTCGTCCCTCTGGATTGGGCGCGTCTCAAGTCGAGGCTGTTGCGCCTGGCAAACGAGGCCTTCGAGGAGCTGCACAAGTCATGATCCCGCGTCCGGCACCACCGCCTGCTGCCCAAACCGGTTCGGGCTCGGCCGGCACAGCGTGCGGCGGCCTGGCCGTGGAGCATCCGCGGCGGCCCACCTGTCTGGTCGGGACGACCGCCTGGTCCGGGCCGCTCCGTTGTTGGAATGGGTACGCGACTGGCGTGGGTTTCTGGCCGAGCCCACGTCAGAGGGAACGGCCGCCCGGCTGCGCCTGCGCCAGGCCACCGGCCGGCCGCCCGGGGATGAGGCGTTGATCGCCCGGCTTGGAAACCGCCGTCGGCCGAATCCTGATCCCGAAACGCCCCGGCCGAAAGCCCAAGCCTGCCCAGATGGTCACGAAATCGGCCTGGCGTCCGCGGCATTACCAGTCCTATACGACGAATGGTTCACCACGGAAACGCGGAGAGCCGACCTGTGCAAGGTATTCGCATTGGCCTTCGGTCTGGGGTCGCGGTTACAATAGGGACATGAGGCGTCCGCGCGTGTATATCGACACGTCAGTCATAGGCGGCTGTCTGGATGAGGAGTTCGCCGAGGCCAGCAACGCCCTGATGGAACAAGCCAGGGGAGGCGAGGTGCTGCTCCTGATCTCTTCGCTGCTGGTTGACGAACTGGCCGATGCGCCCCTGCGGGTGCAGCAAGTGCTCGTGGATCTGCCCGAATCCTGCCTGGCTCGGCTGGAACTGGATGAGGAGGCCGACCGGCTGGCACGGGCGTATATTGAGGCTGGCGTTCTCGGCGAGGCATCGTTCGACGATGCCCGACACGTAGCGATGGCCAGCGTGCATGATGCGGATCTGATCGTGAGCTGGAACTTCCGGCACATCGTCCAGTATCGGAGGATACGCGGGTTCAACGCGGTGAACTTGCGCGAAGGCTACAAGGGCCTCGATATTCGGTCGCCCCGAGAGGTGGTGGAACCATGAAGAGCAAGGCATTCGACGCGGTGGAGATGAAGAACGCCATTCAGGCCCGGCGCCGCCGGGAACGCGCGAACCTGTCGGATGAGCAGGTGCGCCACGCCATCGCGGAACGGCTTGACCGGTCGGACGATCCGCTGTCGCGCAAATGGCGCCGCCTTGCGCCGGATCGGGTGCGTGATCACCTGCCGTGAGTGTTGCCTGACCGTGGAGCAGTGCGGCGGCCCACCTGTCCGGTCGGGACGACCGCCTGGTCAGGGCCGCTTTGCTGCCGGAATCGGTACGCGACCGGCGGGCGCGGTACGGAACAGCCTTGACCAGCCGCGTCCAAGAGGCCGCCCAAACTGTCACAGACCCAGCAGAATGCTCCCCCTGCAATGGGGCTTGTCAGCCACAGGGCAGTGTGTAGAATAGTGGGCGAGGCCTTGATCATGAGCAGTGACTACGTGAGCCAGGATGAGCACGGCGTCCTTCGAGTGGGCGACACGCACGTCATGCTCGACTCGGTGGTGGCCGGGTACCAGCAGGGCCATTCGGCCGAGACCATCCAGAACCATTACCCCGCCCTCACCCTCGAACAGGTTTACGGCGCGATCGCCTGGTATCTCGGACATCCCAAGGAGGCCGAGGAGTATCTCCGCCGGCAGGACGCGGTCAGGGACCAGGCGCGGCAACGCAGCGCGGAGAATCCCAGCGCCGTCGTGGAGCGGCTGCGGGCTATGCGGCGGACCGGAGCCACACAGCAATCATGAGCCGGCCGCGATTCCTGGTAGACAACGACCTGAACGATAGCCTGCTGTTGATCTGGGCAGCCAGCGAAGCGGAGGAGTGGGCCGGCGTGGTGGAGTTCTTGCCCCTCTGAGACGGGTTGCTGCCCCGTTCACCTCAACAATGGCTTCTGTCCCCTCTATCCGGCCCTGAACCCGGTGTGGGCTAAGCTGGTGCGTCAAGCCCGCCGGTATCGCTGGTCGAGCGCGGCGGTGCACTGCGGGCAGGCCGATCCGGCGGAACTGGTCAGTCCCGCGGCGTGGCGGAAACGCTGGGGACACGGCGACTGGTCGACGGGGCTGGCCGAGGGTCACAGAGATGAAGAACTCGAAGCCCTTCGCCGACAGACGCACACCGGCTGGCCCCGGGGCGGTGAGGCGTTCCTGGCCAGGATCGAAAGCCGCATCGGACGCAAGGTACGCCCCCGTTCAGTAGACCGACCCCCCAAACCGCCGGCCAGCGGAGCAAGCATGAAAACGAGATCGCACGGAAGCGATGAATTGCTGACTGTCCTGCATTTTCAATTCCGGTCTTGAACAGACTGGGATCAGGGGGGTATACTGTGCGCACGTTGCCCGTGGACGGTCCACGAGCGCCCGGCTTGCCGGGACGACTCCGCGAAATGGGCACGATAGCGCCTGACCACCGGTGAGCACTGTGGAGGACTGGCAAAGGGCCCCAAAAGCCCTCCCCTGCCCCTCGCGGAATCAGATTTCCTATCAGTCCGGCACGGCCCTTCGGGCCACCCACCGAGCTTGAACATGGGGGTGAGTCGGGTGGATGCACGGTAGACTGGGGGCGTCTGACCACTTACCTGGTCAAGCGGCTGGAATCGCTCGGCCACGAGGTGACGCTCCGTCCGGCTGACGGAGCTGCGTAGAGGCGTTTTCGAAGCAGTAAGCGAGGGAGCATCAGATTCGTTTGAGGGCTAACCGATGTCGAATGATCGAATTGCCGTTATTGACGTGGAGACAACGGGCCTCTTTCCATGGAGGCACGATCGCATCGTCGAAATCGGAATCGTCGTATGCTCGCCAGATGGTCAAGTCCACACCGAATTTGACAGTCTCATAAACCCAAATCGCGACATGGGTCCCGCGAGCATCCACCGAATTGCTGCTGGCGACGTCCTCCGGGCACCCACTTTTGCCGATTTGGCGGGCGATATCCTCCAGATCCTTCGCGACACGATGATTGTTGCCGGTCACAACGTCAGTTTTGACCGCGCATTCTTGGTCCATGAGTTTATGCTCGCCGGAGTAACGCTTCCCGACTTCCCAGTTCTGTGCACGTATCGACTCTTGGGCGGATCGCTAGCAGCGTGCTGCGAGGAATTTGGAATTGAAATGGATGTGATGGAACATCGGGCGATCTGTGATGCGCGTGCCACCGCACGAATCCTGGCATGCGTCTGTGCCGACGATCCAAGCTTGCTCCATCAGTATCGGCTCACTGATCTGAAATGGCCCTTTGTAAGACCCTTGAATACTCCGTGCTATTGCCGCGAACACGCGGAAGCTGCTAACTCCGGACCTCCGCGCTTTCTCCAGCGACTTGCTGGCAGGTTACGTCACGATGCCGATGCGGAACCGCCGAACGTTTTAGCATACCTCGCACTGGTAGATCGCGTGTTGGAGGACCGGAGGATCGATGAGCACGAACATGACCTGTTGCTGGAGGCAGCGTCGTCTCTGGGTTTGTCAATGGAACAGGTGCGGTCTGTGCACTGCAACTACATTGAAAACCTCGCCGTTGCGGCATTGGCCGACGGCGTGATCACTGATTCGGAGCAGTCTGACCTGCATTTGGTGGCGCGCCTGCTTGGCCACGATCGAAGTCAGTTGGACTCATACCTGAAATCTGTTGCGGCTCAACTGAAGGGTCTTACGACTCGTCAGCAGCGTGACGGTGATGGTAGCATGCGCGGCCAGCGTGTTTGCTTCACGGGCGAGCTACAATCGAAATGGTCTGGCGGGCCGCTTTGTCGTTCGATGGCCGAGTCGCTTGCGCGCGCAGCGGGTCTCATCCCGGTAAGCAATGTCACTAAAGCGACGGAAATCCTTGTTGTGAGCGATCCCAATACTCAATCCGGTAAAGCAAAGAAGGCAAGGCGATACGGTACACGAATCATGCACGAGGCGGTGTTTTGGCGCGCCATCGGTGTGGAGGTGGAATGACGTGACAAACCATGTCCATAGATCGATCAAAGAACCGATTCGTCCCTTTACAGGAATGGCCTACCGATGGGACGGTTCGGACAAAGGACTGATCTGGTGTTGGGAGCGAGGACGGCAGTTGCGGGAGGAGAATCCGCAGTTGGCGCAAGACGCGGAGCGAGGAGAGCTCCCAATTCTCGATTGGAAAGGCGGTGTGGAAAAGAAACTCAAAGTGGACAAACTCGGTACGCTTCAGTACTTGGCGACATGGCAAGGACTGCGCGGCGAAGATCTTGACGTCTCCCCCGAAGGAGAACGAATCATCGTATGTTCTAAGACAGGGCAAAGGGTCGTTTTCAGCGCAAAACTGCCGGTCGACGAATGAAGTGTGAAACGGGGACGTGGTGTGGAACGGGGACGCGGCTAACGACAGCGCAAGTCCCCGGTTTGCTCGCCGCGCGGGGATGGTAAGATGCCGGGCGATGTTCGGCTTTGAGGTTACCCATGGTGAGCCCGGCGGGTTCGCACGCTGCGGGCGGCTGGTCACGCCGCATGGTCTGGTGCGCACGCCGGCGTTTATGCCCATCGGCACCCAGGCCACCGTCAAGGGGGTCTGGCCGCACCAGGTCCGCGAGAGCGGGGCCGACATCCTGCTGGCCAACACCTACCACCTCACCCAGCGGCCGGGCGCGGACCTGGTCGCCGAGCTGGGGGGGCTGCACCGCTTCATGGGCTGGGACGGCCCCATCCTGACGGACAGCGGCGGGTACCAGGTCTTCTCGCTGGCCGACCTGAACCGGATCACCGACGAGGGCGTGACCTTCCGCTCGCACCTGGACGGGCGGACGGTGCACCTGGACCCGCGGTCGGCGATGGCGATCCAGAACCGGCTGGGGGCGGACATCATCATGGCCTTCGACCAGTGCCCGCCGGGCCAGGCGGACCGGGCCGTGGTCCAGGATGCGGTGGCCCGGACCGTCCGCTGGGCCGAGCAGTGCCGCCGGTTCCACGAGCGTGCGGACCAGGCCCTTTTCGGGATTGTGCAGGGCGGCGTGTACCCCGACCTGCGGCGGGCGTGTGCCGACCGGCTGATCGAGATCGGCTTTCCGGGCTACGCGGTGGGCGGGCTGTCCGTCGGCGAGACGTACGCCCAAATGGTGGCCGTGCTGCGTGAGCTGGTTCCCCACCTGCCGGCCGACCGGCCCCGGTACCTGATGGGCGTAGGCAAGCCGCGGGACATCCTCGCGGCCGTCCGGGCGGGGATCGACATGTTCGACTGCGTCCTGCCGACCCGTAACGGCCGCAACGCCTGCGCCTTTACCGCCGCGGGGACCATGAAGCTGCGGAATGCTCAGTACCGCACGCAGGACCGGCCATTGGAAACGGACTGCCCCTGCCCGGCCTGCCGGAGCTTCAGCAGAGCTTATATTCGGCACCTGTTCCTGGCCCGCGAGATGCTGGGCCCGATGCTGGTTTCGGTGCACAACTTGTGGTTTTTTCAGCGGTTCATGCGGCGGCTGCGGGACTTGATTCCGACGGGGGATTGGGCGACGATGCTGGCCGAGTTCCCGGTGAGCCAGGAACCGCGGATGGACGAATCCCTGTCTGGGGAAGCAACCGAATGACCCAAATGCGTTGGATGCATGTGCTCGCGGAGAACGGCGGCGGCCTTGGCGGCTCGAACCTGATGTACGCCATGCTGCTGGCCATCGTGGTTTTCTACATCATTCTGCTGAGCGGAAGCCGCAAGGACAAGCGCAAGCGGCAGCAGATGCTCGCGGCGATCAGCAAGAGCGACCGGGTGATGACCATCGGGGGGATCATCGGGTCGGTCGTCTCGGTGAGCGACCACGAGGTGACGTTGAAGGTTGACGAGTCGGCCAACGTGAAGATCACGGTGGTCCGCAGCGCGATCCAGAAGGTCCTGGTGGACGACGAGAAGCCGACCGAGGTCCGTTAGCCCCCGCGGGGCCGGCGAGCCCGCTCAGCCGTGTCTTGCCGCCTGCAGGGCCCGCGTCGGGGACACGAAGGGCAGGAAAATGCCGCCCTCGGCCCCCTGGGCCAAGCCATCGTACCCCGGCTCCTGTCGGGAGCCGGTTCCCAGCCCCCCGCACGCCCAGATGGCCATTTGCAGGTGCACCCAGGGCAGGTAGCTGGCACCCCGGAACGGGGGGATGCCGTGATCCCCCAGGCGTAAAGCGCACAGCCACAGCGCGGCGGCGTTGGTTTCGTATGCGTTCATCGCTCACCTCCTCCATGAGGGCGAGCCGGAGCCAAAAGGACTTCATCGGCCCGGGACGGCCTGGCGGTTGAGTGCTCTTGGGCCGGGCCTCGGGGAATGGGGGCGGGGGCCGCATACGATTGACAGGAACCTTGGTCTCTACGAAGATACGGTGGAGACCTTCTACGGTCGGTGCGTGCGGCGCATCCCGGCGGCGAGGACTGACCTGGAGCGATACTCCCTGCGGACATAATTAGCAATGGAGCATGAGGTTATGATCAGCATTCGTCGGTCGCACCGGGGGTGGGGATTGCTGGTTGGGCTAATGGCCCTGCCGCTGGTGCTGGGCCAGGGGTGCCCGGTTCCGGGCACGCCGCTGACCACCGGGGGGATTGCGGTGGTGGTGCGCACGCCTTCGATGCCCCGAACCATCACGCTGGGGGATCTGATCACGGTGACGTATGACGCGACGGGGCCGGCCGGCGACCCGATTGTGGTGAGTGCGTTCTACGACTTCGACGGTCTGCCGGGCACGGGGGACGAGGTGGTCTACGCCAGTGGGCTGGCCACGGGGACGGGCAAGTTCATCCAGTTGCCGACGGTGACGCTGTCGCCGAGCACGATTTACGTGGGCATTCTTGCTCAGAACAGCGGGGGGACGGTGGTGGCTTACGCACCGGCGGGAACGACGCTGGTGGGCAGGCCTACCGTGACCTGGGTGTCTCCGCTGAGCGCAGCGAGCGTGGGCCCGGGGCAGACGATTCCCGTCGAGTTCCGGGCCAGCATCACGGACTTCGAGTACCGGGTTTTCCGCCGGCAAACGGGGCAGGCTCAGGTCACCCTGGCATCGGGGACGATGGCGGGGAACGACCGGGTGCAGACCGAGTTCAGAACCGCAGGCCTCCAGGCGGGCACGTACACCATCGGAGTGACGATCACGAGCCCGGCAGGTGCGTCGGTGACGTCGAACGCTCCCGGGCAGATCACGGTAGTGACGGGGGCATTCATCCAGGTGCTGGCACCGACGGTGGGGGTTCAGGTGGTGCCCGGGCAATTCGTCCAGGTCACCGTGGCCGCCAACGACCCGTCGTCGCCCGGCGCGCAGGTGCGCATTTTCTACGATGAGGACAACACCTTCGGCAACGGCAACGAGGTGACGATCGGGGTCTTTCCGCAGGCCGCGGGGGGCACGAATTGGGACACGACGAATCTGGCCGACGGCGACTACTTCATCGGGGCCGAGTTGCTCAACGGGATGACCACTCGGCCGGTGGGGTACAGTCTGGGTCCGGTGCTGGTGCGCAGCACCGGGGGAGGCACGGGCGAAGGCCTGGTGCGGGTGACGACTCCTTTTACCGCGACGGCGATCGTGGAAGGCCGCACGACGCGGATCAACTGGACGACGAACCTGCGGCCGAGCGAGGGCACGGCCCGGGTGTTCCGCGTGCTGCGCGTGGCCGGCGAGGCGGAGCCCAACCCCATCTTCGACGACGGCTGCACCGACGAGCTTGCGGCGGGCGGAGGATGCGTCATTCTGGTGGACGGCATCGACGCGAACCGGCAATTCTTCGACTTTGACACCACGGGCTTGGCGGGCACGTTCTTTCTCGGGGTGACGGTGACGCCGAATACGGGCGAACCGGCCACCGACTATGCGCCGGGCACGGTGACGGTGATTCCCAAGACGTTCTGGGTCAACGACCTGTCGACCAAGATCGGCACCGACGGTCGGGTGATTCCGCAGAGCGGGCCCTTCCAGGGAGCGGTCTTCCGCGGGACGAATTTCCGGGATTACCTGGGGTCGTCGATGCTCGCGGCGGACGACTACGACGGCGACGGGCGCAACGAGTTTGTGCTGGCGGCCCAGCATGGCAAGCCGTTCCTGGCGCGTTCCGGCGGCCGGGGGGCCGGCGAGGCGTACTTCATCTACGGCTCGGCCGACCGGTACTCCGGAGATTTCGACGTGAACCGCGTCGGGCAGCCGAGTTTGCCCGGTTCGATCCTCAGCGGCATTGTGCCCAACCCACTCGCGGGCGACGACCTGAGCGACCCCGAGTTTGCCCGGGCCGGACGGTCGATCCCGTACACGGTCGAGGGTGTGCCCTGCCCGCCGTACGAGACCGAAGGGTTGCGCAAGGTCATCCTGATCC
>CAZEEJ010000027.1:0-26337 GCA_964511155.1 uncultured Planctomycetales bacterium | reverse complement strand
TCTGCAACTCGCTCAGCTTGCTGTACCAGGTAGCCTCGGGGATGCACCCGGCTCCGCTGTTGGGCCTGGGGCGACTGGAGAACAACGGGCACTTCCTGCGCGGCGGCGTGGTCATCGCCTCAAGCCAAAACCCACTACTGGCAAGCCGCACCGCCCTGAGCCGCCACTTCGACCGGGTCTTGCAGCTCCACGAGGTCGGGCAGGTGTTCAGCCAGATGGCCCTGCTGGCCTCGGATCGACTGCCCACCCGCGTGGCGGTCTGCGGGGAAGCGGACGACAACGCCACCATCTTCCCGTGCGAGGGTTTCTTCCAGGATACGCTGTTCGAGATCGACCCGCCGCGGCTGGCGGATCCGCTGCCCGCCCTGAATCACATGATCCCGAGCGGGACCGACCATGCTCCGTATGATTACTTCTGCGGCAGTTTGCTCGATCTCGCGCAGATCGATTCGCCGCCGCCACCGGAGGACGCCTTATTCGTCGGCGGCAAGTGGTTCGTCGATGCCGACTGCGAGCCGAACGTGAACGATGGAGCCCCCTTCGGCGAATGGCCGTCCTTCGGGTTGATGCGGATCATCGGCACGGGCTTCTACGGACCGGGCACCCGCTGTTCCAACCGGGTGATCGCCGAGGCCCGCCCGCCCTTCGGGGCCCGGATTCTGGGCCAGACCACCTCGCAGTGTCCCAGTCCGCCGAATTGCCTGTCCACGGCGGACCGCTTCGGCCATAACGTGTCGCTCTCGGGCGACTTCCTGATGGTCGGGGCCCCGTTGCGCACCGCCACCCGGGGCGATGTGCCCATCCTGCCGACGGTCACGCGAGCGGACTCGGGCACCATCTACATGTACCAGCTCAAGCGCCCCGGCGTGCCAGAGGATCAGTTCCTCTGGCGACTGCCCGGTGTGGCGGATAACCTCAACGTTCCTGCGCCTCACAACTACATCATCCAGGACGCCGGCTACACCCGCTGCCTTGGAGCGGAAGACACCGTGTTGGCGGTCGGCCCCGGGGACGTGCAATTTGAGATGCACAATCCGATCCACATCGTGGGCGGCAGCAGCGGTGACCGGGTGGGGGACGTGACCGGGTGTTACGATCTGAACAACGACGGGGTGGAGGACTTTGCGATCGGGGCACCGGGGGCGTTCCGGTCGCCGGTCGCGACCTCGCCGCGTGGGGCGGTCTACGTCGTCTACCGCCGCCAGCCGGAAATCGAGGCCAACTACCTGCTTGAGGATCTGGCCCGCGACCCGTTCACGGATCCGGACCGGCTGTCCGGGCTGCTGATCGTCCGCCGGGAAGGCGAGAACATCGGCTCGGTGATGTACGGCGGCGGCCCGCTGAACGACGACTACAACGACGACGGATTCCCCGACCTGCTGATCGGCGCCGAGACGGCGACCACGGCGGGGGGCATCCGGTCGGGGCAGGTGTTCGTGCTGTTCGGGGGTAAGCAGTTGCTGAGCCCGGCGGGGGGCACGACGATCGACGCCCTGCGCGATGCCGGACACGGCATGTTGCTGATCGGTGCGAATGATGGCGACTTGGCCGGGGCGGCGGTGGCCAACGCGGGCGACTTCAACGGCGACAGCGTCCCCGACATGCTGATCGCGGCGCCCAACGCCAGCCCCCCCTTCCGGTTCCAGGCCGGGACCGACGGGGCGTTCGACCCCGACGGCGACGCGGCGGGCGTGGACCTGGACGGCAACGGCTTCGCCGACGACCTGAGCGGCAACGGGCAACCGGATGATCTGACCGGCTGCGGGCTGGTCTACGTGGTGTTCGGCGGGTCGCACCTGACGGGGACGCTTTCGTTGAGCCAGGTGGGCACGCCTTATCTGCCGGGGGTAACCTTCATCGGCGGCGCGCAGGGCGCGGCCCTGGGCGGCGGGGTAACGTTGAGCGGTCTGCAGTCGCAGGGCGTCGCGACGGCGGGCGACGTGGACGGCGATGGGCGAAGCGACATCATGATCAGCTCGATCCTGGCTTCGCCCGAGGGCAAGACGGAGGCGGGCGAAGTGTACCTGATCTACGGCTTCCTGCCCTGATGATTGGGCGGCCGATCCTGCAACCATGGCCAGAGGCACTGTTGGACAAGGGTGACATAATGCGACAAGTATCCGTCCGGAGCGGGGAGCATGCTGCGGGCATGTTCGCGGCCGGCGTGCGATGGGCGGTTTGCGGTGCGATGGCTTGGGCCGTATGCGGCGTCTTCGAGGCGCGCGGCTCGGTCTTCTACTCTCAGGGGCAGGCCATCCCCGTAGACCGGGTGGCGGCTGAGCTGCTCATCGAGTTGGACGGCAATCGGGCCTCCTCGGACGTGCTCCGTGACCTGGCGGCGGAAGGTTTCACTTCCCAGCAGGTCATCCCGGACCTGCCCAACCGTTTTCCCTATCGCAAGCTTTTCGTGAACGCCGCCGATCGGGCGACCATCCAGCGGCTGCGTCAGGTGGCGGGGGTCGTCGCGGCCCGTCCGTTGTATCGTTTGCCGGGAACCTCCCTGGAGCTCATCACCACGGGCGAAGTGGTCGCCAAGTTTCCGCCGGGCACCACTGTGGCGGCGGCGCACACGCTGGCGGGCCAATACGGCGCCCGGGTGGTCGAGCCGATTGTGGGTCTGCCCCAGGTTTACGTGCTCCAGCCGAACGATGAATCCGTCGCCGACGCCTTCGACGTCGCCGCCGCCCTGACCGCCAGCGGGCGGGTGGTGTTCAGCCATCCGTCGATCCTCATGAAGGATCTTCTGCGCGTGCAACAGGCTCCGGACCCGGACGACCTGCTTTTCCCGTGGCAGTGGCACCTGGAGAACACGGGGCAGATTCCCGGGGCAACACCCGGGGCGGACGTCAAAGCGCGCGAGGCGTGGCAGTTCACGATGGGGCAGAACGCCATCGTGGGCATCAACGATTCGGCGGTGCACTGGCGGCACGAGGACCTGGTGGACAACTTCCTCATCGGGTTCGACTATTTCGAGAACGACGGCGATCCCTCGCCGGGCGAGTCTTGGGCCGCGGAGGGGCACGGCACCAGTGTCGCGGGCCTCATCGCCGCTCGGGCGAACACGGTAGGGGTGCGCGGGGTCGCCCCGCTTTCTCAGTTCACGTTTGCAAAGTGGGGATCAACCCAATTTGGAGGTTATCCGGTCACCGATATCGACATTGCCCGATCCTTCGTTTTCCATGAAACCAACGGGGCGATGGTCATCAACAACAGTTGGGGCTCGGGAGGCGTCATTCTGCCCACGATCCCGACGGCGAGTTTGCTCCTCCCGAACGTAGTCAGCGAGGCAATCGACCGCGTGGCCACCGAGGGCCGCGGCGGGCGCGGCGTGCTGGTAATGTTCGCTTCAGGCAACGCCAGCATGCTCATCAGCTTCGGGAACATCTACGCCTCGATGCCGAACGTCATGGCGATCGGGGCCACGCTGCGGAATGATCTGATCACCTGTTACAGCGATTTCGGGCCGGAGCAGTCGGTGGTGGCGCCCGGCGGCGGTTTCGGCCTGCCGCGCAGTCTGGGCGGCGGCTATCCCCTGGCCAGTAGTTGCTTCGAGGCCGACATGGCCACGGTGGACATCGACGAGAGCCAGTTCCCGGCCATCGATCCGGTCACGGGGCAGGTGCTCCCGCGTCCGCGGGGTTTCAACCCGCCGACGCGGTTCGTGGGCGGTGTCGAGGTGCCCGATCTGGAGGTCATCGACTTCCCGAACACCGCGTACACCTATCGGTTCAACGGGACCTCGTCGGCGTGCCCGGTGGCGGCAGGGGTGGCGGCGCTGGTGTTCAGCATCAGCGACACGTACACCGCCGAACAGGTCCGCAATATCATCGAGCACACCGCCGACAAGATTAACGTTCCGAACGAGACGTTCGACTCTGTGACGGGGCACAACGAGCGTTACGGCCATGGGCGGGTAAACGCCTTGCGCGCGGTTCAGGCGGCGATTGCCGGGCATACCTGGCCCAGCGTAGTCAGCGACATCCAGACGATCGGCTCCGAGTCGACGGGACTGTTGCTCTGGACCAACCCGGCCACCGACGTGGCCAGCGTGCTGATCGCCCGCAGTTCCACCGGCCGACTGGACTGGACCCCGACCGACGGCATCGAATACACCGTCGGGCAGCAGGTGGCCCCCGGCGTGGTGATCGTCCTGAACTCGATCGTCGAGCGGCTGGACCAGGATCTTTCCAGCCTGCCGGCCGGCCAATACGAATATGGGTTGTTCGTTCGGAACGGGGCCAGTTTCTACTCGTGGGGCCGCCGGACGAACTTCCGGTCGGGGGGAGCCTCGACCGTGCCGCGGGCCTCGATCGTGCCCTCGACGACGCTCGGCCGGGCTCCACTCAACGTGCATTTCGCCGGTGGGGCGATCAGCACGACCGGGCTGGACGGCCTGTTCTACCGGTGGGATTTCGGCGACGGCGCCACGGCCTTCCAGCGAACGGCGGGCCACGTGTACGAGGTACCCGGTGAGTATTTCGCCCGGCTGACGGTGACCAACGACCGTGGCGAGGCGGGCGACTCGATCGTCCGCATTGTGGTCACACCGGCCAGCAACCAACCGCCGCACGTGACGGTCCAGGCGACACCCGTCAGCGGGCGGGCGCCGCTGCCGGTCCTCTTCGAGGCTTTCGGCACCGACGTGGACGGCCAGGTGGTCAAGTACGAGTGGGACTTCGACGACGGCACTCCCAGGGTTACCGGCCGCCTTGTTGAGCACGTGTTCCTCGACGCCGGGACGTATAACGTCGAGGTACTCGTCACCGATGACCAGGGGGCGACGGCGATCAACGGCGTGATCATCACCGTCACCAGCCCGAGCGCTACCGCGGCCGATACGGACCCGCCGGACACGTTGGGCGGTACCCCGCCCTGCGCGGCAGGTCTCGGCCCGGCCATCCTCGCGGCCGTGACCGGCTTGGTCATCCTGCGGCTGGTCCGCCGTGAGAAAACCGGCCCACCGCGAACCTGAAGCGCGCAAAACAAACCCCGGCTTCGCCTTGACCGTACTCTTGATACGCGTGAAAGGAACCCGTCACTGGACCTGACTGGTGAAATCGCCGTCAGCGGTTTGGGTGACGACGTGCATGCCGGGCTCGACCTGGGCGGCGGCGGTGATGATGCGTCCGGTGGCGGCCTCGCGGGTCAAGGTGAATCCGCGGGCCAGCGTCTTCGTGTGGCTGGTGGCCTCGAGGCGCGACTGCAACGCATCGAGATGCGGGCCGGCCAAGGCCAGGCGATGCCGGACCCCACGCTGAAGTTGCCGTTCCAGGTCTTCCACGCAACCGGTTTCGATCGCCAGTCGGCGCTGCGGCGGGGCGGCCAGCATGCGCTGTTGCTGCCGCCGCAGCCCCTGATCCATGCCCGCCAACAGGCCGCGCATCGCCCGGTGCAATCCGGCTGATGCCTCGCGCTGTCGTTCCTGGTGCCGCCCGAGCAGTGACCGCGGATGGCGATCGAGAAGTCGAATCTCGCCCGCGTGGAGCCTGCGGCGCGCGGCGTCGAGCAGGCGACCTGCCTGCCAGCGCAGACGGTCGGCGAGGCCGGCCACCTGTTGCTGCCGTTGATGGGCGAGTGTCCGAGGTTGCACGCCGGCCAGCCGCATCTCCAGATCGTGCAGCCGGTGGCGTGCGGATGCGCGGGCTTGTGCGTCGGCCAGTTGGAGTCGCGCCGCCGTCTCGTCGAGCCGCTGTGCCCCTTGCCGCACCAGTCCCAACGGATCGCGCAGGCATGAGGCCCCGGCGGCCGCCTGGAGCCGGGCCGACTGCCGATCCAGCAGATGTCCGATCGCCCGCCGAAGCCTGGCGGTGCCGGCGTCCAGGGTCTCGAGCACTTCGCCCAGCACGGGGACGGCCAGCTCGGCCGCGGCCGTCGGGGTCGGGGCCCGCAGATCCGCGACCAGATCCGCGATGGTCACGTCCACCTCGTGCCCCACGGCGCTGATCACCGGGATGCGGCTGGCGTGGATCGCTCGGGCGACGACCTCCTCGTTGAAGGCCCACAGGTCCTCGAGCGACCCGCCCCCCCGGCCAACGATCAACAAGTCGATCCCGCCCAGAGACTGCGCATGGCGATTCAGGCGACCGATGGCCCGGGCGATTTCTTCCGCGGCGCCATCGCCCTGCACGCGCACGGGGTCGATGAGCACGTCCACGCAGGGGTACCGCCGCCCGAGGGTATGCAGAATGTCGTGCAGGGCGGCACCGCTCGCGCTGGTGACGATGGCCAGACGGCGTGGAAATCGGGGGATTGGTTTCTTGTGGGCGGGCTCGAACAGGCCCTCCTTGGCCAACCGGTCACGAAGCTGCCGGAAGGCCAGCTCGAGCGATCCGACGCCGCGCGGCTCGATCTTCTGGGCGTAGAACTGGACTTGGCCACGTGGCTCGTACACGTCCACGAAGCCACTGGCGATGACCTCCTGGCCGTCGGCGAGCTGGAACTTGAGCGTCTGGGCCGCCGACCGCCACATGACGCAGCGGACCTCGGAACGGTCGTCCTTGATCGTCAGGTAGACGTGCCCGCTGGCCGGCCGGGCCAGGTTGCTGACCTCGCCGACCAAGTGGATGGTGCCGGGCAGATGGTCGCCGAGCACCCGCTTCACGACGGCGTTGAGCTGCGAGGGGGTCAAGGTTTTGGGAAGTACAGGGGCGGCGGGGCTGCCCTTCATTCGATCCGGGTCGAAGATGGGGCGCGGGCCGGCCATCAGTCGGACTCCGTGTCGGGCCCGCTGAGCAGGCCGCTGCCGCCGTCGATGCACACCCGCTCGATGTGCGTGGCCCGGCCGGCGGCGGAATCGACACGGACCAGCACGCCGCACAGTCGCGGGTCGTCGGTGGCCACGTCGAAGGGGGAGGGAAGGTTGGTGATCATCGTGCGCACGACGCGGTCCTTGCGCCGCCCGAGCACGGAGTCGTACGGGCCGGTCATGCCCACATCCGTGATGTAGGCGGTGCCGCGCGGCAGGATGCGTTCGTCGGCGGTGGGGACGTGGGTGTGCGTCCCGAAGAGCAGGCTGACGCGCCCGTCGAGGTGCCAGCCCATGGCGATTTTCTCGCTGGTGGCCTCGGCGTGCATGTCCACAACGACGATCTTCACGTCGGCGGGGAGTTGACCCAGCACCTGGTCAACAGCCCGAAAGGGACAGTCGGACATGGTCTTCATGAACAGCCGGCCGAGCAGGGAGATCACCGCGACCTTGGGGCCGGGCCGGGTCTCATAGACGGCCACGCTCCGCCCGACCGCGGCGGGGGAGAGGTTCGCCGGCCGGACGATGCGGTCCGTCTTCTCCAGGAGGGGGATGATCTCCTGGCGGCGGTAGATGTGGTCGCCCATGGTGATCAGGTCCACGCCGTAACGGCGCAGCTTGTCGTAGAGCTGCGGAGTAAGCCCCGAGCCGCCGGCGATGTTCTCGGCATTGGCGATGACACAGTGGAGGTCGTGCTGTCTGATCAGGTGCGGCAGGGCCTGCGAAACGGCGAAGCGCCCGGGCCGCCCGACGATATCTCCGATGCACAGGAGATTGATCTGCATGTTCAAGGCTTTCTAGCCACGAGGTGCCCTTCGCCCCCGCGGACCGCCCAGCATACCGCCAAGCCAAACCGCCGGCAACCACGTCGGCCACGAAACGGACCCCGGCCCCGGCGCCCCGGCGTCTCCCCAGAGGTGCCCCCGGTTCGATCAACCAAACCATCTGGTTCGTGGTCTACAACCAGGCCGTTTCGTCCAGCCTTCGCCACGCGATGCGGATGTGGTCCTCGTGAAACATGCTCCGTTTGCGCTCGTTCCAATCATGTATCCCGACAACCGCCTGGTCGGCGTTGGACGCCGCGTGTTCGGCGTGCCTGGCCAACCAATGAACGGACGCAAGGAGCTCCATCCCGTAGGGCGTTTCAAAACCGGAGATGACTTGGTCAACACGCTCAAGCCGTTCCCGGGAGGCCTCCTTGTCATACAAAAAGGCGTCGGCTTCCTCAATTGCCCCTGGAAGCAATCCAATCTCGACATCGGGTTTTTGGCTGTCTCCGTACCCGCGGGTGAAGTGGCCTTCCAGCCGCTCGATGACCTTGTTCAAGTTGGGGGCGTACGGTCCGTAGTGGCCTGCGGTGTAACGCAAACGAAGCGGCTCGCCGGCCTCCTGCAGGAAATAGGCAAGCTTTTGAATCTCCAGCAGCGTCAGGCGGTAGGCCGACGCCAGATACTGCTGCATGAGCTTCACGAAGAGCGCCCGCGCGGGGGTCATCCTCGGGCGTTCAGTGCGCACCGGCATGGCCTTGGCATCGGGTGCGCCCCTCGGCGTAAACAGCAACACCTGAACCTCGGGCAATGCCGCCATGGCCCGCTCGATTCGCGGCCGGACGTCCGCCCAGGCCAGTCCTCCATTCCCGCAACCGAGCGGCGGAATGGCAATCGAGCGAATCCCGAGGCGCTTCACGTCCTCGACGAGGGCCATGAGCCCCATCTCGATATCCGCCACTTGCGACTTGCCACGCCAGTGTCGCTTCGTTGGGAAGTTGATGATGTACCTGGGGTTCATCATGCTCCCCGTCTCGAAGATGAACATCCGGCCCGGCCGTACGGCACCCGTTCTGCACGCCCGGGCATACGCCTCGAAGTTGTCCGGGTAGGCCTGCTTGAATTGCAGAGCAATGCCCTTGCCCATGTGGCCGACACAGTTGACCGTGTTCACCAGGGCTTCGGCGGGCGTTTCCAGCAAGTTCCCTCGGGCTTCCTCGATCATGGCCGTACCTCGTTCACTCTTAATAATACCACGCCCGCCGAATGCTGACGAGAGGTCGCTGATCGGCCGCGAACTGGCCCAGAATGGCTTGGACCCGCTGCTTCATGTCATCGTTGATGACTGCGATTTCCTGGATCAGAGACCACGCGCAGAACCGATGCACCAGAAACTCCGCCTGTTTGCGTCGCTGGCGGTCCGGATCGTCGAGGTTGTCGCTCCAGTACTGCTGGAACACCATGCTCCAGTCGACCTTGTCCAGGTCCGCAAGGTTGTCGAACCATTTGGTGAACCGGGCGATGCCATGCCCGTCGGAGAAAACGAACTGCGCTCCGCTGGCCTGCACTGCCTGGGCTGTCGTGACCAGATAGATGAGCGGCTCTTGCCCTTCATTGTATCCCGTAACTTGGCCGGTTTTGAGTCGGAGCATCATGGGTGACAGATAGCCGAAGTAGAACGGAACATAATCGTGGACCACGCCCCCGGCGCCGCACGGGACACGCGTGACATGCCGTTTGGCCTGAACTTCGGTGTCATGGATGATACGGTACGCCGGTCCGTCGCCGAGGGGAGTGTTCGGCGCATAGAGCCCCCCACGCTTTACGCAGGTGCCGAGGTTATCCACATGAATCAGACGGAGAACGAACGTGGGATTCGGAAGCGGCATCGAATCACCATCGAAGCATTTGAGGTCAAGCCCTGCCGGTCTCTCCGGCCAGCCCCCTCACGACCCCTGAGTGGGATCACTTTCCGGCAAAACCCCAAAGCGCGGACCGATATCTGCAGCGTTTGCCGCCGCTATTCGCCCACGGTCACCGTTCGGGTCACGTAGCGGGTGTTGCCCTGGGCATCGCGGACGCGCAGGGCGATGCGGTGCTCGCCGGGCGTCAGGTCGTCGATGGTGAACGAGACCGCCTCGCTGGGCGAGTCGAAAATGTCGTCCAGCGCGGTCAGCGGAAGCCACTTGTCACCGCTGTCGACCGTGTAGGCGGCCTCAGCGATGTTCGAGAGGGCATCGATCATCGTGGCGTTGACCGTGGCCCGGGTGCGGCCTTCCATGGTGACGGCGCCGATGGTGACATCGGGCGGAGTGTTGTCCACGACGATGGCGTCGCTGATCCGGGCGGCGGACAGCTCGGTGCCCGGCGGGTTACTGGGCGCGTCCGTCGCGGTGACGCGGATCTCGTGTCGGCCATCGGGAACGGTCTGAGTGTCCCAGATATGGAAGCTCTCCTTGAGTTCCTTGGCGATGCGGATCCAGCGTTGCTGGCCGACCTCACGGGTGAAGACCTCGTGGCGCGGGGTGTCCTTGTTGGGGTCTTCGGTCTTCCACATGACGACCCACTGGCGGTCGGGTGGGGTCTCGCCGCCATCGCCACCCATGGCCCCGGCCATCATGGCTTTGACCTTGGGCGGGCTGGAGGGGTCCTTGGCCGCGTCGCCGATGGAGAGCACCTTGAGGTCGGTGATCTGCGGCGGGCGGTTCTCCTCGATGCGGGCGATGGTCAGCTTGCGGAGCGTGGGCGATGCCTGGGGCGCGGTGCTCTCGAAAGTGAGGCGGTACTGGAGGAAGCGTGCGCCCGCCGAGGCCACCTGTTGCGGGGCGGTGGCGTCGATCTCGCCGGACCACTCCTCCCAGGCGTCGGACTCCGTATCCTGGACGTTGCCGCTGCGCGTGGCGATGGTGAGGCGGGCGCCCTCGGGAATGGTGGCGGTCCAGTGGGTGCGGCCCCACTTGACGATCTGACCGGCATCGAGCGGCTTGGCAGTCAGCGTACCCTTGGCAGCGTAGCCGTCGGAGAGCTTGACGATCGTGGCCGGGTTGGCCGTCCCCAGGATCAACTCGCCGCGCGGCAGGCGGAGCAGGCAGGTGGCCTGCTCGGCCTTGAGGCGGGCGATCATGGTGGTGCGCTCCTCGACCGGATTGATGGCGTAGATGCGGCCCTCGTTACCGGTGGCGACGTGGATGGTGCCGTCCGCTTCGGTCATGCCCAGGATCATCACCGGTTCGCGGAAGACCTCGGTCACGAACCCGTCCACGTCGATGCGGTAGATGGCGTTGCCGCCTTCGGGGGCCTGTCCGGCGGGCACGGGTCGCCCGAGGCTGCGGGGCATGCCCATGGCCTGCATCATCATCTGCTTGGCCTTTTCCTCGTCGTCATCGTCATCGTCGGCCTCGGAAGCCGGAGGCGTGCTTGGGCCGCTGGCTCCCGGTGCCGTGCCCGGTGCTGTGCCGGGGGCCGTGCCCGGCGCTGATCCCGGCGCGGTGCCGGGGGTCGTGCCCGGTGCAGATCCCGGCCCGGTCTGGGCTGCCGAGCGGGTGGCGGGGGCGGACTCGGAATGGTCGGGCTTGCCGCCGGGGGCATCGGCGACGGTGCGGCCGGGGCGAGCGGCCTCGGCGGAGGCGGTGGCGGCGAACACGTTGCCAGCCACGTCCACTACCAGGGCGCTGATCTCGGCCTCCTTGGCGTCGTAGAGAACGTACCACTTGCCGCTGGCTGGGTTGATCCGGTACACCAGCCCATCCTCGTCGGTGCCGCCGTAGAGCGAACCGTTCGGCCCGAAGGCCAGGCAGAGCAGGTTTTTGGGCTTGAGATCGGCGAGGAGCCGGCCGTTGGTGCCGTCGGCGTCGATGACAAAGAGCTTGCCCTCGATGCCCGTGGCGGCGTAGATCTCGCCGGCCGGCCCGCGGACCATCGACCATATGTACCGGGCGCCCGGGGGCTCATAGAACAGCGAGACCTTGCCGTTGCCGTCGATGAGGTGGATGCGCGCCTGGGGCCCGCCGCCGGTTCCGGCCAGGAGTTTGCCGTTTGCGGCAAAGAGCAGCGAGAAGATGGTGCCTCCGTCGGGCAGCGTGGCGAACTCGGCGACCTTGTCACCGTCGATGCGGTAGATGACGCCGCGCGGCCCGGAAGCGGCGTAGATCTTGCCGTCACCGGCCCGAGCGAGGGCGTTGATCACCTCCGCCTCCTGGCCGGGGGCGTGCAGCGTCTCGCTCTTGCGCCCCAGACACAACTCACCCCGGTTGGTGACCACGAGGTTGTCCAGCTCGGCGGTAGTGAAGTCGCTCGGCTGTTCATGCGTCCAGAACTCCGGTTTGACCGCCCAGGCCGGCCCAACCATCAGCGCCAGGCTCGCCCACGACAACAGTTTCGACCATGATCGCTTCATCGGTGCGGGTTTCCTTTTCCTTCCACGAAAAAACCGCTCAATAGTCATCCCGGCGTTGGACCTTGATCTTGAACGTCTGCCCTCCGCGGACGGCGAACCCGGTCTCGTGCTGGACCATGAGGGACTCGCGATAGGGTTCGACGTCGCCGCGTTTGGCGTCAGCGACGATCTTCTGGCGGAAAGAGGGCAACTCGGGCATTTCAACCCGACCGATGGCCAGCCCGCCCGCCGGCAACGTCAGCCGCATGTACAACCGATCCTCGGGGAACGAGCCCACCAGGTTCAACGCGGACAGGGCCTCGGTCAAGTTCTCGACCCGCCACAGGTAGGACTTCTCCTGGCGAAGGGCGCTGAGGTGGACCTCGACACCTCCCACGGCCAAGTCGTACTCGCCGTCGCGCAGGTCGGCCGGCAGCGTGAACCGGTAGCTGGATTCGGTGTAGGCCGACTGGCCGCGATAGTGGAACCAGCGGACCCGGGCGGTGACGGTCTCGCCCGGCTTGTAGACCGTGCGGGGCAATTGAACGCGTTCGATGCGCGCCTGCCGGGCCGTCGGCTCGATGTTGACCTCGATCTTGACCCGGTTGACCATCACTTCGCCGTAAGGCGTATTGGTGATCGATAGCACGGGGAACATCAGGTCCATCTCGACGCCGATCGTGCCCATCTGGCTGGTGAAGTTATCCGTCCGGAACGTGCCCACCCCGTCGAAGTCCACCTGGATGCTATAGCGGACGGTGTGTTCATCGGGCAGCGTGTTGTGGGCGTAGATGGATTCGTTGAGAGCCGTGCCGAGCAGCAGGGCAGTCACGATACGATCACGGGCAACCTGGTAGTGGTAGGTGCGTTCACCGCGGACGTCGCGGACGGCGACCTCGACGTCCGTGAGCGACGGCGCTTGGCCCCGAACGCCGAAGACGCCGGTGGCCTCGTCACCCCAGAGCGTGCCCACGGTCTCCAGGGCCGCCCCCATCTTGTTGGAGCGCATGACCGAGGGGATCACCGTGTGCACCATGCCGGTGGCCAGGGGCAACTCGACGAACCCCTTGCCGAACAGGGAATGCCCGAAGCCCAGGACGCGATCACCGACCACCTCGGTGCAGGTGCCCAGGGCTTCGAGGCCCAGGTCGCCGCTCATCAACGGGACACACAGGACGGAACCGGGCGCGAGCTGGACGCCGTTGGTGGACGTGGCATCGGCCCCGCCGGCCGCTCCCGAGGCCACCAGCGTCAGGCCGAGCCGCTCGAACCGCTCCGCAAGCCGACCCATGCGTCCGATGGCCGCGCCGGACACCATGACGGGGACGGCCAGCGGGCGAAGCTGGTCCGCGGGCGGTGGCGCGTCTGCTGCAGACGACCAGTCGGCCGGCAGATCCGCGTTGAACACGCTGAACCGCGACCCGGCGTCCACCGGTTCGCCCCAGGCCCGGGCATACAGCCCGCCCAGAGACAGGCCGCTGCCCCCACCGGATGAGGGCTGCGATCCGTTCGCCCCGCCTGGCGCCGCGGGCCGCGTGTCGGGCACCGGTCGCTTCTGCGGATCGCGCACCCCTTCGATAGGCAACATCTGGGTGATCGGCTGCACGCCGCAGATCGGATCCTTGTTGAACGACCATCCGTAGGCGACCGCACCGATCATGCGCTCCCGGCCGTCGGCCTCGCGCACGTAGCAGGGCGAGCCGCTCATCCCACCCACAATCCCGCTGTGCTCCAGATTCAACCCCGAGCAGCGGATGAGAATGACATCCTGCTTGGCGTACCAGGCGTTTTTCATCACGGAGATGACTTCGAACTCGAAGGTCTGGATCTCGGTGCCCGCCACGACGGTACGGCCGAACCCCGTCATGCCGCGTCGCACTTCCTCGGGAGCCATGTATCGGGATGAGTCGGCCTGTGCCTGCACCCGGCCGGCGGAGACGATCGCCCCAACCGCCGCCAGCACCGCCAGAGCCCTGCCCGCGCTGCCCATACGACCCATGTCGATCCTCCCTGCTGATACCGTTGACGGCACTTTATAAGGGAATCACCCCGCCCGCAACCGGGATCGGTCCCCGGAAGCGGGACCGAGCGAACTGGTTCGTGGCAGGACCGAACGAACTGGTTCGCGGCAGGACCGAGCGAACTGGTTCGTGGCAGGACCGAACGAACTGGTTCGTGGCAGGACCGAACGAACTGGTTCGTGTTTGCGCCGCGAAGAGGCAAGCCGATCGGTGATTAGTACTCGAATCCGGCGGCCGCTCCCCCGTTCGCTTGCTCACTTGCTCACTTGCTCACTCCCTTATCCCCTGCCCCGCTGCCTATTTTTCCCAGATCCCGTAGCTTGTTTCATTTGACTGCCGGTGGGGACGATTATACTATGGAGTAATGTTCATCCAGCGGTCGCTGACCGCTCCTTGGGGCTGCCCCAATCGGGCCCGTCTGGGCGTTATCGGGCCTCGCTTGGCCCGGCGCCCGTGCAGGCCCCGGCGAGAAGTGGGCATTCCAGGGGGCAATAAGGTCGGCCACCCCCGGCCCGCGGCGAAGGTCGCACCCCTGTCCGTGCGGTTTCCGCCATCGGCCGGTTGACGAAGTTAAGGTCAACCGTGAACGACGAACCAGCCCTGCAGGACGTGCAGGAGGCGATCGGGTACCGTTTCCAGAACCCCAGCCTCCTGGTGGCCTCCCTGACCCACGCATCCAGCACCGATGCGCGCATCGACAGCAACGAACGGCTCGAGTTCCTCGGCGATGCCATCCTCGGGATGATCGTCTGCCAGGAGCTCTACGAGCGGTTCCCGGAGTACCTGGAGGGGGAGCTGACCAAGGTCAAGTCGGCCGTGGTCTCGCGCCGTACCTGCGCGGACATCGCCCGGGAGCTGGGGCTGCCGCGGTTTTTGTTCCTGGGCAAGGGCATGTGCGGGCGGGCGCAACTGCCGCACTCGCTGGCCGCCGCGGTTTACGAGTCCCTCATCGCCGCCATCTACCTCGATTGCCGCGACCTCGAACGGGTGCGGCAGTTCATCCTGGACACGGCCGGCCGGCACATCACCCTGGCCGCCGACTCCGAGCACCAGCGCAACTACAAGTCCCGCCTGCAACAGCATGCCCAGAAGATCCTGGCCACCACGCCCATCTACGACCTCATGGACGAGAAGGGCCCGGACCATAGTAAGTGCTTCGAGATCAGCGTGGTCATCGGCGGGCGGCGCTACGGCAGCGCCTGGGGCCCCTCCAAGAAAGAGGCCGAGCAGAAGGCCGCCTACCTCGCCCTCCGCGAACTCAACGCCATCGAACCCTCCGCCGAGTTTGAGCCGGATCTCGAAAGCGTGTGAGCGCGACAACGTCCCGCCGCCGGGAGAACGTGCCCGCTCGGCGGCTTTGGCTCCCCACCCCGCGAAGCCGCAAGCGGCGGAGGATTGATGCTGGCCAATGCCGTCCTCCCCGGAGTATAATGCTGGCGCAGGCACCTTGGCTGGCAGGAACTCACCGAGGTCGGACACATGTTCGCAGACGCGACACGCACGGAATGGAACTGTGGTCGCAGAAACTTCCTGGTCTGCGCGGCCACCGGCATACCGCTTCTGGTGCTTGGGGCGTTTGCCGCGTCGATTCTGTTCGGCATGTCTTTCGTGGATTCGCTTATCATCTCCGCCTCCGGAATCATCGGCGTGGCGTTCACCGCCGTGTTGATCCTCTGGCTGCGTGATCGCAGCACCGCCGGCGCCGTGCTGCTCGATTGTGGAAACCCTCCGGCCAAACACTGGTACGGGCTCGCTACGGCAGGATTCCTGCTCCCTGCGTTGGTCCTGATCTTGACTGGTCCGAACGAGATGAGCGAGATCCTGATCGTCATCAACGGCCTCATCGTCTCGGGGTTCCTTGTCGGCCACACCTTCAGCCGCCTTCAGGTTCGCGAGCGCGGGATCTGGTGCTATGGATCTCTGCTGAGGTGGAGCAGCATCACATCATGCGAGTGGGACCAGGAATCCGATGCGACCTTGCTGATCCGGTACAAGACATGGTTTCCCTGGTACCGTGAAATGGTCCTCCCTGTGGCGCTGGAGCATAAGCCAGCCTTGAGCGAGTTGCTGGCGGCGCACCGCAGCGCGGTCGGAATGTCGCCGCCGTGATCCGCTCTCCTGCCCGCGAAGCCGCAAGCGGCTCACGGGTCAGGATCGGTCATCCGTCATGAAGATCCCTTCGCCCATTCATCGCTGGTTGATGCCACCGCGGGCGGCGATACGGCTCCAGAAACGGCTGGCGGGGCGGGTGCGGGTGGAGCGGGTGGCGGGTGCGGTACGGCGGGTGGCGGGCGTGGACCTGGCGTTCAGTCCGGAAGGTGAGCGGTGCCTGGCCAGCGTGGTGGTGTGGGACATCGAGCACGGTGCGGTAGTCGAAGAGCGGCTGGCATGGCGGCCGGTGCGCTTCCCGTATGTGCCGGGGCTGCTGAGCTTCCGTGAGACGCCGGCGGCCCTGGCGGCCATCCGTAAACTGACGTGTGAGCCCGACCTGTTCATGTTCGATGCCCAGGGCCTGGCCCACCCGCGGCGACTGGGGCTGGCCAGCCACGCGGGGTTGCTGCTTGATCGGCCGGCCGTCGGGTGCGCCAAGAGCCGACTCTGCGGCAGCCACGAGGAGCCGCCAGAAGAGCCCGGACGTTCTACACCACTGGTCGATCGTGGTGAGGTGGTCGGGGCGGTGCTGCGCACCCGGCCGGGCGTACGGCCGGTCTACGTCAGCGTGGGGCATCGAATGACGCTGGCCGACGCGGTGGCATGGACCATGCGCTGTGTGACCCGCTACCGCCTGCCGGAGCCGGCCCGTCTGGCCCACCTGCTGGTCACCCGGCACCGCGAAGACGGTTGAGGGGATCGGGAGTCAGGGGTCGGGGATCAGGGGTGATGAGTGATGAGTGATGAGTGATGCTGAGTGATAAGTGAGGTGTGAGGAGCGAGCCGGGGACGCAAGTCCCCGGGTGGTGTCGGAAAGAACCGGCTGCTTGCGGCTTCGCACGACCGCGTGCAGAGCAGAGATCGGAAGATCGGTGCGGACGCGTGCAGGCTTGCCGTGTGCCACTGCTCTTTGAGAAGTGCCGAATGCGTGCAAGTCCGCGATGGCCGGTCGTGCGAAGCCGCAAGCGGCCGGCGGTCTCCGATTCCCAATCCACGATCTCACCCGGGGACTTGCGTCCCCGGCTCGCTCTTGCGTTCCCGGCTCGCTCATCACTCAGTACTCAGTACTCAGTACTCATCACTTCCCCCCTGAGCGTGCGGGCAGGGGCAGGCCGAGGCGTTGCATGACCTGTTTGAGATCGGACCAGGCCTTGTTCTTGTCGCTCGGGGTGCGGAGCAGATAGGCCGGGTGGTACGTCGGCATGAGCGGGGTCGGTTCGCCGACGGTGGGCGAACCGGAGACGTAGTAGTCGTGCCAATGGCCGCGAAGCCGGCCGATGGGTTCGGTGGTGCGCAGCAAGGTCTGAGACGCCGGCTTGCCCAGGGCGACGATGACCTCCGGCCGGATGATCTGCAACTGCTGGTCGAGGTAGGGCCAGCAGGCGGTGACCTCCTCGGGGGCGGGGTCGCGGTTGTCCGGCGGGCGGCACTTGACGATGTTGCAGATGAACACGTCCTCGCGTTTGAGACCCATGGCCTCGATCATGCGGGTGAGCAGTTGGCCGGCCCGCCCAATAAACGCCAGCCCCTGGGCGTCCTCGTCCGCCCCCGGGCCCTCGCCGACGAACACGAGCCGGGCGGCCGGGTTGCCCTGTCCGAACACCGTCTGGGTCCGCGTCTCGTGCAGCGGGCAGAGGGTGCAGCCCTTGACGTGCTGCTCGTCGAGTTCGCGCAGGGCCTCGGCTCGCTGAGCCACTTCGTCCGCGGAAACCTGCCGGGTCGCCCGTCCCGCCGTTCGGGCGCGTGACGACGTCGGTACCGAAAACGGCACGGCCTGCACTCCCAGCAGGAGGTCGATTTCGAGCGAGCGGGCCACCGCCGCGCTGACGTTGCGATCGGGCGAGAGCGACATGGCCACCTGTGTACCCGTGGTCGTTGGAGCCGTCAATCCCCGGTGATCGGCAGGCATCAGCCCAGGATCGAGCCGGCACCGGAGCTGATACCCTTGAGACGCATCTTGAGTTCCTGCGGGTTGGGCGAGGCGGCGTAGGCCACGTGCGTCTCGATGAACTCGTCCTCGACGAGCCGCTTGAGGCACTCGTTCATGTCCAACATGCCCTCGTCCATGGACGCGCGGATGACCTTGTTGATCTCGTCGTCCCGCTTCTCGTCGATCAGCTTGCGGATGGTCGGGCTGGCGAACATGATCTCGACGGCGGGCACGCGGGAGATGCCCGGCTTGATGCAGGGCAGCAGCTTCTGGCAGACGATGGCCTGCAGGTTGAACACCAGTGTCTGGCGGACCAGGTCGCGCGAGCCCTCGGGGATCAGGTCGAGAATGCGGTTGATGGTCTGGGCGCTGCTCGAGGCGTGCACCGTGCCGAACACCAGGTGCCCGGTCTCGGCGGCGTTGAGGGCGGCCATGAAGGTCTCCTCGTCGCGCATCTCGCCGATGAGCACCACGTCGGGGTCCTCGCGCATCAGGTACTTGAGGGCGTCGCCGAAGTCGATCACGTCGACGTGCACCTCGCGCTGATTGACCAGGGCCTTGCGGTCGGTGAAGAGGTATTCGATGGGATCCTCGACGGTGACGATGTGGCAGGCCCGGTGGGCGTTGATGTAATCGAGGGCGGCGGCGATGGTCGTGGACTTGCCCGACCCGGTGATGCCCGCGAGCAGGGCCAGCCCCTGGTGAAACTCGGTGATCTTATAGATGGACTTGGGCAGGAAGAGCTGGTCGAAGTTGAGGATGTCCTTGTTGACCCGCCGGGCCGCGACGCTGAGCACCCCGCGCTGCCGGAAGATATTCACGCGGAACCGGTCGGAGTCGCCGATCTGGTAGGCGAAGTCGGAGGCCCCGCGGTCGGCGAGTTGCTTCCGCTGGTGTTCGTTCATGACCTCGAACCAGAGGTTCTCGACTTCCTGGGCTGAAAGCGGCGGGCCCTTGATCGGCTTGAGATCGCCCTTGACCCGGATGTGGACCCGGGCGTTGCTCTTGAAGTGCAGGTCCGACGCTTTGAGATCGATCACGTAGCGCAGGTACTTGTGCAGCCGGGGCTCGCGGCGGGGTTTGGCCGGCTCGGTTCGCTCAGCGGCTTTCTGGGGGGCTGCCGCCCCCGCGGGTTCCGCCAGTTCGATTTCCTCCAGGGCGGGAGCGTCCTCCACCGGCTCGTCCCCGACGTGCGTCCGATCGTTGATCTTTTGGTACATCTCCATGTCGGCCATGGTTGGGCTCCGCGACTATTCCGAAGAACTTGTCTCGCTCACAGCCGCACGGGGATGCCCCGCTCGGCCATGAGCTCCTTGGTCTGCCTGATTGTATACGTCCCAAAGTGGAAGATGCTGGCCGCCAGGGCCGCATCCGCCTTGCCCAGGGTCACCGCGTCGGCCAAATGCTCCGGCCGCCCCGCACCTCCCGAAGCCACTACCGGGATGTGCACCGCCTCGGACACCGCCCGGGTGATCTCCAGATCGTAGCCATCCTGCGTGCCGTCCGCGTCCATGCAGGTCAGCACGATCTCCCCCGCCCCCAGCCGCTCCACCTCGCGGGCCCACGCCACCGCTTCCAGCCCGGTCGGCGTCCGCCCGCCGTGGATGTGCACGTCCCAGAACTCCCGCCCGTCGCGCTGCACGCGTTTCGGGTCGATGTTCACCACCGTTGCGCAACTGCCGAACCGCCGCGCCGTCTCCGTCACGATCGCCGGGTTCTGCACCGCGGCCGTGTTGATCGAGACCTTCTCCGCCCCCGCCTGTACCAGCCGGGTCACGTCCTCAATCGTCCGGATCCCGCCGCCCACCGTGAAGGGCATGAAGCATTGCTCGGCCACCTGGCGCACCACATCAAAAATGATGTCCCGCCCCTCGTGGCTGGCCGTGATGTCCAGGAAGACCAGCTCGTCGGCCCCCTCCTCCTCGTATCGCCGGGCGATCCCCACCGGGTCGCCGGCGTCGCGCAGGTTGACGAAGTTGACGCCCTTGACCACGCGGCCGGCGAACACGTCCAGGCACGGAATGATACGTTTAGCCAGCATGTTCCCTGCAACCTTGCCACACACGCGGGCATCCACGTCCGATGATCACGTCACAAACCCGTGCAGCGGGGAGTCTCCGCGGGCGGGGCGGCCGACAGTGCAAGCCGACACTCAGAACCGAGGCCTTCACCGCCGATGCCGATACCATGTTACCGCCGCCGCACACCCCCTTCAAGGCGGCCGGGCACACGAACCAGGACGCCGCCGGAGGGTGCGTGACCGCTTGGGCGTGCCCGGGTGGCCCATCCATCGCAACGCGATGGGTGGGCTCACGATGATGCGGATGGAGGAAGGGCTCCTGGTAAGGCAAGCTTTCCCACGCGTTCGATCATCGCCAGCCCACCCTTGCTGCGCAAGGATGGGCCACCCGCCCGCTAACCTGTCACGGACCCGCCGCCGGAGGGCGTCAACCCCCAGCTTGGCAGGCTGCCTCGTGGCGGGTTAAAATGACTAACAGACCGGGCGATGAAGCTCGTCGTCATTCGGTGTTGTGACGCAGCAGGCAGCCGCAACCTGGCTCAAGGGCGTTGGAAAGCTCAGGTGAAACCATGACCACCGGAACGGTAATCGTCAAAGGTGTCGTCCATGGCAAGACGATTGAGCTTCAGGATGAGCCGGGAATGCCCGACGGACAGGTCGTATCGGTTGTACTCCGGCCGGCCCTGCCTCCCGGGGAGGGCCTCCGCCGTTCCTTTGGCGCCTGGGCCCAGGACGCCAAAGACTTGCCCCAGTTCGTGAAGGAGGTCTATCGCGATCGCGAGGATGATCGTCCGGAGCCCACACCGTGAGCTACCTCCGGCGTATGCTGATCGCGGGCACAGCCCTGGTGCGCGATCTCACCGTCGTCACCCATAACCAGCGACACTTTCGCGTTGTGCCACACTTGCGGGTCGAGGACTGGCTGATTTCGTAACCCGACGCACGCCAGCAATCCTTGCCCCCCGGAGTTGGGCGGATCAACGGTTACGGGGGCGCGCCGTGCCGGCGGCGGCGAGCCATTGCTGGTGCTGATTGAGCAACCGTTCGAGCGTCTCGGGGTGCTCGCCCGCGAGGTTGCGCATCTCGCCGGGATCGGTCGCCAGGTTGGACAGGAACAGGGCGTCAACAGAGGTAAGCGGGGCCTTCTCGCTGGTATCGCGCGGGTTGCCGAGCAGCTTCCAGTCACCCATCCGCACGGCCCAGGGGGCCTTGTCGCCCAGGCCGACCTGCCAATGGAGCACCTCGTGGGGCGAGGGGGCGTCGGCCGACCGAATCACCGGTACGAGGCTTCGCCCATCCACGTCGACGGGCAGCGGCACGCCACACAAGTCAGTAATCGTCGGCAGCCAGTCGCATCCGTGGACCATCTGCCCGCGCGCCTGCCCTTCGGGCAGCCGGCCCGGCCAGGCGATGACGGCCGGCACGCGGATGCCACCCTCGAACAGGCTGAACTTCGCTCCGCGGTACGGGCCGGCGTTCCCCCCGCCGAAATGGGCCCGCTCCTCGGTGCTGTGCCCGTTGTCCGACTGGAAGATGACGATCGTCCGCTCGCCCAGCTTCAGCTCGTCCACCGCGGCGAGTAGCCCGCCGATCCGCGCATCCTGCGCACTGACGAACGCCGCGTAGAGGTTGCGCGGGTAGGGCAGGCCGGCGTACCGTTTGAGCCAGATTGGGTCGCCCTGGTAGGGATAGTGCGGCGTGTTCATCGCGAAGTAGACGAAAAAGGGCTGGTCGCGGTGTTGCCGAATGAATTGCACGGCCTCCTCGACCATCAGGTCGGGAAAGAATCGTCCGGAGGCGTGCACTGGCCGGCCGTTGCGCCACAGGTCGTGGCGGTTAGGCCCCTGCCAGTAGAAGAAGTGCGAGTAGTTGTCGATGCAACCGCCCATGTGACCAAAGCTGTGGCCGAAGCCCTGGGCATTGGGCATCGTCTCGGGGGTGTAGCCCAGGTGCCACTTGCCGACATGCGCGGTGGCGTAGCCGGCGGCCTTGAGCATCTCGGCGATCGTGACTTGCTCGGGGGGCATGCCCGCGTCGCCCTGGCTGGACGATACGTTGGTGGGGACACCCGCTCGCAGCGGGTATCGCCCGGTCAGCAGCCCCGCCCGTGAAGGCGAGCACACCGGGGCCGGGGCGTACATCTGCGTGAAGCGCACCCCGCGGGCGGCCAGCCGGTCCGTGTGCGGCGTGACCAGGTCCGCCGAGCCGTAGCAGTTGAGATCGAGCGTACCCTGATCGTCCGTGTAGATCAAAATGACGTTGGGCCGGCGCTCGTCGCCCGCCTGCGCCGCCCCCGCCGACACCAGCATCGACCCTGCGACAATCATGGAAAGGATTATCCGCATCACGGCAATGATACCCGCTTGGTCAACAGCGCCAAGCGGTCATCAAGACAGGAAAGCACAAAGGCGATCGTGCCGAAGGACCAATGGTACAATCTATGAAGAGGTGTGCCTGCTTCGTAGCTTTATGCCGCGATGCGGTTACAGCCGCCGCCAGCGGCCAGTAGGGTCGGGGAAGAGTTCGTCGGCCTCGGCGGGGCCCCAGGTGCCGGCCTCGTAGTTGGGGAACGGCGGCGGGTCGGAGGCGGACCAGGCCTCCAGCAGTGGCGAGATGAGCTGCCAGGAGTAGTCCACCTCGTCGGCACTGATGAACAGCGTGGCGTCGCCCAGCATCGCGTCGAGCAGCAGTCGTTCGTAAGCCTCCGGCGAATCGCCGCCGAAACTACTGCCGTAGCGGAAGTCCATCCGCACCGGCTGAAGCTTCATGCGCATGCCCGGCACCTTGGCCTCGAACGACAGTGAAACGCCTTCGTCCGGCTGCACGCGAAGCACAAGCTGGTTGGGGGCCTGCGGCAGTTGCTCGGCACTGGCGAACATGGCCATCGGCGGTGAGCGAAACTGGATGGCGATTTCCGTGAGCCGCTTCGCCAGCCGCTTGCCCGTGCGGAGGTAGAACGGCACGCCCGACCATCGCCAGGTGTCCACGTACAGCCGCAGGGCCGCATAGGTCTCGGTCGCTGAGTCCGCCGCGACCTCCTCCTCCTGGCGATAGCCTTTCATGGGCTGGCCGGCAAACGTGCCCGGTCCATACTGCCCGCGCACCCAGGCCCCCGTCGCGCCGGGCCCCACCAGCGGCTGGATGGCCCGAACCACCTTAAGCTTCTCATCGCGGATCGCCCGGGCGTCGATGGCCCCCGGCGGCTCCATGGCCACCAGCGAGAGAAGCTGCATCATGTGGTTCTGCACCATGTCGCGCGTCGCCCCCGCCGTGTCGTAGTACTGCCCCCGCCGCCCCTCCATGCCCACCCGCTCGGCCACCGTGATCTGCACGTGCTCGACGTAGCGGCGGTTCCAGACCGGCTCGAAGATGGTGTTGGCGAACCGCAGGGCGAGGATGTTCTGCACCGTCTCCTTGCCCAGGTAATGGTCGATGCGGAAAATCTGCGACTCGTCGAAGGCCGCCTGGATTTGCCGATTCAGCTCCCGGGCGCTGGCCAGATCGGTCCCGAAGGGCTTCTCCACGACCAGCCGCGACCAGGCGGACTCGTGCGGCCCCGTCACCAGGCCCGCCCCATACAGGTGGCCCGCTACCGGCGCGAAGTACTCCGGCGCCGTGGCCAGATAATACAGTCGGTGGCCCGGCGTCTTCCGCTCGGCGGCCAGCGTATCGAGTCGGCCGCGCAAGGCGGCGTAGTCGGCCTCCGCGTCGAACCGCACCTGCTGGTAAAACACATTGCGGGCAAAGTCGCGCCACACCTCCGGCAGCACCGGCAGGTGCCGCGAGTGCTCGCTGACGGCGCCGCGCATCTCCTCGCGGAACTGATCGTCCGACCAGTCGCGCCGGGCGGTGCCCACGAGGGTGAAGCCGGCTGGCAAAAACCCTTGCCGCGCCAGGTTGTACAGGGCCGGCACCAGCTTACGCCGTGTCAGGTCGCCCGTCGCTCCAAACAGCACCACACAGCACGGCGGCGGTACCGCGGCTGGAGGCAGATCCTGACGCAAAGGGTTGACATCTTTCATCGAGTCAGCGTCCGACACCATCATGCCCAACCGTGAAGGACTCATCACGAATCACGCGGGCCGATGCTTCGTTTTGTCCCACATCAGCCTACCGCGAACCGAAGAATTGGCAACCGCCGATCCACGCCGATGAACGCCGATCGGAAGACCCGTGCGGCATCGCTCTCTCCACGGTGGATATCATCTCGAACAGGCTGACGCTAAGATGTGATCAGTGGTTGGCGGCCAGAGACGATCATGAGCCTTTGCGGACGGATGATTCTTGCGGTGGGGTTGGCGGGCGCTGGGGCCTGCGTGGGCTGCGGGTGGCAGGAGGTGCCGGCCGAGGCTGGGCCGGTGTTCGTCGTGGGCGTCGAGGGCCTGACCGCACCGGCGGTCGGGTACCAGAAGGTCTACCGGCCTGAGCGGTTCCGCCCGATTGACCCGACCGATTCGGCAGCCGGTCAGGCGACCCTCTTCCTGCTCACCGTGGCCACGAGCCATCCCGAACGGCTGCAACTCGAACTCCACGATCCGCCGAGCGGGTTCCCCGATCCGCGAGGCGATCGGGTGCACCGGCTCGCGCTGATTCAGCCGTCGTCGGCCCAGGCGGCGGTTACTCCGGATGCCGAGGAGTGGATCATCGACCCCGCCGTTCGCTTGCGGCTGGCCGACGGGCAGGGCGTGTACTGGCTCCGGCCGGCGGCGGGCGGCGGCCCGGACTACGAACGGCAAGTGGCGGTCGCGATACCCCGCGAGGCGCTCGCCCCCACTGCCCGACTCGACGTCTTCACCGCCACCACGCCGGACGGCTTCCCCTTCGCTGCCGACCGCATCGAGTTGGTCGAAAACTTTTTTTACATGGCGACGTTGGGGGACTCGGTGGCCATTGGCAACGGCCTGCCTGCCGCGGAGAAGTACGCCAACCAGGTGGCGAACCTCATCCAGCGCCACACCGGCCGTAAGGTCATCCACCAATTTCTGGCCGTCTCCGGCGCCAACCTGGTGCCCGAGCCGAACGACGCCCCCTGCCCCGGACGCTGCTACGCCGAGGCCCCGACCGTCTCGACCTCGCTGCCGCTGCAAGTCGAGCTGATCCAGCGGCCGGAGCTCATCGATCTGGTCCTGCTCAACGGGTGCATGAACGACGTCGGCGTCACCACGCTGCTGGATCAGGCGATCTCGATGGAAACCGTGGGCGAGCTGGCGGAACGGTTTTGTCGGGATGAACTGGCGGGCCTGCTCCTGGCGGTCCGCACCCGTCTCCCCCAGGCCCGGATCGTGGTAACCGGGTACTACCCGATCATCAGCCCGGTCTCGACGCTGCCGTCCCTGGATGCCTGGCTACAGTCACAGGATGTGCAGTTGGCGGGGGATTTGGCCGGCTTCTTCGAGCATGCGGCCGAGGCCAGCCGGGCCTTCGTGGACACCGCCCATCCGGGCATGGCCGCCGCCGTGGAGACCGTCAACGCGACGGCCGGCGACGCGGTCGCGGCTTTCGCCGATCCAGGCTTCGGGTCGCAGAACGCCCTCTTCGCTCCGCAAAGCTGGCTATGGGGCCTGACCACGGAAGTACCCAACCTCGAGGGTCTGGACGCGGAGCTGGAACTCTTCCCCGAGGATCCCAACCTTGCGGAGCGGCTGCCGATCTGCACGGCAGACCACGAGGGGATCTACGTCCTCAAATGCCTCTATATCTCGGTCGGGCATCCCAACCTGCGCGGCGCGCAAGCCTACGTCGAGGCGATCACCGCCGCCCTGACCGACCTGGGTATCCTCACCGCCCCGGCCGAGTAGCCAGGTTTCAGAGGTAGCGAGTGATATCGAGCGCTCCGTGAAACACCCCGACTACTTCCACGGTTTCTGCCATGTTGCGATCCGACGCCCCATTGCTTCATTGGCGAGCGTTCGGCCGGCGCGGACATCGGCAAGCCCACGGTCGACCATTCGTTCGAACGCCAGTTCACGGACAATCTCGTCGTAGGACGCGTCATCCGGTTGAGCGCTAACGACCTTGGTGACCTTTTCCTTATCCGTCATAGCCCGTGCATCCTTAATGGCATCTCCCGAGACTGATTTCAGGTATATCGGACATTACTCGCGAATAATTTCAGATATACCTGAAACTGCTCCCGCCCGCAAGAGCCCCGCAAGGATGACCAGGGGGGCACGGTGCATCCACGAAAAAAGAGCGAGCAGCCGGGCGTTCACACGTCCGGCGCGGAACCGGTACTTGTCGGCCCGCGCGGGAGCGACGCCGGCAGAGCCGCGCCCGTAAGCAGCGATCTTCATCGCCTAGTTCTTTTGACTCCGTTGCGCACGGCCTC
>CAZEEJ010000026.1:0-41569 GCA_964511155.1 uncultured Planctomycetales bacterium | reverse complement strand
CCGGTTGGCGAATGGGCCTCCCCGACGGTTTCGCAATCCCAGCCCCCTTTCCCTCGGCAAGTTCTCCGCAGTCTTTCTTCGTTGTGGACATTCGTCCCCCGGATCGTCTGTGGGTCGAAGCCTCGCTGTACATGGGGCTCCGATCCCCCGGAGGGACCATCAGGTATTTCTGGTTGCCACGTGGTTTTAGTTGGTGACGGCAAGGCGGATTGAGTATGGGAAGCTTTCGAGTCGAAGTTGAGATTTCAGGTCGGAAACTGGCGTTCGAGACGGGCAAAATTGCCAAGCAGGCGAGTGGGGCCGTCATGGCCTCCTACGGGGATGCGGTGGTGCTCGGCACCGCCGTCCGGGCCCAGCCGCGGGCCGGGATCGACTTCTTCCCCCTGACCGTGGACTACCGCGAAAAAGCGTACGCCGCGGGCAAGTTCCCCGGCGGCTTCTTCAAGCGCGAGGGTCGGCCGACCAGCAAGGAAATCCTCACCATGAGGATGATCGACCGGCCGATCCGGCCGCTGTTCCCCGAAGGGTTCATGGACGAGATCCAGATCCAGACGTTCGTCCTGTCCGCGGACCCGCTGTTCGACTCCGACATCCTGGCGATCAACGCCAGCTCCGCAGCCCTGGCCCTCAGTGACGCCCCCTTCGAGGGGCCGATCGGGGCGGTCCGCGTCGGGTACGTCGATGGCGAACTCGTCATCAACCCCACCTACGAGCAGTTGGAGACCTCCGAGATCGACATGGTCCTGGCCGGTCATGCCCAGGGCGTCAATATGATCGAAGTCGGCGCCCGCGAGGTCAGCGAGGAAGTCGTCGCCCAGGCCATCGAGCTCGGGTTCGCGGCCATTACCCAGATCTGTGCCACGATCAGCGAGCTGCGGGCCAGCGCCGGGAAGAAGCAGAGCTGGACGCCGGTCGAGCCGAACCGCGAGCTGCAGCGTCTGGTGCGTGAGAAGGCCCACGACGAGATGGTCAAGCGGCGGCAGATTGCCGGCAAGCAGGAGCGTCAAACGGCCATCAAGGAACTGTACGACACGGTGATCGAGGAGCTGTCCCCGGCCGACGCGGAGAAGCCCCCCTTCGAGCGCGGCGACGTCCACAAGGCCCTGCATGCCCTGGAAGAGGAGGTCTTCAACAACCTCATCCTCGAGACCGGCAAGCGGGCGGACGGCCGCGGGCCTGAGGATATCCGCGAGATCACCGGCGAGGTGAGCATTCTGCCGCGGACGCACGGGTCGGCCCTCTTCACCCGGGGCGAGACCCAGGCCCTGGTCGTGACCACGCTGGGCACCGCCCGGGACGAGCAGATCATCGACGGCATCGCCGAGGAGTACAGCAAGAAGTTCATCCTGCACTACGACTTCCCGCCGTTCTGTGTGGGCGAGGCCCGGCGGATCATGGGCCCGGGTCGGCGCGAGATCGGCCACGGGGCGCTCGCCGAACGGTCCCTCGAAGCGGTCCTCCCGGCCGTGGACAAGTTCCCCTACACCATCCGGCTGGTCAGCGAGATTACCGAGTCCAACGGCTCCAGTTCCATGGCCAGTGTCTGCGGCGGCACCCTCGCGCTGATGGATGCCGGCGTGCCCATCTCCCAGCCGGTGGCGGGTATCTCGATCGGCGGCGTCCACAATGACAAAAAGCGGATCCTGCTGACCGACATCATTGGCGAGGAGGATCACTTCGGGGATATGGACTTCAAGGTGGCCGGCACCCAGCGGGGCATCACCGGGATTCAGCTTGACTTGAAAGAGCGGGCGATTACCCAGGACATCATCGTGAAGGTGTTGTCCGTGGCCCAGCGGGCTCGGATCCATATCCTCAAGAAGATCATCGAGACGCTGCCGCGGCCGCGTAAGGAAATCAGCCGTTATGCCCCGCGGATCTTGACAATCCGGATCAATACTGAAAAAATCGGCGCGGTTATTGGTCCCGGTGGCAAGGGCATCCGCGGGATTGAGGCGGCTTCGGGCGCTTCGATCGACATTGATGATGACGGCACCGTGACCATCTCTTGCCTGGAGATGACGGGCGCCCAGAAGGCGTACGACATGGTCGAGATGATCGCCACGGGCGTGAAGGTCGGCCAGATCTACACCGGGCGGGTGACCAGCATCAAGGATTTCGGGGCCTTCATCGAGGTTGCTCCCGGGCAGGATGGCCTTTGCCACATCAGCGAATTGGCCGATGGTTACGTCAACTCCGTGAGTGACGTCTGCCGCATCGGTGACGAAGTCCGGGTCAAGGTCATCTTGGTTGATGACCAGGGGAGGGTGAAGTTGAGCCGCAAGGCGGTGCTCCGCGAGGAGCAGGCGGCCGACGCGACCACCGAAGCGTAGACGACCGACCAGACCTGGGTAGACGTGCCACCGGCAGGGTGGTCGACCGGATGCGGGGGGACGCATGGTCCGCTCCGCGGGTTGACCGCTCGGTTGTGTCATCTCATTTGCCGGCACCAGGGAGGTACCGCCCATGGTCGTTGGTACGGTCAAATGGTTCGACAGCAAGAAGGGGTTCGGGTTCATCAAGGGCGAGCAGGACGGGCAGGACATCTTCGTCCACTACAGCAGTATCGAGGGCGAAGGGTTCCGGAGTCTCAAGAACGGCGAGCCCGTCGAGTACGAGCTGGTGGAGGGGGAGAAGGGGCTGCAAGCTCAGCACGTTCGCCCCTGCCGTCCCTCGGCCGCTCCCCGGACCTGAGGCCCCGTGGGTCCCCAGCCTGAGCCCGGTCGCGAGGCCGTTCCCGTGGTTCCGCCCCCCGACCGGATGGCGTGGGGTCGCGGCGAACGTGTCGTCGGGGCCGACGGCGGACCGTGCTTTAAGCCATGAGTGACACGGCCTTTATCCTGATCGTGGAGCGCGATCGCGCTCATGCGGAGCGGATCGCCGAGGGCATGCGCAGCGAGGGCCACGCGTGCAGCGTGGTGGAATCCGCGGCGGAGGCCCTGGACAGTCTTCGCTCGCGTCAACCGGACGTCATTCTGGCCGATTACCCGCTCGTGGAGCCGGGCAACGGCAGCGACCTGCTGGCCGAGTCGGGCCACCTGGCGCCGGACGGCGAGATCGTGTTGATGGTCGATAACCATCAGCCGCAGCAGGAGTTGCGTTCTGATCTGGCTCGCCGGAGACACGTCTTCGAGATCCTGCCCAAGCCGGTGACGTTGGCCGACATCCGGGCTGCGGTGACCCGGGCGGCGGAGCAGGCCAAGCGTAACCGGGCGAACCGCGCCCTCCGCGAGCAGGCGGAGCGTCGCTACGAGTTCGAGGGAATCATCACGGGGAATGAGCACATGCTGCGGATCATCCACATGATCCGCAGGGTGGCGAACAGCAAGCTGACGGTGCTGATCCTCGGCGACTCCGGGACGGGCAAGGAGCTGGTCGCACGGGCCTTGCACCTGCACTCGCCGCGAAGCCGGTGCCCCTACCGGGCCATCAACTGTGCGGGGCTGAACGAGAACCTGCTGGAAAGCCAGCTTTTCGGGCACATTCGTGGGGCCTTCACCGGGGCCGTGGCCGATCACAAGGGGCTGTTCGAGGTTGTCGACGGGGGGACGCTGTTCCTGGACGAGGTGGGGGACATGCCGATTCCCATGCAGGCCAAGCTGTTGCGCACGCTGGAGAACGGTGAGATCCTGCCGGTGGGGAGCAACGAGATTCGGCGCGTGGACGTGCGGGTGGTGGCGGCGACGCGGCGCGACATCCGGGAGATGGTTGAGCAGGGTACGTTCCGGGACGACCTGTTTTACCGGCTGAATCAGGCGACGATCCGGCTGCCGCCGCTGTGTGAGCGCCGCGACGACATTCCGCTGCTGATCGATCATTTTCTGAAGGAGGCGGCCAAGATCCACGACAAGCAGGTCGAGGCCATTACCGCGGAGGCGGTGCGCAAGCTGGGCAGCTACAAGTGGCCGGGCAACGCCCGGGAACTGCGGAGTGTCGTTGATCAGATGGTCGTTCTGGCTGACGGTCCTCAACTTGGACTTGACGATCTGCCGGAGCACATCCGCGGGAGTACGGAGATTGTGCTGGCGGGCATCCCGAGTACGGCTGGCCTGACGATGGAGCAGATGGAGAAGGCTCATATCGCGCATACGCTGAAGCTGACCGGGGGTAACCGGGAGAAGACGGCCAAGCTGCTGGGGATTGGGGCTCGCACGCTGTATCGGAAGTTGCGGGAGTATGGGTTGCAGTGAGGGGGGGCGTGTTTTTGGCGTCGTGCGAAGCCGCAAGCGGTGGGATGCGAAGCCGCAAGCGGCGGGGGGGCAGGGCGTTGCCGGGGTCACTTGTTGAGGTTACATTGACAGTGGCGGCTTGGTTTGTCGGGCGGCGGAAGGCTGTCCGGCCCCGGCGGCTGCAGAAAGGTGGTTGGACCCCGTGCTGACGACGCGATGCTCCCGGCGAACACGTGATCTGGCGTTGGCCGCTTTGGCCGGCCTGAGCCTCCTGGCCTTAACGGGCTGCCCGCTCCTGACCCGCGGGGACGTTGAGGGGAACCTGCTCCGACAGCTTTTGGGCCTCGGCCCGTTGCCCTTCACCCCCGGCACCTTGGTGATCCGGGTTATCAACAATACCGGAGACACGGGCGAGCTGGAGCTCGAGGTGGACGGTGCCCGCGAGATTATCCAGGTTACTCCGCCCGCCGAGTTCGGAGACGTTTTCTTTCCGGTGTGCCCCACCCATATCCGACTGCTGGAGACCCGGATCACGGACGAGACGGGCGCGTTTTTAGGTGGCCTCACTTTCAGCCCGGACGATGAGTTTTACCAGTTTGAGGGCGACCGGTTGCCGTGCGGGGGGGTGCTGCTTCTGCGGATCGACGTAGGCAGCATCGAGGTATTTTTCCTGTAGGGTTTGTATGGGATTGGGCGGTCCGCGGATTGTTTCGTCGCGAAGAGGCAAGCCCGTCGTTGGCGATCCCCGGTTGGTGGCGGCTTTTCTTGGCGGGCAGGGCACGGTTTTTTCGGGAGGGGGATCGACCGTGCGGGTCGTTCGGGGGTCAGCAGGGGCGGGCGGCTGTTTGGTGGGGTGTTCACCCGAACTGGTTCAAAAAGTGGCCCGGCAGTAGGCGCCAGGCGGGGAACGCACTATACTCCCCATTGAAGGGTTGTTCGGACCAACCCTTGCTTGAAGCCCAACAGGCCGGAGTAACACCTTGGGGCTGCGCGAAAATCTTTGGAAAGATGACGTCTCGCATGTGAAGCTGCGTTCTCCGCTGGTCGTGTTCCCAGAGACGACCCTGCGGCAGGCGATCGAGATCATGCAAGGGGCGTCGACCGGTTGCGTCTTGATCTGCGACCAATCCGCGCTGGTAGGCATTTTCACGGAGCGTGATCTGGTCAAGCGGATTCTTGCCCGCAATGTTCCCCTGGACACCCCCCTGCGAGAAGTGATGACGCCCCGGCCGGTCACGCTCAAACAGACGGACTCCGTCGGTTGGGCGATCCGGACCATGTACCAAGGTCACTACCGGCACCTGCCGGTGGTTGACGAGCACGGTCAGCCGGTGGGCATCCTGTCGGTCAAGGGGGTCATTCAATATCTCGTGGACCATGTGCCGTTGACCGTGTACAACCTGCCGCCCGAGCCGCAGCAGGTTGCGGAGACAAGGGAGGGCGCCTAGTCGCTTCGGGCGGCCGCCGGGCGGCGGACGGAGCGTCGGCGAAACACGCTGTGACTACACTGGACACCAGAACGGACGCGATGGTATCTGCCAAGACGGTGGAGGAACTGCCGAGCGCGATTGTGCGTTTTGCGGGGGACTCCGGTGATGGGATGCAGTTGGTGGGCACGCAGTTCACCAACGCGACGGCGATCGTGGGCAACGATCTGGCGACCTTGCCGGACTTTCCGGCTGAGATTCGCGCGCCGGCCGGGACGCTGGCGGGCGTTTCGGGCTTCCAGATCAACTTTGCGAGCACCGAGATTTACACCCCCGGCGACACGGTGCAGACGCTGGTGGCGATGAACCCGGCCGCTCTGAAGGTGAACCTGGCGGACCTCGATCACGGCGGGCACCTGATCGCGAACATCGATGCTTTCACGCCGGCGGCCTTGAAGCAGGCGGGCTACGAGTCCGACCCGCTGGATGAGGATCAGCTCGAGGGCTACCACGTCCACCGGGTGCCGATGACCAAGCTGACGATCGAGGCGGTCAAGGACACGGGCCTGAAGCACAAGGAGGCGGAGCGATGCAAGAATTTCTTCGCTTTGGGTCTGGCGTTCTGGCTGTATGACCGGCCTCTGGAGGCGACGCTGCGGTGGCTGGATCAGAAGTTCGGCTCGCGGCCTCAAATCCGGCAGGCCAACGAGTTGGCCCTGCGTGCGGGGTACAACTACGGGAACACGACGGAGGTGTTCCAGGTTCACTACCGGGTTCGGCCGGCGAAGGTTTCGCCCGGTGTCTACCGCAAGATCCGCGGGAACGACGCGACGTCGCTGGGCCTGGTGGCGGCCGCGTGGCAGGCGGGCAAGAAGTTGTTTTACGCCAGTTACCCGATCACGCCAGCGAGCGAAATCCTGCACGAGCTGGTGAAGCACAAGAACTTCGGGGTGCGGGTGTTCCAGGCGGAGGACGAGATCGCGGCGATGTGCGCGGCGATCGGTGCGGCCTACGGTGGGGAGTTCGCGGCGACCGGAACCAGCGGGCCGGGCATGGCGTTGAAGGGCGAGGCGATCGGGCTGGCGGTGATGCTCGAGTTGCCGATGGTGATCGTGAACGTGCAGCGTGGGGGGCCGAGCACCGGCTTGCCGACCAAAACGGAGCAGGCGGATCTGTTCCAGGCGATTGTGGGGCGTAACGGCGAATGCCCGCTTCCGGTGCTGGCCGCCCAGTCCCCCGGAGACTGTTTCTGGGCCGCGTTTGAGGCTTTCCAGATTGCCGTGCGGTACATGACCCCGGTGGTTTTGCTGACCGACGGGTATCTGGCCAACGGTTCGGAGCCCTGGCGTGTGCCGCGGATCGAGGATCTGCCCAAGATTGCGGTGAGTCACGAGTACGATCCGGAGACGTTCCAGCCTTACGCGCGGGATGAGAATCTGGCTCGCCCGTGGGCCTTGCCGGGGACGAAGGGGCTGGCCCACCGGATCGGCGGGCTGGAGAAGGAACACATTACGGGTAAGGTTTCTTACGATCCGGCGAACCATGACTTCATGGTCAAGCTCCGCGAGGCCAAAGTGAACAAGGTCGCGGAGATGATCCCGGAGCAGACGGTGATCGGGGAGACGAGCGGGGACCTGCTGGTGGTCAGTTGGGGCGGGACGTACGGCACGATACGCAGCGCGGTGGAGCGAGTTCGGGAGAAGGGGGGCAGCGTCTCGCACTGTCATGTGCGATACATGCATCCGTTGCCGCGCAATCTTGGGCAGCTTCTGGCGGGTTTCCGCAAGGTTCTGGTTCCCGAGTTGAACCTGGGGCAGTTGCGGCTGCTGCTTCGCGGCCGATATCTGGTGGACGCGGTCGGCTTGAACAAGGTTCAGGGCAAGCCCTTCGCGGTGGCGGAGGTGGCAGCCCGGATTGACGAAATGCTGAATGGAGGCAATTGACCGATGAGTGCGACGGCGACCGCCCCGGCCCTCAGCCTGCAACCCAAGGACTACGGCAGCAGCCAGGAGATCCGCTGGTGCCCGGGCTGCGGGGATTATTCGATTCTCGCGCAGATTAAGAAGGCCTTCAGCAATCTGGGCAAGGACCCGGACAAGGTGGTCTTCGTGTCGGGGATCGGCTGTTCGAGCCGCCTGCCGTACTACATGGGGACGTATGGCATTCACGGCATCCACGGTCGGGCTCCGGCGCTGGCCACGGGCCTGCGGCTGGCCCGGCCGGACCTGGAGATCTGGGTGGTGACCGGGGACGGCGACGGTCTGTCGATCGGCGGCAACCATCTGCTGCACGCCATCCGGCGCAACCTGAACATCAAAATCATCATGTTCAACAACCGGATCTACGGGTTGACCAAGGGACAGGTGTCACCGACCTCGGAGATGAACAAGAAGACTGTTTCGACGCCGTTCGGCTCGGTCGGGGCGATGATCAATCCCTGCTCGGTGGCGATCGGGTGCGAGGCGACCTTCGTGGCTCGGACGGTGGACATGATCCCCGCGCACCTGCAGAAGACCATCGAACGGGCGGCGGCGCACCGCGGCGTCGCGTTCGTCGAGGTCTACCAGAACTGCAACATTTTCAATGACGGGGCGTTCAAGTATTCCACGGATCGCGAGATCCGGGACGACAACATCGTCGACCTGGAACACGGCAAGGCCCTGATCTTCGGCAAGAGCCAGAACAAGGGGTTGCGGATCACGCGCAACTACTGCCCCGAGGTGGTGACGCTGGGGGAGAACGGGATGAGCATCTACGATCTGCTGATCCATGATGAGCGGGCCCCGTCGCCGGCCCTGGCGTTTCTGCTGAGCCGGCTGCGGCATCCGGATCACCCGGAGCCGATCGGCGTGTTCCGGGCGATTCAATCGCCGGTCTACAATGACCTGATCGATGAGCAGATCCGCAAGTTGACGCAGGAGAAGGGCCCCCCGGACCTGCAGAAGCTCCTGTCGGGCCCGGAGACCTGGGAAGTGAATTGATTCGCTCCCGTTCGGGTCTCGCTGGAGGTGATGACGATGATCTGTCCCTGCTGTGGATACGTGAATGTTCCCGGTGCCGATCCGTGCGAGGGCTGCGAAGCGGCCCTGACCGACGTGCAGCCGCCGCGGCTTGACGGCAACGTGCTTGCGGAAAGCATCGAGGCGGACACGGTGGCCTCGCTTCGCCCGGCCCCGCCGGTGACGGTGACGCCCACTACTTCGGTGCGCGAGGTGATCGGGCTCTTGGCGAAGCGGAACATCGGCTGCGTGCTGATCGTCTTCAGTGAGAGCCTGGTGGGCATTTTCAGCGAGCGCGACGTGGTGATGCGGATCGGCGACCGGTTGGACGAAGTGGGCAACGAGCCCATTCGCCACTTCATGACTCCGGTCCCCGAGACGCTGACGGCCCAGGACGGTCTGGCGTACGCCCTGAACCGCATGGCGGTCGGCGGTTTCCGGCACATCCCCATCGAGGGGGACGAGAAGCCGGTCGGCGTGGTCAGTGCCCGCGATATCGTGGCCTACACCACGCAGCATTTCCCCGAAATCCTGGAAGGTACGAACTGAACGGATAGGGCGGGGGGGCGTTCGGTCCCGGCCGTTCCTCGGTTCCGTGCGAAGCCGCAAGCGGCGGTTTGGGCGTCGGAGATCACGGACGGCGGGGCGAAATGGGGACAGGCACCGCTGGGGCGATTTGTGACAGGCCCTCAACCCGGCCCGCATCCGAGGATGCCTCCTTCATCAGAGCCTCGCTGGGGCGGAGCCAGTCCCCCTTTCGCCCCGACGTTGCCATACCACCCTCGCGCACGCGGCCGGCGAGTTATGCCCAATCAAGATGGCGGTCTGGGCACCGGCCACTCACGGGTGCATCCGAATTCCAGGGGCATGGGTGGCACTGGTCTGTACCCAGACCAGTGGTTGTCCGCGTTTGGCCACGGGTCGGAGTACCGACACATGCCACCCTCGATACCTCGCCTTTGGCAACCTGCCACTGAACGGCGGATGCACCCCACCCTCATCCGGTCCCCTTCCCCCGGCTTGCCGGTCCACGATGAACGGTCATAATGGGGGGCGTGCGTCGCGCGCGCGAAGGCTGTTTGGCATATGGTTGGCATGGGAGCCGATGATGCGGATTTCGAAGCTACTTTTTCGGATACGGGGGCGCGAGTTTGGCGGCCGGTTGATCGGGGTTCTGCTGCCACTGGCTCTGCTGTCGGGGTGCAAGGACGAAGCGCCCGGAGAAGCGCCGGTGGTGGACAGCCGCAGACTGGTGGTTTGCACGACGACGATGATCGCCGATCTGGCCCGGGAGATTGCGGGTGATCGGGTCAGAGTCGTCGGCATCATGGGCCCGGGGCAGGACCCGCACGTCTACGATCCGACGCCGGAGGACAGTATTCTGTTCCGCAAGGCGGATCTCGTGCTGGTGAACGGTCTGCACCTGGAAGGTCGCATGATGGATATGATCGGGGCGGCCGGAAACCGAGCGATCGAGTTGGCACACCACCGGGAAATCCGGGTTCGGGGCAAGAACGTGGTGGCACCGGATCCGCACGTTTGGTGGAACGTGCGTCATTTCATGCGGTTTGCGGAAAAGGTGCGGGATGCGCTGAAGGTGATCGACCCGGCCAACGGAGCGTTTTATGATGGCCAGGCGACGGCGTATCTGGCACGGTTGGAATCGCTGGACGACTGGGTGCAGCGGAGCGTGGCCACGATCCCGGAGTCCGCCAGGTACATGATCACCACGCACGACGCGTTTTACTACTACGGTGAGGCTTACGGCCTGGAAGTGGATGCGGTTCTGGGCATCAGTACGGATGCCGAGGCGAACGCCGGGGAACAAAGTCGGCTGGCCAAGATCGCGGCGGAACGCTCGGTCCCCGCAGTCTTCCATGAGACATCGGTCAGTGCGGCACAGAATCGGCTGGTGGATGGCATCCGCCGGTTGGCCCAGGAGAAACACGGTGTCGAGCTGCGGATCGCCGGACCGCTGTACAGCGACAGTCTGGGCGAGCCGGGCGGTGAGGCCGGGTCGTACATCGACGCGGTGCGGGCGAAGACGCGGATGATCGTCGGGGCGCTGGGCGGGAAGGTTGCGGAGGAGACGAAGGAGACGGCGCCCGCGAGTTGATCCGGCCGCGGCTGAGGGGGGCGGCGGTTACAGGGGGGTGCACTGCTCAAAGAGCAGTAGCACACGGGCGGGGCGGCCGCCACGGGGGGCGGCCGCCACGGGGGGCGACCGCTACGGGAGGCGGCCGTTACGGGGGATGTAGGTGCAGTGGGGCGGGCGATGATATGGAAGAGGTTGTGGCGGGCATAACGGCGAAGACGGGGACGCTGGCTCCGGCGGTTGGGGCGGGCGGTGCGGGGGAGGTGCCGGAGCGGAGCTGTGCGCTGCAAGTGACCGGTCTGACAGTTTCGTACCAGCAAGAGCCGGTGCTTCGCGACGTGACCGTGCGCATCGAGACCGGCCGGATCACGGCGGTGATCGGGCCGAACGGGGCCGGCAAGAGTACGCTGCTCAAGGCCGTTCTGGGTCTGATCCCGATCAGCAGCGGGGGGGTGGAAGTATTTGGCGAGCCGATCGACCGGGCCCGCGCCCGGGTGGCATACGTGCCGCAGACGGAGACGGTCGATTGGGATTTTCCCGTGACGGCGGAAGAGGTTGTGCTGATGGGTCGGTATCCCCGGCTGGGGTTATTCGGCCGTCCGCGGCAAGCGGACCGTCAGGCGGCGGCGGCGGCCTTCAAGATGGTGGGGATGACGGACTACGCGTCGCGTCACATCCGGCAGCTTTCCGGGGGTCAGCAGCAGCGGGTTTTCATCGCCCGGGCGCTGGCCCAGCAGGCGGATATTCTGCTTCTGGACGAGCCATTCGTCGGCGTGGATGCCCGGACGGAGGAGACGATCTTCCGGCTGATGGGCGAGTTGGCGGGGTTGGGCAAGACGCTGGTGGTGGTGATTCACGATCTGACGCAGCTTGAGCGGTTCGATGACGTGGTCATGCTGAACCGGTCGTTGATTGCGTCTGGGCCGGTGGCCACGACGGCGACACCGGAGAATCTCAGCCGCACGTACGGCGGGCGGCTTACGTTGCTCGAGCGCGCCGAACAGATTTTGCACGAGGGGCCTTCGGATGTTCGCCACCGTTCTCGCCATGACTGAACCGCTTGCGCAGCTGGTGACCTGGGGGGAGCTGCTGGACGAGCTGTTCATCCACCATCGTGTGCAACTGGCGGTCAGCACGCTGATGGGGGCGATCCTGGGGCTGGTGGGCTGCTTTGTGGTGTTGCGTCGGATGGCGTTGCTGGGCGATGCGTTGTCTCATGCGGTGCTGCCGGGCGTGGCCATCGCGTTCCTGGTGATCAGTGCGACGGTCGGGGCGCTGGGTGCGGCGGGGAAGATCTGGGGCCTGTTCGCGGGGGCGTTGATTGCGGGCCTGTTGACCACGTTCGGCATCAACCTGGTCACCCGGCACAGTCGGGCGAAGGAGGATGCGGCTGTGGGCATCGTGTTTACCGCGATGTTCGCTGTCGGCGTCATCCTGGTGAGCAAGTTTCCGCAAGGGACGCACTTTGATCTGAAGTGCTTTCTGTTTGGCGAGCTTCTGGCGACTCAGCAGGCGGATCTGATTGCCGCAGGGATCATCGCGACGCTTGTGATGCTGCTGGTGGTGGTGTTTTACCACCCGTTGAAGCTGGTGAGTTTCGATGCCCAGATGGCCGCGGCGGCGGGCGTGCCGGTCCAGTTCATTCACTACCTGCTCATGGGGTTGTTGTCGGCCACCATCGTCACCGCTCTCCAGAGCGTGGGGGTGATCATGGCGATCGCGATGCTGATCACGCCGGCGGCGATCGCTTATCAGCTCACCAACCGGTTGAGTGTGATGCTGGTGCTCAGCGCGTTGGCCGGGGCGGTGTCGGCGTTGCTGGGGCTGATGCTGGCGTTCATGTACAGCATGCCGCCGGGTCCGGCCATGGTGGTGGTGGCGACGGCGCTGTTTCTGGTGACGATGGCGGTGGCACCGGAGTATGGCTTTATTGTCCGGCTGATCCGGCGTCGTCGGCTGTACCGGCACATTCTGGAGGAGGACGTGCTCAAGTCGCTTCAGGGCTTGGGCGGGAGGGGCGAGACGGCGGCGATCCGAGCCCGGATTGGTCTGCATGCGACGGCCGAGGAAGTCGAAGCGGCGCTGCGCCGGCTGGCGGGTGCCGCGTGGATTTTGCACACGGGTGAGCGGGCGGAGCTGACGCCCAGCGGGCGGGATCGGGCGGAGATGCTGGTGCGGAGTCATCGCCTGTGGGAGACGTATCTGGCGGAGCACAACGTGCCCGAGGACCGGGTGCACGAAGCCGCGGAGCGACTCGAGCACGCCCACGACGTGGCTGAGGAGATCGCGCGGGAACTCGGTCATCCGCAGCACGATCCGCACGGGGAACCCATCCCCGCCCCGCGTGAGCCGGCACCGTGAAGCGGTGCAATGGGGACAGGTACAGCGACGCGGTTTCGCCGCGAAGCGGCAAGCCGGCAGGAGAGTTGGCTCGCTTGCTAACTTGCTAACTTGCTCACTCGCTCACTTGCTTACTCTCGTGCGTGCTTGAGGATCCAGGGGTCGTCGGTTTGTTCCTGCCACTGTTTGAGCTGGTCGCGGAGTTCCTGGAGGGTGGCTTGTAGAGCGGGGTCGTCGGCGAGGTTGTGGACTTCGTGCGGGTCGGCGGTCAAGTCGTACAACTCCTCGCGGGGGTGGTGCAGCAGGGCCTGGATCGTTCGTTGGCCGTAGCGCGTGTCACCCCGCTTGAGGACGCCCTGCCAGGTGGGCGAGTTCCACAGGTCGCTGGCCAACGGGTACTCCAGCGGATGGGCGAGATTGAGGATGTACTTGTACTGCCGGGTGCGGAGCATGCGCATGGGGTAGTACATGGTGATCTCGTGGAAGATGTGTGAGCCGAAGACGCGGTCCCAGCCGGCGGGGTTGTCCTGGTCGAGGAGGGGCAGGACGGACCGGCCGAAGACCTGCTTAGGCGGCTTGACGCCCGCCCAGTCCATGATGGTCGGGGCGAGGTCGACGAGGCTGACCAGGGCCTGGTTGACCACGCCGCGTTTTTTTTGATCGGGCGAGGAGATGATGAGTGGCAGATGGATGCCGGGCTCGTAGAGGCTGGACTTGGCTCCGGGGAAGGGCGGGCCGTTGTCGCTGACGTAGATAACCAGGGTGTCGTCCTGATGTCCGGTGGCGGTGATGGCATCGAGCATCTGGTTGATGCCCTGGTCCATGCGGCTGGTGGACTCGTAATACCCGGCCAAGTCGGCACGGACTTCGGGGGTGTCGGGCAGCCACGGGGGCACGACGATGGCCTGGGGGTCGTACTTGATGGTCTTGACGCCGGGGTAGTCGGGCTCGTTGGCGAAGCCTTGGCCGGCACGATGGGGATCGGTGTAGCCGACCAGGAGAAAGAACGGCCGGTCGGAGTCGGCGGCCATGAACTTTTTGGCGGACTCGGCCATGCGGGTCACTTGCCTGGGGCCGCCGGGGGCCGGCAGTTGCTCATCGAAGGGGTAGATCTCCGGCGGGTTGACGTGGTACTTGCCGACGATGGCGGTGCGGTAGCCGGCCTGTTTGAGCAGGGCGGGCAGGGACTTGAGGTTGGCGAAGGAGTGGAAGTTGTGTTTGGCGTGGGCCAGGCCGTATTGCCCGGTGGTGTGGATGAACATGCCGGTCAGGATGGTGGACCGGGACGGGCTGCAACTGGAGACGGCGGCGAAGGCCTGAGCGAAGCGGGTGCCCTGACGGGCGAGGCGGTCCATACCGGGAGTTTGGATCACGGTGTCGCCGTAGCAGCCCACCTGCAGGCCGTGGTCGTCGCCGATGAGCAGGACGACGTTGCGGGCGGCGGCCAGCGCGGGTCGGCCCATGCCGCCGATGAGCAGGATCGCGACCAGGGTTAGCGCGGCAACGGCGGGGAACCACCGACAGGTTCTTGACGTGTGCGTTGGGGTCATGCCCGGCTCCTTATCCATGGGACGGCGAGCGTGTTCCGAATTCAGATGCCTCGCGGCGGTCGAGGCTTATGCTATGGCCAAGCCGGTGGAGCGGCAACCAGGGGGTGCCAAGTCGACGGGTTGAGGGCTTTTGACGGTGCCCGGCGTCCATATTACAATGCGGAGGATCGTAATAAGGAGAGTTGGCGAGGGAGCGAGGATCTGTGATGCTGGCGATGCACATGGCCAACGAGTTGCTGACGCCGTCGGTGGCGGGGCTTTTCACGGCCCTGTCGGCGGGGGTGTTGGTGTGGGCCTCGCGGCGGATGCGGACCGCGCTGGAGCCGGACAAGGTGCCTCTGATGGGGGTGATGGGGGCGTTCGTTTTTGCGGCCCAGATGATCAACTTCCCGGTGTTACCGGGCACGAGCGGGCACTTGGGCGGGGGCGTGTTGCTGGCGATTCTGCTGGGTCCGCACGCGGCCACTCTGGTCATGGCGGCGATCCTGATTATCCAATGCCTGATCTTTCAGGACGGCGGGTTGCTGGCGTTGGGGACGAACATCCTGAACCTGGGAATCATCCCCTGTTACCTGGGGTATGGGGTGTTCCGCTTGGCCGCGGGGCGGTCGCCCTCCGCCGGCCGGCTCTATCTGGCCGTTTTTATTGCGGCCGTGGTCGGCGTGACCGGCGGGGCGAGCATGGTGCCGGTGCAGGCCTGGGTCAGCGGCGTGACCACGGTGCCTCTGACGCAGTTCCTGCTGGTCATGATCGGGTTGCACCTGCTCATCGCCGCGGTTGAGGCGGTGATCACCTTTCTCGTGGTGGCTTATGTCAGCAAGGTCCGTCCGGAGTTCCTGGGTCCGGCCGCCGATCAACTTCGTGGCACCGCCCGCCCGTTGAGCCCGGCCGTCGTGGTCGGCTCGATCCTGCTGACCGCCCTGCTGCTTGGGGGGGTCGTCTCGCTGTTCGCCAGCGCCTGGCCGGACGCTCTGGAGTCGATCACCGCGCCCGAGGAGGCTCCGGAGACGGCCATGGTCAGGCCCAGCGACGACCAGCTCGTCACACGGGCCGAGGAGTGGCAGCAGCGCGTCGCCCCGCTGCCGGACTATCAGTGGACCAGCCTGAGCGGGGTGATTGGCACGCTGCTGACGCTGGCCGCGGTTTGGGGCATCGGGCGGGTGCTGGCCGCGCGGCGGACGGCAGCCGCAACCGGTCACTCTCACGCTGGTGGGCCATGAACGTCTCCTTTGAAAGCGATCCGACCCGGCGGTTCTCCAACCGTGTGCAGGACTACGTTCGCTATCGGCCGGGCTATCCGCAGGAGCTGCTGGCTATTCTGCGTAGCGAGGGTGGGCTGAGGCCGACGAGCGCCGTCGCCGACATCGGCTCCGGTACGGGTATTCTCTGCGAATTGCTGCTGAGGAACGGTAACCAGGTATACGGTGTCGAGCCGAACGAGGCCATGCGGTCGGCGGCCGAGCGGCAATTGGCCGGCTACGCGAACTTCCACAGTGTCTGCGGTACGGCCGAGTCGACGACCTTGCCAGCCGGGAGCATCGATCTGATCACCGCCGCCCAGGCGTTTCACTGGTTCGACGCGGCCCGCGCGCGGCCCGAGTTTGCCCGCATTCTCAAACCCGGCGGCTTCGTGGCCATCATCTGGAACGATCGCCGCATGGAGGGCACGCCCTTTCTGTGCGCTTACGAGCAACTGATTCGCGACCATGCCATCGATTACGGCCGCGTCCGTCGCGAGAACGTCACGCCGGAGATGCTGGAGGCGTTCTTTGCCCCGGCCGGCTTCCGGTTGCGCGTGCTGGAGAACGCGCAGGAGTTTGACCTGCCGGGCATCCAAGGTCGGGCTTCGTCCTCTTCGTATCTGCCCGCCGTTGGCCAGCCGGGGCACCAGGAGATGCTCGACGAGCTGGCTCGGATCTTCCAAACCCATCAGGTGGAGGGTCGCGTACGCATGGAGTACGATACGCGGGTCTATCTGGGGCGGCTGGACTGAAGGTCTGGCGGCGGCCGGCTCGGCGATCTGCCATGCATCACCATTACATCGATCGCTTCGCGTACCAGGACTCGCCGATCCACCGGCTCGATCCGCGGGCCAAGGTGGTGGCGGTGCTGGCCTACAGCGTGGTGCTGATTTCTTTGGGGCGGTATGAGCTGCCCTCGGCGTGGTACGTGCTGTTTCCGTTTGTTCTGCTGGCCTGGGGCGGGGTGCCGCTGCGGTTCGTGGCCAAGCACATCGTGCTGGTTTCGCCGTTCATCGTTTGCCTGGTCGCGTTTTCACCGGTTTTCGATCGCACGCCGGTGAGCTGGCACGGCCGGGTGGTGCCGGGCGGATGGCTGACCGGGGCGTCGATCCTGGTGCGGTTTGCGTTGGGGATCGCGGCGTTGATCGGCCTGACGGCGACGACGCGTTTTCCGCAACTGCTCAAGGGGCTGGAACGGTTGGGGGTGCCGCAGATGCTGGTGATGCAGTTGCGGTTTCTGTATCGGTACCTGTTTTTGCTGCTCGATCAGGCGATGCATCTGCGGATGGCGCGGGCGGCGCGGGACGCGGGCCGGGGGCCGTTCCGTGAGCGCTGGCGTGTGCGGGCGGGGCTGGTGGGCGTGCTGTTTGTGCGCACGCTGGAGCAGGCGGAGCGGACCCACCAGGCGATGATGGCCCGGGGCTACGACGGCAGTATCCGTCTGCTGCACCCGTTGTGCTGGCGGTGGTATGACGGGGTGTTCATCGCGGCGGTGGTGGCGTATCTTGTCGTGCTGCGCTGGCCTTGGGCCGGCTGATCCCCGCTGTTTGAGGAGTTGTCCGTGGCTGACTGGCTGATCCAGGTCGAGGAGCTCAGCTACCGTTACGAAGACGGTACGCAGGCCCTGTGCGGGATCGACATGCGGGTCGCCCGGGCGGAGCGGGTGGGGCTGGTCGGCCCGAATGGGTCGGGCAAGAGCACGCTGCTGCTGTGTCTCAGCGGTCTGCTGGCGGGCGAGGGCGTCGTGCGGCTGGACGGTGAGGTTATGACCCGGGCGGGCTGGCGGGCCTTGCGCGGGCGTGTCGGGTTGGTCTTCCAGAGCCCCGACGATCAGCTCTTTATGCCCACGCTGGCGGACGATCTGGCCTTTGGGCCGATCAACCAGGGGCTTGCCGAGCCGGAGGTTGATCGGCGGGTCGGCGAAGCGGCGACGGCGATGAGCCTGGCGGACATGCTGGAGCGGGCGCCGCATCATTTGTCCATGGGCCAGAAGCGGAACGCGGCGATCGCGGCGGTGCTGGCCATGCGGCCGGCGGTGCTGCTGATGGACGAACCCTCCAGCAACCTCGACCCGCGGTCGCGGCGACGGCTCATCGAGGTGCTCGCGGGGTTGGAGGCCACGCTGCTGGTCGCGTCGCACGATCTGGCGCTGGTCGGGGGGTTGTGCGAGCGCGTCCTGGTCATCGACGAGGGACGGATCATCGCGGACGGTCCTTCGCGGGAGGTGCTGGGCAACGCGGACCTCATGCATCGGCACGGCCTCGAACCCTGGCGTCCCTGACCGCTCGCGGGCCAAGGAGTTGGGAACCGCCGATGGATGCCGATGCCGGTCGAGAAGAGAACTCACGCAGAGGCGCAGAGACCGCAGAGAGAACGAATCCTGTATTCCTCTGCGGTCTCTGCGCCTCTGCGTGAGTTTTTCTTGACTGGCTGGGAGGGGCACTATGTGCCATGGGATTCTGCTTCATTGTGTAGACTTGTGCATGCACACGCGAGGAGGTGCAGATGCAGCCCAACGAGATCAGTGGTATCATTGTCGACACCGCCATACAGATTCATCGAAAGCTGGGTCCGGGGCTTCTCGAGTCGGTCTATAGGGTCATTCTCGCGCACGAACTGAGAAAACAAGGATTGCAGGTGAAAACGGAAGTCCCTGTCGCGGTCGAGTGGGACAACATTCAACTGGACCTGGGGTTCCGGGCTGATCTGATTGTAGAGGACACCGTAATCGTTGAGCTGAAGTCCGTCGAACACACGGCACCTGTGCATAAGAAGCAACTGTTGACCTATCTGCGGGTTGCCGGGAAGGAACTCGGCTTGCTCATCAACTTCGGAGAGTCTATGTTGCGAGACGGCATCTGTCGGGTGGTCAATGGGTTGGATGACGGGAAGGACAATGCGACGACATAGATCTGTATCGTTAAGGCAGCGACGATGAATCTCACGCAGAGGCGCAGAGACCGCAGAGAAAACGAATCCTGGGTTCCTCTGCGGTCTCTGCGCCTCTGCGTGAGATTCGCTTTGGGCTCGATCGGGCTACCACGTTTTCATACACGTTCTGAGGAGGAAACAGTATGAGCCGGGTGTTGAGGGTGCGGCGACGGGATGCCGGGGGCGGGCGGGTTTTCGGGTGTACGCTGGGTATGATGGTGTTGATGCCGGCGGTTGCGTTGGGGGCGGAGCCGGCGGCGAAGCCCAATTACGACGAGGACAAGGTTCCGGTGTACACGCTGCCCGATCCACTGGTGATGGCTGACGGCACGAAGGTGACCGATGCCGGGATGTGGCGTACGCGGCGGCGGGCGGAGATCCTGCGGCTGTTCGAGACGCACGTCTACGGCCGGTCGCCCGGTCGGCCGACGGAGATGAGCTTCGAGGTCTTCGACCTGGACCGCGAGGCGCTCGGCGGCCTGGCCACGCGCAAGCAGGTCACCGTACGCTTCGTGCGGGACAAGGATGCGCCGAGTATGGACCTGCTTCTCTATCTGCCGAACAAGGCGGATCGGCCGGTGCCGGTGTTCGTGATCCTCAACTTCTTCGGGAACCACACGGTGCATGCGGACCCGGCCATCCGTCTGTCGCAGGGCTGGATGCGCTCGACCGGCGCGGGCGTGGTGGACCACCGGGCGACGGAGGCGTCCCGCGGCACCCGGGCCAACCGCTTCCCCGTCGAGCGCATCCTGGCTCGCGGCTACGGCCTGGCGACGATCTACTACGGCGACCTGGATCCGGACGAGCACGACGGCTTCAAGAACGGCGTGCATCCGCTGTTCGACAAGGCGACGGACGGCGAACGCCCGGCGGATGCCTGGGGGGCGATCGGCGCCTGGGCCTGGGGCCTGAGCCGGGCGGTGGACTACTTCGAGGGCGATCCCGACGTCGACGCCCGGCGGGTGGCGGTGGTGGGCCATTCGCGACTGGGCAAGACCGCCTTGTGGGCGGGTGCCCAGGACGAGCGCTTCGCCATCAGCATCTCCAACAACTCCGGTTGCGGCGGGGCGGCCCTGAGCCGGCGGCAGTACGGCGAGACGGTGCGGGTCATCAATGACCGCTTCCCGCACTGGTTCTGCGGCAACTTCAAACGGTACAACGACCGCGAGAGCGAGTTGCCGCTCGATCAGCACATGCTCATCGCCCTGATGGCCCCGCGGCCGGTGTATGTGGCCAGCGCGACCGAGGACCGGTGGGCCGACCCGCTGGGCGAGTTCCTGGCCGCCAAACATGCCCACCCGGTTTATCGTCTGCTGGGCACCGAGGGCTTGCCGGCCACGGAGATGCCCGGCCCCGCCCAGCCCGTCCACGGCACCATCGGCTACCACCTGCGCACCGGCAAGCACGACCTGACGCCCGAGGACTGGGAGCATTACCTGAACTTCGCGGACCAACACCTGGGCAAGCCGCCGCGGGAATAACGAAAGTAAGCAGTGAGAGGTGAGAAGTGAGAAGTGAGAAACCGGCGGCAGGCATGAAAGGTGGCCCTCCCCGCTTGGGAATGCGACCGGAGGCGGGGGGGGGTAACCCGGCAAGCATCAGGGGCTTATCCGTGTTCATCTGTGTTCATCCGTGGTTGATACTCTTCGTTCGGTGATTCGCGAGGGCCACGAAATCAACCGGCATAGGGGGAGAAGGAACCACAGATGAACACAGATAGACACAGATAATTGGGACAGCGTGACGCCTGTGTCGCTAATGCCGACTGGCCGGGTGGCCCATCCCCGCCGCGGCGGGGGTGGGCTGGCGATGATCGCACTCGTGGGCGAGCCTGTTTGACCAGGAGCCCTTCCTTCATCCTCATCATCGTGAGCCCACCCATCGCGTTGCGATGGATGGGCCACCCGCCCAAGTTGTCACGGACCCGGTCTTCAAGCAGATCCGTCACTTGCTCGCTGAGGCGGGGGTGGGCGGGTAGAATGGTTGGCCGCGCGACGTGGAAATGCGCGGGAGACGACGGACATGCGAACGCGAGGGTTGGGGCGGTTCGGCGGATGGGTGACGTTGTGCGGTCTGCTGTGGCTGGGGTGCCAGTCGCCGCCGGGCGGGGTGGAGGCGGATCGAGAGACTGCGGCCGGGCCGGCGGTTGCCAAGGCTGCTGAGCAGGAGGGGGTGGCTGCCCAGACATCCGAACAGGAGGCCGTGGCTGCGCCGGACGCGACGCAGGAGGCGGCCAAGCCCAAGCCCCGGCCGCGCCGCGAGACGGTGTCGCCGCCGCGGTATCCGGTCGATCACTACGGTTTCACGCCGGTCGACAAGGCCCTGCAGAAGGCTTTCGCCCGCGAGGAGCTGATCGAGGACGACGCCGACGGCTCGCTCAACCCGTACGTTCTGAAGGTGGTGTCGGCCTATCCGCTGGACGGCAGCTATCCGTACCATTGCAGTTGGGACCCCTGGGAATACGACATCTACAACGGCGTGACGCAGGATCTGTGGTACAAGGGCCGGGTGGTGGCCAAGGCCTATCCGGACGGCTCGCGGTGCAGCTACTGCTGCGGGCTGACCTTCGAGATCTTCGTGCGGGCGATGCAGTTGCGGAACGTGCAGAAGGGGCTGGACCCCGACGACTTCAACGGCATGGGCTTCCACGACCTGTTCAACCTGCTGCAGCTCTGGTACATCGAAGGCAAGGGCGACAGCCCGCAGCGGGGGATCGTGGCCTACGGGCTGGGACGGGCGATCGAGGACTGGGAGGAGGCCCGGCCGGGCGACTTCTGCGACTACAGCAGTGCTCCCCGCGGCGGGCACTCGGTCATCTTTATCGAGTGGATCCGCGATGCCGAGAACAAGATCATCGGCATGAAGTACTTCTCGTCGAACCTGTCGGGCAGCAAGGGCGCGGGGTACGGGCAGGGGCTGTTTGCCGACAACAACAACGGCCGGGGCCTGCTCCGCAAATGGACCCGCCTGGCCCGCGTGGGCAGTATCGGGAACTACAAGCCGTTCGATCGGCTGCAAGTCCCGCAGCGCAATGCCTACGCTCCGGTGCAGCCCTGGCCGCGGGCGGCGGACGGCGAGAAGTAAACACCGGGAGCTGAGAATGAGACCGTAGCAGCACAACAGAGCGAACGGGTGTGGTCCTGTCCGTTTTATCTGTGTCCATCTGTGTGATCTGTGGGCAGAAAGAAGAAAGAGGTGCCCACAGATCACACAGATGGACGCAGATGGGACGAAGAAGACCGGGCAGAGGGGAATGCACTCGCCGACGAATCGATCCGGTTTGTTAGGTTGCTACGGGCTGTTGAGAATTGGAAATTGGAGATTAGAGATTAGAAATCGGGAATCGGGAATTGGGGAATGGGGAAGCGAGACGTAAAGATGACGAGAGGTCGTGTCAGGTTGTCGGGCGGTGTGCTGGGGGTGAGTGTGGGTTTGAGCTTGCTGGGTTTCGGCCTGGCGGCGGCCCGGAGTATGGGGCAGGAGTCGTCCATGAGTGTGGGGCAGGATTCTATGATCGCAAAGACGATCGAGGCGTATGAGCCCGCCCGATTGCCGGAACGCGGCGAGCTGCGGGGGCTGGTGGTGGTGATCCATCCGGTGGGCGGTGGGGCGCAGGATGCGGTCCAGCGTGGGCGGGATGAACTCAGCCTGCTGACCGCGGGGCACCTGTACCACATGATTTCGCGCGGGGGCAGCCGACCGGTGCTGACGCGGGCGGACGACCTGCCGGCGCTGAGGCCCGGCGGGCCGACGGCGGAGGCGTTGATCGAGCGTTGCCGGGAAGCCCGCGCGCATCTCGTCTTGGGGATTGACTTCTCTCCACCACCGGCGGGCGTGAGACCGGCCGACGATCCCCTGGCCCGGGCGCTGGGCAAGGCTGTGGACGCGGTGGCGGTAGTGTCCCTTGCGGATTTGACGCCCGTCTTGCCGGCGGTGGTGGTGCATCTGCCCATGCCGGCCGAGGGTATGCCCCCCGCGGAGCGGCGTCGGTTGCACATCGCCCATGCGGAGAAGCTCTTCCAGGGGCTGCGGGCGTATGCCCAGGGGCATCGGGAGCCGCTGCAGGCTGATCGGGACGCACGTTGGCCCGCATCACCGGATGACGAGGTCAAACCGATGTTTGGAGACCGGGACCAGGAGCGGCGGTATCGGGCGTCGGAAGCGGTGCGTGCGATCTGGCCGCACGGCGACCTGCCGCTCGACAAGGCCGCGTGGTTTGCCGGGTTGTTTCGCCGCGTGTCGCTCAGCGATCGGACGGCGGTGTACTTCGAGCCGCGGGTGCGGCTGGAAGGTTCGGCGGTGGTGATCGAGGGCGTGACCAACAGCCGGGTATTGCTGCCCACGCTGGAAACGGCCTACGCGGCCCTGGGGCTCAAGCAGGTGCGGAACCGTATGCGGCTGTTGCCGGATGAGCAGAAACTGGGCGGGGAGCTGTTCGGGGCGTGCGTGGTGCCCTCGGCCCTGACGTTCCGCGAGCCGACGGAGGCGAGCCGCGGCGAGACGCAGTTGCTGTACGGGGAGCCGGTGTTTCTGCTGGATGCCGAGGCGGGCTTCCTGCTGGTGCAGGCCTCGGATGGGTATTGCGGGTGGGTTCGTCGGGATGCGGTCGGGGTGATGGAGCGTGACGCGTTCCGCCGGTACACCGCCGACCCGCACGCGGTCTTCATCCGGAACGTGCCGATGGCCGACGGCTGGATCCTGCGCGGGTCGCGGCTGCCGGTGCGGGCCGAGCAGGGGGACACCGTGTCGCTGGAGCTGCCGACGGGCGGCCAGTTCGATGTGTCGCGTAGCCAGGTGCGGTTGGTCGACACCCGGCCGATGCTGGAGCAGCGGGCGCGGACGGCGTTGGGGATGCTGTATACGCCGTATGTCTTTGCCGGGCGGTCGCCGTTGGGGGTGGACTGCAGCGGGCTGGTCACCAACGTGTGCGAGGATGAGGGTACTCCGATCGCCCGCGACGCCGCCCAGCAGTTCCTCAGCGGCAAGCTGGTGGCCACCGCGTGGTACCGCGACGACTTGCAGCCGGGCGACCGTGTTTACTTCATCGACCCGACCGGCAAGATCTTCCATACCGGGATTGCCATCTCGGGGACGCACTTTGTGCACTCCTCCTCGCCCGGCGTGAAGATCAACAGCCTCAGCAAGGACGACGCGCTCTACGACGCGGACTGGGACCGCGCCTTCCTGGGGGCCAAGCGGCCGTAGAGCGAAGTCTGTTGACTCCAGCGCTGGCATCGCCTTGCAGGCAGACCCCGCGAAGCGGCAAGCCGCATCGTGCGCTTGCGCCGCGAAGAGGCAAGCCGGATCGTGCGATTCACTCACGAATCTTGCGTCTTGTGTTTCACTCGCGAATGCTCCTGTCATTCTCCCTCGGCGCTTCCTCGCCCACTCCCGTTGGCTCACTGCCTACTGCCCATTGCTCACTGCCTTATGCCTCCGTGTACACGCCGGTCGCCACGGGGGGCGACCGCTACGAGGCAGACGCCGGTCGCCACGGGGGGCGACCGCTACGAGGCGGCGGGCGAGCAGGAAGAGCTACCGCTGCGGCGAGTCAAGGGTGGATGACAGGTACACCGCGGCGGGTCACGTCGGCGGAGAGGGGGGGATGGTCGGCGGGGTCAGGGGGGCGGGGGAGCCGCATTCCGGGCAGATGCCGGAGACGTTGCCGGTGAGGTTGTATCCGCAGTGGCGACATCGCGGGCCGGGCTCCGGGGAGTCGAACCAGGGTCCGGGGTCGTGGGTGAAGAACTGCCACTGCGGTCCAAACTGCTGCAGGAAGTACAGCGTGTACGAGCGCATGAACAGGGTAAACGGCAGCAGGATGACACTTCCGAGGTATGGCAGGAGCGCCAGGCAGCAGGTCGCGCGGATGGCCATGATGGTCATGACCCCGATGGGGAGCATCATGACCAGCCGCATCAGGTAGAAGAGCACGATGCGGCCCAGGTGTCCGCAAAGCACTTCGCGGTACACGGTGCCCCACGCTTCGGTGACCCGCTGGCCGCGCAGATACATGGCGGGGACGACAAAATCGTTGAGCAGCAGGAAGAGGTTCATCACGACCAGCCCGCCGAGGAGCAGCAGGGCGGTCACGACGATCACGGCGGCGAAGCCGCGTTCGGTGAACTGCCCGGCCTGGAGGTCGGGCCAGGCGAGGGCCATGCCCAGGCCGGCGCTGATGGCGAGTCCGACGAAGCTCAACAGGATGCAGAGGAGGACGAAGCCGCAGAGGTTGTTGGCCAGGGCGGCGTGGCGTTTCCACGGTTCGACGACGGCGCCGCGGTTGTGGGCGAGGCCGTCCAGGAGCATGAACTTACCGCGGCTGCTGAGCCAGACGACGAGGACGGCCACCGTGACGACGGCGAGCACACTCAGGACGATCAGCGGCACCATCCACACGGCGTTGTCGGTCCACCATTCGACCCAATTGGGGGGCAGCCCGGTAGTCGGGGGGCCGCCGCCGGGGCCGGGGATGCTGGGGAACTGGAAGCTGCCGCCGCCTTGGCCAAGCTGGGCGAGGAACGCGCAGAAGCCCAGCTTGAACCACTTGGCGGCTTGAAAGGGCTTGAACAGGGTGATCTTGGTGCGGTGGATGGCCCGATCGATGGGAGCGGTGATCGAGATGGTCATGGTATCGGCCCTGCTTCGCCGCTACACTGCGGGTAGGTGTTTAGCGTCCTGGGAAGGGGGACAGGCACTTTTTTGCCTCGAAGCTTTTCTGACGCGACGGCGCCGCCATGCCTTCGAGTGACCGATCCGCATGGAAAGCCCTTACACTGGCAAAAAAGAGCCAGTCCCCGGGCGCTAAACACGTACCACCGCGGCGGCCCCTTGCCGCGGCTTCTGAGCAGCATTCAAGCCGTCGGCGGGCGAGTATAATCAGCCGGACTGGTCAACGCCACGGCGAGGGACGATCGCATGCCGGCGGGGGTCCGTGACAGCTTGGGCGGACCCGGGTGGCCCATCCATCGCAACGCGATGGGTGGGCTCACGATGATGCGGATGTGAGCAAGGGCTCCTGGTAAGGCAAGCCTTTCCACGCGTTCGATCATCGCCAGCCCACCCTTGCTGCGCAAGGATGGGCCACCCGCCGGTCGCCACGGCTCGGCTGAGCTCGCCGAAGTCGGGGGGCGACCGCTACGAATCGGCACCCTGCCGATTCTGCCACGCACGTTGCCGGCGGCTCTTGAGCGTTACATCGGTGGGTTCAGGTAATCACGGACAGATGAGGGAGGACGCAGCATGAACAGCATCACATCGACAATCGGGATCGTGTTGGCACTTAGCTTCGTGTTGGTGGCGGGAAAGGCGCACGGCGAGTGGCGGAACGCGCTGGCGCCGGAGGGTGCACCGGCCGGCCGGCTGACGGTGGTGGAGAAGGGTAAGCCGTCGGTGGCCATCGGACTGCCCGCTCAGCCGACGGGTCCGGAGCGCAAGGCCGCCGCTGACCTGCAGCACTGGATCAGGGAGATCACGGGTGCGACGCTCGACATCGTGTCCGGCGATGGCAAAAGCCCGGGCATCGCGATTCGCACGGATCGGTCGCTCGGTGAGGAGGGCTACGGCATCGCGTTCGACAGCGGCCGGCTCATTCTCTCCGGCGGCTGGACGCGCGGCGTGGTCAACGCGGTCTACGCGCTGCTGGAGGAGGATCTTGGCTGCCGTTTCTATACGAACGACTCCATCCGTTTGCCGCAGACTGGCACGCTGGTCATCTCTCCCGTCGCCCGCCGATACATCCCGCGATTGAAGATCCGTGATCCTTACTACGCTTGCGCATTCGATCCGGTGTGGTCGCTGCGCAATCGTACCAATGCTCCGAGCGCGATGGTTCCCGAGGAATACGGCGGCCACGTGGACTACGCGAACATGTTCGTTCACACGGCAGCCCAGATGATTCCGGCGGATCGGTATCTGGCGGAGCATCCGGAGTATTTTGCCCTGCAGGCGGACGGAAGCCGCACCACGAACCAGTTGTGCGCCACCGAGCCCGGTGTGGCGGAGATGGCGATTGCTTACGTGCGGCAGGTGCTCAAGGAGCGGCCGCATACGGAGATCCTCAGTGTTTCGAAGAATGACAACATGGAGGTCTGCCACTGTGCACGGTGTGCCAAGTTGCGGGAAGACGAAGGTTCGGACATGGCCAACCAACTCGTTCTGGTGAACCAGGTGGCCAAGGCGATCGAGAAGGAATATCCGGAGGTGGTGATCGACACGCTGGCGTATCTGGAGACCATCCAGGTGCCCAGGACCATGCGTCCGCGTCGGAACGTGGCGATCCGGCTGTGCAACGATAGCGTGGGCTCGTGGTCGCACCCGTTCACGCCGGCCGAGCAGTGCGCGGTGGCCAAGCTGGTGAGCGCCTGGAGCAGCGTGCACGACCGCATTTCGATCTGGGATTACAACGTCAACTTCAGCCATTACCTTGCGCCGATGCCGAACCTGGACGTGATGGCGGCGAACATTCGCTTTTGGGTGAGGAACCATGCCATGGGGGTGATGCTTCAGGGCGGGTACCAGGGGCCGGCCGAACAGGACGAACTCAAGTGCTGGGTGACGAGCAAGTTGCTCTGGGACCCCTCGCGGGACGAGAAGGCCCTGGCGCGGGATTTCATCTGGGGCCACTACGGCAAGGCGGCGCCGGCGATGGCGGCGTACGATGCGTTGCTTTACGGCGCTTATGCGGAGCACGCGGCGGAGATGGCGTCGCCGGCGGGCGGGATTCGCTACCCGATGGACGTGCCGTTTCTGACACGGGCCGTGGTGGCAAAGGCGACCGAGCTTTTTGCGCAGGCCGGGACGCTGGCGGAGGGCGACGACGTCCTGACGCGGCGCGTCGAGCGTGCGTCGCTGCCGATGCTTTATGTGCAATGCGTCCGCGGTCCCGAGTTCGTCGGTGACGACTATGCGCGTGTGGTGGGTGAGTTCGAGCGCATTGCTCGCCGCGAGCGGATCCAGTATCTGCAGGAAGGCGGCGCCGACTTTGAGCCGAAGCTTGCCGGCTACCAGGAGCGTATTCCCCGGCCGGCTCCGGGGCCGGATTCACCGCAAGCCGCTCCGCAGTGAGCCTGCTGACGACACGGCTGGTAGTTGGGGCGGATTTGAGGCCTGAGGCTGCCGTCAGGTCTCGCGCAGGGCGGAGGCAATGGGCAGGCGGGCGGCGCGGATCGCGGGGAACAGGCCACCGACCAGGCCGATCACCGCGGCCCAGATCACCGCCAAGACCAGCAGCGGCGGTGTGACCGCGAATTGGAACGCCACCTGGCTGAAGCTCTGCCAATTCATGGTGGTCGCCTGGTAACCGTTGAAGACCAGGTAAGCCGCCGTCGCCCCGACCGCCCCGCCGGCCAGTGCCAGCACCATTGATTCGGCCATCACCGACAGGAGCACCGAACCGGAGCCGAAACCCAGTGCCCGGAGCGTGGCGATCTCCTTCGTGCGGGCGGCGACGGCGCTGTACATGGTGTTCAACGCTCCGAACAGTGCGCCCAACGCCATCAATGCCGCCACGGAAAAACCAATGGTGCTGATGAACTCGGTGAGCATCTCGGACTGATCGGCAAGGAAGTCGGACAGCAACTGCGGATTGACTTTCAATTGGGGGTTGGTGGTCAGGGCATCCTTGAATTCAGAAAACGCCTTCGGCGAGGTGAGCCGAACGTATACCGATTGATAGGAAGTGCCGCGGTTGTACGCGGACTGGAGCACCGCGGCGTCGGTCCAAAGCTCTGACTCGGCCGAACCGCTGCCGCAGGTGAAAGTGCCGACCACCTCCCAGATATTCTGCCCAAGGGTGATCTTGCGGTTGAGCTCCAGACCGGCAAAGGCCCGGGCGGCACCGGCTCCGACAATCACCTCGTTGCGGCCGGTCTCGAACATGCGGCCCGCGATGATTTTGAAATCGTCCCGCACCGCAACCGCCGCCGGGCTGATCCCGCGAAAAGGCACGTTGGCATCGGTACCGGTACTGCGTTTGGGCAGGTTGATGATCACGAACAACTCGGGCGAGGCCAGAGCCCCGTCGGCATTACGGGCGATTCCCGGCGCATCGGTGATGAGCCGAGCTTCTTCGCGAGAGAAGCCGCTGGTCATTTCCGTATCCGCGCCACTGCGGAGCACGATGGCGATGTCCTCGGGGCTGCTGACCGCCATGGCCGCCCGAAAGCCTTCGACGATCGAGAGCACGCTGACCAGAACGGCCACCACTCCGGCAATGCCGACCGCGGCGGTGATGGCGGCCCCTTTGCGTTCGGGGATGGTGCTCAGGTTCACCAGGGTCATCGACCAGATTTGAGCGAACCAGTTCATCAGCCTTGCCTCCTCAACGCCGCCGCCACTTGCAGACGCATCGCCTGCACCGCGGGCAGAATGCCGGCCACAATGCCCAGCAATACCACCAGGACGGCCCCAATACCCAGATCGCGCAGCGGCAGGAAGAAGACGGGGAGCATCGAGGGCATCGGGCTGCCGGCCAAGGTGATGGCAAAGGCCGTGCCCAGACCGGCCAGGCCCCCCACCGCCGCGATCACCAGCGATTCGGCCAGCACCAGCCACATCACCCGCTGGTTGGTGAACCCGAGCGCCTTAAGTACGCCGATCTCCTCGGTCCGCTCACGCACCGCCTGGGCCATGGTGTTGCCCGCCACCAGCAGAATGGTAAAGAACACCGCACTGAGCACCGCGATCAGGATCATGCCGATGTTGCCCATCTGGGCCACGAAACCCTGCACGAACGCCCCTTCCGGCTCGGTCTTGGTCTCGTGGGGGGAGTTGGCGAACTCGGCGTCGATCGCGCTGACCACCTGGGCCACCTTTTCTTCCATCCGCCGGTCGGCATCCGGGCCGGGTTCCACCGGCTTGACCCGCACCACATACCACCCCACCTCGCCCTTGCCGCGTATCCGGGCCTCATCGAAGTAGTCATACCGGAAGAAAAGCGCGGAGGTGTCGATGTTCTTTTGGGTCGCCGTGTACACCCCGACAATGTCGAACTCCCAAGCCTGGTCATTTTCGCGCCGCCAGATGGGCGATTTCAGGGCCACGCGATCGCCGATCTTCCAGCCAAATCGTTGGATAAGGGTCTGCCCGACCACCGCCCCGGTTCGGGTTCTCAGCCAAGCCTGCTTGTGCTCATCCGAAACCTGGTATTCCGGGTAGAGATCCAGAAAGTGCTCCGGCTCGACCGGGATGGAACCGAAAAAATTCCTGGGGTCATCCTTGTAGATGCCGCCGAACCAGGTGGAATGGGCGGCGGCATCCACGCCGGGCAGGTTCTGCATCCGCGGTCCGTAGGAGACCGGCAGGGTCATGATCAGCGACACCTTGTGCCGAACGATCAGCCGATCCACACCGGCCAGGTTCACCCCGCCGGTCAGGGCTTCCTTCAAAGCCCCGAGCAGACCGAACAGCAGAAACGCAATGAAAATCGACAGCAGCGTCAGGATGGTACGCAGCTTCTTGCGTTTGAGGTTCGCCCAGACCAGTGAGAGGAGCTTCATTGCGGCTGCTCCATGAAAAGCTGTCCTTTGTCCAGGTGAATGGTGCGGGTGGCCCGAGCCGAGGCGTGCGGGTCGTGGGTGACCATGATGATGGTCTTGCCGTGCTCGCGGTTCAAGGCGTGCAACAGGTTGAGAATCTCATCGCCGCTCTTGCGGTCCAGATCGCCGGTGGGTTCGTCGCAGAGCAGCAGAGTCGGATCGGTGACAATCGCCCGGGCAATGCCGACGCGCTGCTGTTCGCCGCCGGAAAGCGTGCGCGGAAAGTGCCGGGCCCGGTGCGACAGGCCCACGACGTCCAGGGCGACCTGCACGTGCCGTTTGCGCTCGGACTTGGAGAGGTGGGTGAGCAGTAAGGGCAATTCCACGTTGCGTTCGGCATTCAGGACCGGCAGCAGGTTGTAGAGCTGGAACACGAATCCGATATGCCGCGCTCGCCACGCCGCCAATTGCCGGTCGGACATGTGGTCGATGCGGTCTTGGCCGATCTGAATCGAGCCGGCGGTGGCACGGTCCAGTCCGCCGATCAGATTCAGCAGCGTCGTTTTGCCCGAGCCGGACGGTCCCATCAAGGCCAGGAACTCGCCATGGGGCACCTTCAGGTCCAGCTTGGACAGCACGTGGATCTCTTCCGACCCGCGGCGAAAAACCCGGTCCACACTTCGGACATCCACCAACACGCCGTTACCGCTCATCACTTTGTCTCCGTCACCGCGGCTCCATCCACCAGCTTGTCCGCGCCCTGGATCACAACCCGTTCCCCGCCGTTCAGGCCGGCCGCGATGCTGACCTGTTCGCCCCAAGCCGCCCCCACGGCCACCGCCCGCCGTTCGACCTTGCCTTCGCGCACCACCCAGAGCACATCCTTGCCATCCCGCTGGATCAGCGCCGATTGGGGCACGAGCAGGCCGGGCTTGGCTTCTTCGTCGCCGTTGCTCGCGCTGCGGAAGGCCACCTTCACGCTCATGTCCGGCAAAACACGCGGATCGAGTTGCTCGAATCCGACCCGCACCTTCACCGTCGCCTTCTGCCGGTCGGCGGTGGGGATGATCGCGATTACCTTGCAGGGAATCTGCCAGTTCGGGTATGCGTCCAGAGTCGCCTCGACCGGCAGGCCCGCGCGGACGCGGTTGATATAGCTCTCGCTGACATCCACCTCGATTTCCAGCGAGTTCATGTCCACGATGGTGCAGATGCCGGTGCGGGTGAAGCCGCCGCCGGCGGAAATGGGCGAAATCATCTCGCCGGGCTGAGCGTTCTTGGAAGTGACCACGCCGGCAAAGGGGGCCCGAATGATCGTGTCTTCGACCTGTTGTTTCCACAGCCCGACCTCGCGTTCACCCACCGCCACCTCCGCGGTTTGGCGTTCCCTGCGGGCGGTCAGGGTTTTGAGTTCGGTTTCCGCCCGATCCAACTCCAGTTGGCTGGCGGTCTGATCGCGAACCAGCCGGGTGAGCCGATCCACATCCCGCTGGGCCTGTTCCAGGGCGGCCTGGGTTTCCCCCATGGCCTTGCGGGCGGCCTCGATTTGGGCCTCGGCCAGGTACAGACTGTGCTGGACATTGGAGGCATCCAGCCTGGCCAGGACCTGGTCGGCCTCGACCTTCATGCCTTCCTCGATCATCACCTCGACGACTTTGCCGGTGACTTTGGAGGATACGGTGGCCTCGCGGCGGGCGGTGACGTAACCGGACGCGTTCAGCAGCGTGGTGGTGCCGGAAGTGACCTCCTGGACGACGGCAGAACGGATCGCGACAGGCCTGGGCTGATTCAGCCACCAGGCGCCCGCGCCAACCGCACCGGCGATCAGCAGCAAGCTCACGAGCAACGCCAGAGGCCAACGGCGCCGGGGAGCGTTGGCGCGGTCGATCCGCAACGCGTCGATCGCTTGTCTATCTGGACTCATCGCCGCGGAATGCTCCGGAACCGGCCGGCCAGCTCCCTGCCCCCCAGCCCCGTGCCGCCCCCGGTCCATAGCCGGGTCGGGCCGCCGCACGAAGGGGAAAGGGGACAGAAGCCATTATGCCCTCTGCCCCCTTTGTACTTCTGGTGCTTGCCACACCGTCATCCTATCCCCGGTTTCGTCCCGTTGTCAATGGCTCTTGCCCCATTGATTCTGTCACGGCCCCTTGTGTCGGCCTTCGGCGTCACTCCACGACGCGGAAGGTTCGTCGGGTCGTGCGGGTGTGGCCATTGAGTTCGGCGGTTACCGTGATCCCGGGCTTGTCGGCGGAGATGAACTGCGCGTCGAAGAAGGAGCCGCCCGGGCCATGGTTTTGGGCGATGACCGGGCGATCGTTGATCGTCACCTTCGCGCCGGGTGTCGTCACGCCGCGTACATTGATCATGGTCGGGCCGGCCGGCGTGATGGTTCCCTCCGGCGGCGAGGTTTGCACGACCAGCAAAGGTACGGCGGCCAGCGCCTCGATCTCATCGGCGATGGCGGCCCGCGTCGCGTAGAGCACCTGCGGGTCGCGCGTGTGCTCGTAGCACGACTGGACCACGCGACGGCACAACTCCAACGAGCGCTGACGCGGGTCCAGCCAGTCAGCCTCGTTGCCAAGTCGCTGCTTGAGGGCACGGAGGCGATCCTCGAGCGTCCACAGGTACTCGTAATCTTGCAGCCCGTCGCGCATCGCGCTGAGCCGGAGTGAACCAAGAAAACCGGCCTTGCCCGGGTACGCAACTTGCGCGTCGCCCGGCGGCAGGGACCACGGATTCGCCGCCTCCTCGCTGTACGGATCACCGGCGGCGGTAAACCAATTCAACCCCCAGTGCAGGTAGCCGTCCAAACCGTAGAGATAGCTGATCCAGTGCAGTTCGCGGGCCTTGATCAGCGGCTGGTCCAGGAACCGGTTGGGATAGCGGCCCACGGGATGGCAACAGGTGTAGAACCACACTTCTTTGTTTTGCCGCAAGAGGGTTTCATAGTGCGGCCACCAGAGATTCAGATGCGACAGTTTGGGCACGTAAATGTCCAGGTCACCGAGGTGCTCGGTCTCCACGGCCTCGATCACGCCCACGGCCGGCGCGATCCGGCGGGCACGATCCAGCAACATCCGATACGACTGCTCATGATAGATGAACGGCTCGTCCGCCAGGCTGATGAAGACCCGTCCACGCCAGCCCCGCTTCACGACGAGTTCCTGAAGCGCAGCCAGCCGACCGAGGTTGTCTTCGATCGGCTCGGTCCGGCTGTCCTGTTCGAGTTGGTTCTTGGTGTGCTTTCCGAAGGCGGTGAACTGCACCGCGCGCAGGCCGGCCCTGAAAGCGGTGTCCGCGTATTTCTCGAATAAGCCGGTGTCCCATTGCCCCTCGTTGTCGCCGGATGTGCTCCGCTTGATGAGATCCCAGCCCACGCGAACATCGGTCTGCCGATGCCGTCTTAAAAAAGCGCAGGATCGCTCCAGGTGTTGCCAGTATTCATCAGAGCCCGGCGTGAGCTGCTCAAACCCGCGGCCGGGGAAGTCCCACCACTGGATCACGTTCTGGTGGCGATCCTCCGAAAGGCGAAAGGCCCGCACGCGCACGGACAGTGGCAACTCGGCATGCCCGCCGCGGCTGGTAACGGACAGCACGCCGCGGTACTCGCCGGCCCGAGCGTCGGCGGGCACGCTCAGCTCGAGCCACAGCGGCTGGAGTGACTCCGCGTCCACCGGGCATTCGCGATCTTCCCAGAACGGGTCGGGAATGCTGATCGGTGCTCGGCCAACCAACTCGTCCTCCGGGATTCCGGGCGTATTCCTGGTGATATCGCGGTAGCGCACCCATTGCAGTCGGCCGGCATCCGCGGGGATGGCGGACGTGCCATCCGCGTGCCGGAGATCCGACATCGCGGCGGTGACTGCATGCGAGGCATTCCCGGTGGCCAGCACCGCCTGCCCGCTGACCGTCTCGCCGGCCGCTGCGTCGAGGTTCAAGACCGGATCATCAGGAGCCGTCAGCGTGGTACCGCGCAACACCTTGGTCAGCGGGTCCGAGGGGATGAGCTTCAGCGGCTCGCTGCCGCAAAGATCCGCCGTGCTGGCGGCAACCGGTACGATGAACAGCAATAACCATCTTTTCAGTTTCATCCGTGAATCTCCATTCGCTTTCAAGAAGCGCTTACCGGACGGCCTTGTAGGACAGCAGGGCGGTGCCGGGGTGAGCGGCGATCTCGACCGGCAGCCCGTTTTCCATCAGGATGCGCCCCGTGATAACGGAAGTCTGGTTGGTGTCCAGGTCGGTGATCGCGTACTTCCGCTCGGGATCAAGGCCGTGCAGCCTGAGGTCTGCCGCACGATAGACGCTCTCCGCCCGACGGAAGACCTGCACGAAGCCGTCGCCTTCCTCCGGCCGATCGAACTGCCAGCCGATCCACGCGTCGCCGGCCAGGCTGTACGGGGTGAGCGGGTAGTAGTCGCCGAAGAATCGTGGTGCGAGCTGTCGCCAATGCCCCAGCAGCCGGCGGGCCTCGCCGTAATCCAGGTCTTGGCGCCGCATGTCGAAACAGGCGTTGAAGTGCGGGCACATCACGCTACGGAACATATACGCGTCGATGGCCCCGCTGCCCGTGCCGTAGTGGGGCATCCAGAACGAGATGCCGTAGGTATGCCCCTGGTTGCCGACGGGCTCGATGATGTAATCGCTGCGGAGGAGAGGCACGGCCCGGCGGAGGGTTTCCAGATCGTTGCGCCGCCCGCCGCTGGCGCACGAGTCGATGAGCATGTTCGGATGCCGGCGGCGCAGCTCGTCCCAGTAGGCGAAGTAGCCCTCGACGTGCCTGATCTCGGTGATGCCCTGGCGGTTGGGGGCGTCGGCGGCGCGCCAGTAGGGCAGCGGCTCGATGTTGAAGTCCTGGCGGTAGAGGTCGTTCCCCTGCTCGTTCAGCAGTTTATCCACGTGATCCGTGAGCCATTGTCGGGCGGCCGGATGACCCAGGTTCAGCAGCTTCTGCTCGCCGTTGCGCCCGAGCAGCCACTCGGGGTGTTGCTCGTAGAGCCACGTGCCGGGCGTGACGCGCTCGGGCTCGAACCAGACGATGGTGCGTACCCCCTTGTTACGGGCGTGGTCGCTGATGACCCGCAGACCACCGGGGAAACGATCGGTGTCCACCTCCCAGGTGCCGGTGTTCGGCCAGCCGGTCTTGTTCCAGTACCAGCCGGCGTCTATCCACCAGTAGTCGAGCTTCAGGCCTTCTTCGAGGTAGCGGTCGACGAAGAGGATCTGACTCTTGGTATCCGCGTGGATCATCTCGCCGAACTGGTGCGAGCTGCACGCGGCCAACTGCGCCGGCGGCAGCTTTCCGCCCGGCCGCGGGAGGTTATGGGCCAGCATCCACCGGCGCCAGACGTTCTGGGCTCGCAGCCAGTCGCCTTTGTAGAACTGGACGACGGCCAGAGGGCTGCGCACCTCCTCGCCGGGGTGGAGCTTGAAGTGGGTGAGCTCCTGCCCGCCGCGAACGCGCAGGCCGGTGGTCTCGTCGCGAGTGAACTGTGTCGCCCACTGGCCCGCCCAGCTCAAGACCACGATGACGCCTTCGCCGGGCCAATTCATGTTGAAGTAAGGGAAGTCGCCGTCGGTAGGCCGTCCGCCCACGTTGGCGAACTTCCGCTCGCTCCCGGCCGGCATCACCTCCGCATGGGGCGCGTAGCTGTTGGCCGTGCAGTTGTCGCCGGCGTGATAGCGGAGCAGGCCATCACCCGCCGCCGCGCTGCTGAACACGGTATCGATCGCCTGGATGGATTCGATGATCGGGGTATCCGCCTTCCCGCTGTTACGCAGATACAGCGTCCACTCGACGGTCGGGAACGCGTGGTACTCGATCGCGACGCACCGGACGACCAGGCCGGTTCCGGGATCGGTCCAGGTCGAGGTGTGCTCGGTCCGCTGGTCGTCGAGTTTGCGGGCCGCACGTTCGAGCTTCCAGTCCTTCATCAACTGCCCGGCCGGCTTGCCGTCATAAATGAACGAGAACGGCGGCTCGGTGGTCAGCGGCTGTCGCGAGGGCCCCAGGATCGGCAGATCACCCAGCCAGACCTCCTGCCCATCGGTCAGCACCACGCGAGCATCGGCCCAGTTCGCCTGGTCGCACGAGATGCCGTCGCCGCCGTCGCCGACTTCGAGCACGAACTCCACGGCACCCGCCAGGTCCACGCTGACCGGAACCCCCGGCATCCCCTCACGCATCGTCTCCGTCCGACAGGCCTCCTTGCCGCCTGCGCTCACGGAGAAAACCACGCTGCCGCGGCCGCCCGAGGTCTGCTCGTTGCTGTCTATGCCGACGACGGCGGAGAATGTCGTCCCCGGCCCCGGCAGTCGCACCACGATTTTACTGACCGCGTGGCAATACAGGCCGCGGTGGTACTGCCGGTCGGCGATCTTCAGCGGTCTTCCGGCGCGACTGTTCGGTTGCACGGGATCGTTGTTGGCCAGGACGATCAGGCCGGCCGCAGGCTCCTCGGCCCTCGGTGCCCCCTGAAACTTGGCCGCTACCCACCGACCGGCCTCATCCATCTCCGCCGGGGAAACCGAAACGCCATACACAAGCGGGCACACCGCCAGGGCAAGTACAAGTCCGTACCCTGTGCGGTGCGTCAGGCTTTGCGTCGGTGGTCTGATGCCTCCCCCGCGTACGGGTCGCGGAAGTGCGTCGGCGGCAGGAAGGTCGCCTTGATCGTGCGCGGCGAGACGCATCGGTCGAGGCGGAGCCGACTGTCGGCCTTGTCGTGGGTACCCGAGGCCCGGCTGCCACCAAACGGTCGTTGGCCGCGTCTCAGCCAGGACGGTTTTGAGTTCCGTCCGTTTCGAGCTCCTGGGTGCGCAGCTTTGGGGCGGTTCGCTATGGGCTTGCGGCACTTTGAAAACGTCTTTGAACATCGATGCACTCCATGAAGAATCGAGCTGTGCCAGCGTTCGCGCAACGTCGTCGCCGACTCGTGCAGTGTGTCCGCGCGCGGGGATCCAGTCAAGGACGGCGGATGGGCGGCGACGTCCGCAGCGATGAGCACGCCGTGCCCATGCTGTTCGTGGTGCAGCCGCAGATACGAGCAGGGGGTTGCGCCAAGTGATCTGAAAGATGGGAATGATCGGACTCGCGGTTGTTCGGCCCATTGCGAGAGACGCGGGCATGCGCCGGAGTCTCGGTGTGTCGTCTTGATCCGCGCTGATCGGCGTTTATCGGCGGCGGGTGATCCTCTCGAGGGCAGGGAGGAGGGTTAACCGCCGATGAACGCGGATGAACGCCGATGTGGGCCTGTGCGACCTTTGCGGCAGAGCGAAGAGGCTTAAACCGCAGAGGACTCGGAGGAACGCCGAGGATGGGGGAGGCTCAGCGAGTGGCAGGCGACAAAGGCGGCCTGCCCCCGACCTGACCCTGGCAAGCGCATCCGCCCTCGATTGTTGGAACAACGATATGGATGACCAAGTCTGGAACGATGCCCTACCGTCAGCGTGATGCGGCGACGGGCCGTAGATACGTACCGCTCCGAAGATCGACGGGTCGTAGATACGTACCGCTCCGAAGGAGCGACGGGCCGTAGCCACGGGTGGAGCGGCGCGACGGCGCAGCCGGCCGACGCGAAACCCGTTGTCGCCGAGTGTGTGTTGTTCTCTCTTCTCGCTCCCGTAGGGAGCGAAGGAGGGCGTGTGCGGGGCGTTGGTTCCTTGGCGCCGCGTCGACGGATTGGCTCATCTTCCGGCCCATCCTCCACCCCTTCGGGGTGGGTTATTGAGTGTGCGATTGCAGTCCACGGGTTCCGTTCGCCTGCGGCTCACTCCACCCGTGGCTACAGCCCTTGGCCCCTATCGGGGCCGAATCAACAGAAACGTAGAATGCCTCCTTCCTTCCTGCTTCCACCCTGACGCCGTTCATGCCCTCGGAAGTGTGGATTACTGCAATTACCGCTTGATTTGACACGAATGAGCTGATGAGTTAACGTAGTTTCGAGAAGCTGGAGCGAGAATACGAGAGTAGATATGCTGCCCACAAGGATGGTCATTGATCGATGGGTTTGGCTGAAATCAGCTTGCCTGAGGGCAGATCCCGACATAGCGGTACTTGGATGTTGCCCGAACTGTTTCAATCCGCGAGGCGTGCCGACGGTAGGTCGGTGCGTCCATTCATTTCCGAGGAGTCCAATGCGACAAGAAACCATACCTTATTGCGCGCTGACCTACCTTAATCTGTGGCTTAGCCATGACCGTCAGTTCCATTCGGCACTCATCAACGGTACTGACGATGAAAAGTTAGCCGCTCTTGCGAAGGCGGCGAGCGTCTATGGAGTCGCCCGAAACGCACCTAGATCAGGAGACATTGACCGCGGCATGCCCCGATTCAGGCCGGTTCTTCTGTGTTTACAGTCGTGTAGTTCAGCGAGCATTACGCCCGAAAACATGGTTGCGGCGGTAACCGACATGAACCAGTCGCTGTCACGAAGCTACGGTAGACGCTGTTTGACGTCTCTAACTAGCAAGTTTTTGTGGGGGCTTGTGCGGTCTCCCGTTGTTATATATGATGCAAATGCAATAAATGCATTAGGAGCGCCATTAGACTATGCGGGTTATGTAAACTGCTGGCAGGATTCATATCGCAGGCACCGTGTTAGCATCGGTACTGCCTGTGACGACCTTCCTAGCGTAAAGCGATATGTTGTCGATCCCGATATTACGGCCACAGATATTGCTGCCCTCGCGAAGCAGGAATGGTTCTGCGAGCGCGTATTCGACATCTGGCTTTGGCATGAAGGTGCCTTGGCATGAGGTATAGCCACCGCGGTGCTTTCTGCCAAGCTATTAGATCCGGGAGGGTGCACATGCCCTGCGTTACCGCGAGGTGCTGGTATCGTGAGGGTCAATTCCCCGCCGCACAACGAAACCCACAGGCGGCGGAGTGGCTGCGGGGCCCGGTGTCGGTGCGAAAAGCCACGCGGCAGTAGGAGGCATGGTTGTTCCAACCGCCGCCGCGAACAACTCGGTAGCTGCCACTCGCCGGCCCGCGCGGGTTACTGTACGGGCTGTTGCTGTAGTACGTGCTGCTGTACCGGTCATTGCACCACTCCCAGACGTTGCCGTGCATGTCGTGCAGGCCGTAGCCGTTGGCCCCGTTGGCCGTCTGATAACTCGTCGCGCTGCCCGGCAAGTTTAAATCCGCCTTGTACTGCAGCGACCCATCGAAGAAGCCGACCGGGCTGGAGCGGATCGTCCCGCTGCCGGAGTCCCAGAGGGGATGATAGTTCTGGGTTGGACTCGTGTCGTACGAGTAGCTCGACGAGCTGTAGTAGTTCGCCCTGGTGTGCTGGATCGTATCCTGGTCCGACCAGGGGAATCGCCGACCGGCCGCCCGGCCCCGGGCGGCCTTCTCCCACTCGGCCTCCGTCGGCAGCCGGTAGCCGTTGGCATCCCACTTCACGTACGGCGGCAACTCGCCCATCTTGTAAACCGTGCTCAACCCCGCGTCGGTGTAATAGCAGGGCGTACGACCTTCTGCCTGTGAGCGGGCGTTGCACCATTGCACGCATTCGTACCAGTTGACGCTATCCACCGGATGATCCGCGGCCTTGCCGCCACCGGCGATAAGGTCGGAGTAGCCGTTCGACAGCCCCCAGGCCCGCACCGTTTCCCAGAGTTCCTTAGTCACCTCGTAGCGGTCCATGTAGAAGGCATCGAGGTAGACTGCGTGCACCGGGAGCTCGCTTGCCACCCCCTCGTTAAACGTATCGCCCATCTGAAACTCGCCGGCGGGAATGAGGACCATGCCCGGCGGCGGCGGGTCGCAGTTGACAGCCGTGTTTAGCCGGTTTCGGACCTGGACCAGGTCGAGGATGTCGATTGCCCCGTCGGCGTTGACATCCGAGCGGAAGTTGGCCGCGGTCACCGCCTGGTTCAACTGGTTGCGGATCTGCACCAGATCGAGGACGTTCACCGCACCGTCGCCGTTGACGTCGCCGGTGAGGACACGGATGCGCACCCAGGTCTCGCTCTCCAGGCCGGTAACACCCGACACACCCAGCACCAGGCAAATGCCGTTCGGCACGTCGCTCAGCTCGACCGTGGCCTGCGAACCTTCCACCAGGATCGCATCCACCGAGCCCGCAGAAGTCTGTACAGCGACCCCGTCGGCCGGCCCGCTGAAGGTCAAGATGATCTGTGGCGGCCCGCCGGATCGGCACTCCACCCCTGCGTCAGCGTAGGTCTCCACCGGCAGGTCGATGTCGAACTCATTCGCCGTCATATGCCCCTTCCGCGAAACCGCCGACAGCAGAACCACCCCGTCGTTCTCGGTCCCGGGTTGCCCCGCAAGCGCCTGGCGGGCTTCTCCAGGCGACAACGGCTTACCGGCGGTCTCTCCCCACGCGGGGTACACCGAGAACGTCCCGATCAGCAGACCGACCACGACCCAGTGAAGTTGAGCGATCCTCGACATGGCTTCGGTCTCCTCTTCCTACGCGATGCCCGACGCGACACCAAAGAAACCCTGATCCGGGCAGTCCGACTACCCCCACGTGATGTGCCGGTATCATACCGCGCCCGCCTACGCTGCGCCTACCTTCTACTCGGAATATTCCATAATTGCAGCCCAGCTGGAGCCGGGCCTCCAAGGTATGCTCATCCGCTCCAGGGGCAATACCTCAGCCCGTCGGCGTTGCCCATATCGTCAACGAGAACGTCAGCCTGATTGTGTTGCCGGCCGCGGATGAATCACTGGGGGTGACGGTCGCCACTGGAGAGTTCCACGGGATTGGGTAGCGGCCGCCGCCTCGGGCGGCCGACGAATACGCCAAGAATGCGCCGGTTGCCACAGCCTGCCCGCCGAGGCGGGGGGGCGACCGCTACGGGAAAGCGCCATCCAGCGCTGTCATAGTGGGCGTTGATATTCCGAACCGCAACGCGGTTCCGGATCACAGCCCGGGGTCGCGCAGCGCACCCCGGGAAGCCATGCCCGCAAGCGTGACTCAACCCTGCAAGGGTTGCATTCCTTTTCGGTAGGGTGCCTGGATGGCCTGGTTGATGAAACCCTTTCAGGGTGTGTCGTATCGTGGTTGGTCTCGTGACCCAGGGTGCGCTGCGCGACCCTGGGCTGTGTTATTCAACACCGTTGGTGTTGGCGCCATTGGTGTTGGCGCGACAATTGCTACCCCATCCCAGTTGAACCCCCGTGAACGGTTGCCAGTTTGTGAACAAGGAGGGAACAGAGGGAACGGAGGACGGACCGGCCTCTCTGTTTCCTCTGTTCCCTCTTTGTTCAATGATTATTCCTGGTGGTGTCAATCTGTGAACGGTTACTGCTTGACCAAGCTGGATTCTTTGTGCCTCTGTGCCTCAATGCCTGTGTGCGTTGGTGAC
>CAZEEJ010000025.1:15960-41632 GCA_964511155.1 uncultured Planctomycetales bacterium | reverse complement strand
TCGAATTTGTGCGTCGAGAAGAAGCAAGCACGTCGGAGACGATACACGCGAAGGAGGACTCCTACTGTAAACGTGGATATCCGCAAAGAGGACTGAGACGCGCGCAAGATCCTCGACGTGTTTACCTCTTCGCGATGAACAAGAAACATCCGCAATCAGTGCGAAATATTACTTCCGAAAGGATCCTCGGATGCGCACCCATCAGCGCATCGTGATTGCCCACCATTTGGTACTGCACGGGTACGGGATGTGGCTGCCGAACGATCCGCGAGGCAGCGGGTCGGAGGTGGTGCGGGAGCCGAAATTGGCGGACCTGGGGCTGGTCCACCACGGGCGCAAAGCGGTGCAGCCGCCGCGGGAGGAGGTCAGTCAGTTCTACTGTGAAGCGGTGGACCGGTTGGACTTCCCGTTGATCTGGTTCGACGAGGCGATGCGGCAGGCACTGGCAGACGCTTTCGCCGAGGTCATCCAGCGGAACCGGTATCTTCTTTGGGCCTGCGCCATTCTGCGGAACCATGTCCATCTCTGCATTCGACGACATCGGGACGACGCGGTAACGATGTGGCAGCAGTTCGCGGAGGCTTCCCGCGCGTGCGTTCGCCGCTTGGCGGGCGCGGATGAGGAGCATCCGGTGTGGTCGGATCGTCCGTACAAGGTGTTCCTGTACGAGCCCGCGGACGTGCAGCGCGTGGTCGCGTACATCGAGCAGAACCCGATCAAGGAGGGGCTTGCGCCGCAGCGATACGCATTCGTAACTCCATACGACGGGTGGCCGCATGCGCGAGGACGGTGAAGTGCGGTTGCGGGTAAGGATTTTACGTCGCGAAGAGGCAAGCACGTCGCAGATTATGCACGCGAGGAAACCGGGTTTGTTCGTCGCGAAGAGGTAAACCGGTCGCGGACGATGCACGCGGAACGGCGCCTATAATCGTGGTGTAGCGCCACAATCGTGGGGTAGCGCCACAATCGTGGGGTAGCGACACGAACGCGGCCCTCGCGAACGGGAGAGCGTGTCATGGCGACGGCGATGCAGGAGCTGCTGGCGGGGCACACGATGGCGTCGGCGCCCGAGCTGGTGCGGCAGGAGGACGGCGTGCTGCGCTGCCTGGCGTGCGGGCACCGCTGCCGGATCGGCGAGGGCAAGTCGGGCGTCTGCCGGGTGCGGTTCAATGAGAACGGCCGGTTGCGCGTGCCGGCCGGTTACGTGGCCGGCCTGGCGGTCGACCCGATCGAGAAGAAACCTTTTTATCACGTCTACCCCGGGCGCGATGCCCTGTCGTTCGGCATGCTGGGCTGCGACTTCCATTGCGGTTACTGCCAGAACTGGATTTCGAGCCAGACCCTGCGGGACGCGGAGGCGGTGGTTGCCCCACGGATGGTGAGTGCCGGACGTCTGGTCGCGCTGGCCGTCGAGCACGATACGCCGGTGATGGTCAGTACCTACAACGAGCCCCTGATCACCGCGGACTGGGCAATCGAGGTCTTCAAGCGGGCCCGGGCAAAGGGCATCCTCTGCGGGTTCATCTCCAACGGCAACGCCACGCCGGAGGTTCTCGCGTTCATCCGCCCCTACGTGGACCTCTACAAAGTGGACCTGAAGTGCTTCGACGACCGCCACTACCGCAGCCTGGGGGGTACGCTGGTGAACGTCCTTGAAACAATCGGCCGGCTGAAGGACATGGGCTTCTGGGTGGAAATCGTGACGTTGGTGGTTCCCGGCTTCAACGACAACGACGAGGAACTCGGCAGCATCGCCCGCTTCCTGGCGGGCGTGTCGCCGGACATTCCCTGGCACGTGACGGCGTTTCATCCCGACTACAAGATGACCGACCCGCCGCCCACGCCGCCGGAGACGCTGATCCGGGCCTACGAGGCGGGCAAGGCCGCGGGGCTGCGGTTCGTCTACACCGGTAACTCGCCGGGGCAAACGGGCGATCGCGAGAACACCTGTTGCCCGGAGTGCGGCGAGCCGCTGATCCGGCGACACGGGTTCCAGATCCGGGCAAACCACATGAAGGCTGGCTGCTGTCCGGGATGTGGGACGGCGATCCCGGGCGTGTGGGAGGAGGGCTCGCCAGAAGCAACTACCGGCTGGCGCATACCCCGCGGGGTGGCGATGTGAATCACGCCCACTGATTCCGGATAAAGAGCCGCGGGCTTCAGCCCGCGCGGTTCCCCTATTGGGATCAGCGGTTGTTCTACGCACAAGCACCGCGCGGGCTGAAGCCCGCGGCTCGTTGGCGGCCGCGCGGTTCCCCTATTGGGATCAGCGGTTGTTCTACGCACAAGCACCGCGCGGGCTGAAGCCCGCGGCTCGCTGGCGTTCAGAGGGCGGGGACGGCTTCTTCGACCATGGCCCGGTTGTAGGCGGTGAAGACGTCGGCGCGGTTCAGAGTGCCGACCACGCTGCGGGAGCCGGGCGAGGCGACGACCATGAGGTCCGGGCTGCCGGTCTGCACCATGTGGTTGATCGCCGCCAGGAGGGAATCCTCGGGAGTGACGGTCACGGCGGGCTTCTCGATGTCCCCGGCGATGATGAGGTCGCCGACGCCGGCCTCGGTAACCACCCGGCGAATGTCCCCGGCGTCGACCACCCCAACCAGTTGCTGCTGTTCATCGACGACCGGAAACGCGGCATGCGTGGACTGAGCAAACCGCTTCATCAGCTCGCTGAGGCTGGTGGAACGGGCCACGAAGACCGGAAGATCGCGTTTGGCGGCCAGGGCCTGCGCGACGGTGAGTCGGCGGAGGATGGCGCTGGCCATGTTGCCGAGCTTGCTGGGGGCCTCGAGCCGTGAGGGTAATTGCTTCTCATAAAGCGTGAACCGGCGGCAGAGGATGAACGCGGTGATACAGACCAGCATGGACGGGACGAGGAGGTCGTAGTTCCCGGTGATCTCGCTGACCATGATGATGGTGGAGACGGGGGTGTGGGCGGCGCCGGCGAAGAAACCGGCCATGCCGACCAAGGCGAAGGCCCCCGGCTGGATGTTGAGATACGGGAACAGATGCATGCAGACCAGGCCGGTGGCGCCGCCCAGGGCGGCCCCGATGACCACTGCCGGCCCGAAGGCACCGCCGCTGCCGCCGCTGCCAACGGTCAGGCCGGTGGTGAGTATCTTACCCAGACCGATGGCGGCCAGGAGCCCCGCACCCAGGACAACCGGGCTCACCTGCCACCCGAGCACGTCCTGGAAAGCCTGAGCGGTGGGCAGGGCCATGAGGGCGGGGTCGCGGCCGGCGTCCTCGTTGAAACACGCCTGCACGGTGCCGTAGCCGGTGCCCAATGCCTCGGGAAGAAAGAATCCAATAGCTCCGACCAGGAGACCGCCGATCGCCGGCTTGATGTGGTTGGGCCAGCGGGCAAGCCGACCAAAGGTGATGTGCCGCACGCCGTACAGGGTCTTCACGAAAAGCAATGCCCCCAGCGAGACAACGACCGCCAGAACCAGATAGGCCAGCAGCGACGCAGGCTCCTGAAAGCTGTACTGAGGGGCATCGAACATCGGGCGAAAGCCGAAGATCCAGCCGTAGACGCTGTAGGCAACGATGGAGGCGACGAAGGCGGGGACAAGGGCCTCGTGCTCGAAGTCCGGCCCGCGGTACATGACCTCGGCGGCGAAGATGGCCCCGGCCAGAGGGGCGTGGAAGATGGCCCCGATGCCCGCTCCCATGCCGGCGGCCATGAGGACGCGGCGTTCGTGCGGCGGCACCTTGAGCCATTGCCCCACCACGGAGCCGAAGCCGGACCCGATCTGCGAGATGGGTCCCTCGTTGCCCGCCGACCCGCCCGTGCCGATGGTCAGCATCGAGGTGATGGCCTTGACCACCGGGACGCGGGCCCGGATGAACCCGTCTTTGAAGTGGTAGGCCTCGATGGCCGAGTCGGTTCCGTGCCCTTCCGCCTCCGGGGCCAGCGAGAACACGAGGATCCCACTGAGCAGTCCGCCGGCGGCGGGCAACAACAGCAGCACCCAGCGGGCGATGCCTTCGTCCATGTGCCACGACCCAAAGTTGAAGAGCGGCGCCTCGAAGCCCGGCATGATCGGGTGATAATTGGCCAGATAGCCCAGGCACGCCGCGCGGCCGGCATCAAGCATGACATAGAAAGCGGCGGCACCGAGCCCGGCTACCAGCCCCACCAGTGCGCAGACGGCCAGGAGCCGGCCGAGTTGGCGAACCTGGGGGTCCTCCAGCGTGCGTGTGAACTTGTGGGTGAAGCCCCATGCCATGATGCAGGGGATGTTAACCCGAGGGGGGGAGGAGAGGAAGGCTGAAGGCTAAAGGGAGAAAGGTGGCCGCTTGCGGCTTCGCACTTGCGGTGCGGTGATGGGGACGGGGGCGGAGGGGACCGACGGGTCCGTGACAGCCCAGGCGGGTGGCCCATCCATCGCAACGCGATGGGTGGGCTGACGACGATGCGCACGAGGGACGGTCTCCTGTTGAGACAACCATTCCCACGCATTCGATCATCGCGAGCCCACCCTTGCTGCGCAAGGATGGGCCACCCGCCTTCGCACTTACGGTGCGGTCATGGGGGTGGGGATCGGGACGGCGGAGACCGAACGATCTGGCCGCACGTCTCGACGCCGGAGGTCTGGTGGGTTAGCATCTGTGCAGGTGTCGCCGATCAAAGCAGGTACGACATGCGAACGAAACTGCTGATACGAGGATGGTCGCTGATGCTGGGCGGGGCGCTGCTCGCGGCGGGCCTGCTGCCGGCGTGCGACCGCTCGGAAGAGGACGAGTCGGGCTACTTCACGGGCTACGAACAGCCTGCGGAACCAGCCTCGCCCGATGCAACGGCCGAGCCGCAACCCGCGCCCGGAGCGCCCCGCGTGGCCGGCGTGGATCTCCAGGACCACCCCAAGGCTCCTCGGTCTTTGCCCAAGTCGAACGATCTACCCGGGTGGGTGAAGACCAAACCCGTCCAGGTGGTCCCGCCGGCCGATCTCGATACCCTGCTGCGCGACGAACGTCTGGCTACGGCACTGCGGACCTTCCAGCTCGAACAGGCGGCCGCGTGCAGCTACGAATGGCCGGGGGCAACGGCAGACGTGCTGTTCTTTGAGGCCCACACCCCTACCGATGCATTCGGCGTTTTCTCGCTCCTCACGCAGCGTGGTGGGCATCAGGTGCGTTCCGAGGATCGCAGCATCCGCGTGATCGAGGTGGCTACGGACGCATGGAAGATGCTGGCCTGGCAGGGCAAGACGTGTCTGCTGTTGCGGTTTCCGGGCTCGGTGACCACGCCGGCCATGAACGCGGTCGCCCAATTGTGTAACCGGATCGTCTTCAGCGTCCCAGCCGCCGACGCGCCGCTGATGCTGCAGATTATCCCACCGGACCGCCTGATGGACACCAAGGTCTGGGTGGTCCGCAGCACGGCAGCTCTGCGAGCGGTGCTGGACGTGAAGATGGCCCAGGTGAGCACGTCGGAGCTGGACGCGCGACTGGGGCTGACGGGAGACGTGTTGCTCTGGATCGGAGCGGTGCATCCGCCACGGATTGAACCACTCCCGACGGGAGAGCCCGACGTGGACGGGGCGGCGTCGGGCGGACTCCCGGCCGTCTCGCCGCTGTCTGACGATGCTCCCAACATGCTCTGGGTCGCGCAGTACCAGGATGCCGCATCGGCATCCGCTGCGTACCAGCAGTATCAGCAGGCTCTGGCGGACCCGAAAACCGATCTGGACCGCAATACCCAGGTCGAGCCTCCCCATGGCCAGTTTCTGGCAGGAACCTGGACCATGGACCTCGAAGCAACCTATCCTCTGTTGCGCTCGCTGGTTCAGGCTCTGCCGGCACCGATGCCGGCGATTTCGGGCGGCAGTGCGGCCCCGGCATCCGGGCCGGCCGCGACCGAGGCGGCCGAGAGCGCTCCGGGGCGCTGAGGACCGCCGTCATGTGGCTGTCATTTCCGTTAGCCAGTTCCCAGACGCACTGCTCACAGAGCAGAGGCACACGGCACACGGTGGCTGCACGGCTGGCCCTGCTCGGGTTGCTGCTGCTGGTGCCGCGCGGCTGGGGGCAGGAGATTGGCGGGGATCAAGGCGAAAGGGTCATCGATCTGGTTTCCGCGACGCCCGCGGCGGCCAATCCGTTCGCGGCGGTGCTGCACACCTCAGAGGAGGCCGGCACGCTGCTGCGGCGAGCGGAAGAAGGGGTCGAGCGGCAGGATTGGAAGCTGGCGATTGATTCGCTCCAGCGGATGATCGAGCTGCCCGGTGAACACATCCTGGACCGCGGCGGACACGTGTTCGAGTCGGCGGGCCGGGTGGCCCAACGGCGTATCGCGGCCCTGCCTGAGCCGGGTTTGCGCGCCTATCGGTTCGTCCACGACGGCGAGGCGGCGGCGCTTTTGGCGCAGGCGGTGGCCCAACATGACGCGGCCCTGCTGCGTACGGTGGTGGATCGGTTCCTACTGGCTGCGGCCGGCGATGAGGCCGCGGTGACGCTCGCCGACTGGCTCATCGACGGCGGCCGCTTCACCGAGGCGGCCAACATGCTTCAATGGCTGCAGGCGGTATACCCGGACTCGGATCTCCCCGCATGGTTGCTGGAGGCGCGGCTGGCGGTCTGTCGCGGCTACCTGGGGCAGCCGGAACAGGCGGGGGAACTGCTCGCTCGGGCGGAGGCGGCGTTGCCCCCAGGGTCGGACCGTGCCCGGGTGCAAGAGCGGCTGGCCCAGCTTCACCGCTGGCTGGCATCGGGGATCGCTGATGGAGCGGGCACCCGCCCGCCCGGAAGCCGCGTACCACCCGTGCAGATCGACTTTCCGCCCGAACTGGACTGGCGCGTCGGACTGCCGGTAGAGCTTCCCGGCGAGGGGCTCAGTTCCCTGCAGCAGCAGGCCGAGGAACGCGAGTTGCTGCCGGTCGGCGAGACGGCGACGGATGGGCGGGTTCTGCTGGCGAAAGGGGGATCCACGCTGCTGGCGATCGACGTGGAGACCTTCACGCCGCGATGGGAGTCGGCCTCATCAACCGCCGCCATGGAGGAACCGGGGCGGGCGTCGGGTGCCGGCCTGATCATCACGACGGATCGCCGCCCGGTGGGAGATGCGGAGAGCGATCCTCTGTTCGTGAGCCTTTTCATGGACGGCGTGGGCTCACAGGTGGGGGTCGCCGAGGGGCTGGCCCTGACGATCGAATGGCCTCGCGGGGCACCGACGCCGACCAGGCTGTGGGGCCCGGACGGCCGGCCGGCGGCGCGCGGAATGCGTTACGACACGATGGGGGCGAGCCCCAACCGCCTCGCGGCGTACGAGCTGGCGACGGGACGCCTGGCCTGGGCCAGCGATGCCGCCAGTGATGAGGGCCTGCTGGCAGGCGTTCAGTTCCTTTCCGTTCCCGTGGCCGCTGGTGAGCACCTCCTGGGCGTGTGCCGGGTCGCGGACGACCTGTATGCCGTGCTGCTCGATCCGGCCACGGGGCGTCTGGTCAAGCACCTGTACCTGTGCGGCACCGGGGGCGGGCCGTTCAACGCACTGTATCCGAACACCCCTTGTGTGGCGGCCGGCCTGGCGTATGTGCCCACCGGGCGCGGGGTGCTGGTGGCGATCGATCTGGCCGACCACACCGTGCGCTGGGCGTCGCGCTACGACCCGGTCGCGGTGAAGACTAGCGGGACCTCCTGGCAGCCGTCCCCGCCGCTGGCTCTGGCGGACGGCGTGCTGCTGGCCCCGGAGGACGCCGATCAGTTGTTCTGCTTCGATCCGACAACCGGGGAGATTCGCTGGGCGGTGCCGCGCGGGCGGATGATGTACGTGCTGGCGGCGTCGGGAGATCGGGTCTGGCTGGCAGGCGAAGAGGTGCGGGCGCTGGATGCGGCGACCGGGGAGGAAGTGTGGGCGGCACCGGCCGGCCGGCCGACGGGCCGCGGCGTACTGGCGGGCGATACCCTTTACTTGCCCACACAAGGAGGCCTGGTTGCTCTGGCGGCCGACACGGGCCGGCGACGCGACGTCGCTCAACCGCCGGATCCCGCCTGGCTGGGCAACCTCTTCGTCGCCGCCGGCGCCACCTTCAGCTTGTCCGCGGGCGAAGTCCGCAAGTTTCCCGATCTGCACCATGCCTACCCCGACGTGCTGGCCCGACATCGCGCGGCTCCGGCCGCCGGCGACACGGCGATCCGGCTGGCGTGGCTGGAATTGCTGCGCCAGCGTCCTCGGGCGGCGCTGGAAGCACTCACCCAGGTGCCCCCGCAATACGAACAGGAGGACGCCCACCGGTACGACCACCTGGTTCACCTGCGGGTTAAGGCAATGCTCGAGCTGGCGGCTTTGGAGCAGACGGAGGCTGAGGAGGCCTCGCGGTTGCTCGAGCAGGCCCGGGCCAGTGCCCGCAGCTCGCAGGACGGCATCGCCAGTGCGATGGCTCTGGGCGAGCACTACCTCCGCCGGGACAGGGTGCTGGATGCCTGCCTGCAATACCTGGAGCTGGTTCTTGGCGCCGAGGGCGACGAACTCGTGCACGAGGGCCCGGGTTTCGAGCGTCTGGCCCGCATCCAGGCAGCGCAGCGGCTGGCCACGTCAGCGGAAAGGCTGCCCCAGACCGATGCCGACCGGTTGGCGGAGCATATTCGTGAGCGGTTGACCGACGCGACCGCGCGGCGCGACGAAGGGTTGCTGACCTCGATGGCCGAGACCGCGGCCTGCGGCGGTGCCAGCCACGAGGCCGCCATGACGCTGGGCGCCTGGGCGGCGAGCGGGTCTCGCTTCGAGCAGGCGGAGAGCCGGTTCGCTTACGTGCTGCGGGACACCGGCGACCCGCGGTTGCAGGCGGAGGCGGCGGCCCGACTGGCCATGGTCTACCTCCAACCGGGTGAGCTGCATCGGCCGCTCGAGGCGGTGGGCCTGATTGATCGTCTGGCGGGCGACTTGGCAACCGTTGAGCTGCCGGCCGAGATCCTGGCCGCGGGCGAGGCCGGTCGCTTGCCCGCCGCACAGGCTGCCGTGCGACTCCGCCGCCTCGTGGATCCGAAGCTGCTCGCTGAGCAGCGGGCGGCCATGGAGCCGGTGAAGCTTCCGGGTCGCCCGGGCCGATCCGTGCTCGCCGTCCACTCCGACAACCGCCCCATCGCGGTCCGCGGCGAGCGTCCGCCATCGTTGGCGGACCGCTTCCTGCTGCTGGGCGGCGAGAATCAAATCGAGGCCCGGGCCGCCGCCGATGGCCGGTTGCTCTGGACGACGCAACTGCTGCTCCTCGGCGAACTGGCCGTTCAGTCCGAGGTGGATGCCGAGCAGCGTAACGCGCCGGTCATCCGCGTCCGCCGCGGTCCGACGACCGCCGCCCGCGGCGCGGTCGATGGCCAAACCTTCATTCTGAACAGTCCGCAAGGGCTTCACGCGGTGGGGCTCATCACCGGACGGCGTCTGTGGTCCAGGCGTTTCGAGCCGCCGGCCACATCCAGCCAGGAGGCGGCCGGTTCCGACGCGTGGCTGTGGACGGAGGGCGGATACGTCGCCAGCGTGGATAGCCGCGGTCGGCTGGAGGTCGCAACGGCGGAGGCCGGCCATCGCGTTATCTGGCGCCGCAGCAACCCGCAGCGGTGGTGGTACTGGGTGCGGATTCGCGGGTCGACCGTCGTGGCCATCGATCCGGACCTGGAACAGGTGGACCTCTTTCAGCTTGACGATGGAACCCACCGGGGCTTCTGCCGGTTTCGGCAATCGCCGGAGAAAGTCAGCCTGACGCTGTTCGACGAGGTCATCTGCGGGCCGGTCCTCGGCAACGAGGTGGCGGCCGTCGAGCTGGCCACTCCGGGCATCGAGCGCTGGCGGCTGGCCATGCCCGCCGACCTGTGCCAGATTTTCAAGCCCGCGCCGGATCTGCTGGCCGTCTCCGACCGGGCGGGCCGGCTGACCCTGGTCGACCCGCAGAGCGGCAGACGAATCCTTGAAACGCGGGTCAACGCCTGTGCCGAGGGGGTGACCGACGGCGTTGTGCAGAACGGCATCCTGTACGTGTGCGGATTTCAGGTTCGGCCGTGGGGACCGCCGGATCAAGATGACCCACCGCCGACGTCGGGCAGGGATCGCGGCCTCGACTTTGCACGCCAGCGATGGGGTGTGGCCGCCATCCGCCTGAGCGACGGGACGGTGCTCTGGCAGACGGCGGACATCGGACCGCGTTCGTTCCTGAATGCCGAGGTGCTGCGTGCGGCGGACGGGCTGGTGCCGGTGGTCGTGCATCGACCCCGCGGCGGACCGGGTCGGGTCGCAGCTCCGGACCAGGCCACGGGGGACGTGGATGTGACGCGACGCAGCGCCGGCACACTGGAAGTGACGCTGCTCAGCAAGGTCGACGGGCAGCAGGTGGGCGAAACGGTGACGGTGGATCTGCCGGATGATCCCGCCGCCGGCCTGGTCGCCGACGTGCGTGTCTGGCCGGAGGCCATCGACGTGGTCATCGGGTCGATCCGCGTGCGGTTGCCGATGACCGGCCCCGTGCGATAATCTCCGGTAGCGGCCGCCCCCCGCGGCGGCCGGGGACCGGCGAGACGCCGGTGCCACACCGGGATCGGAGATCGCAGCCGGCGGTCGGCCCGCCGCTTGCGGCTTCGCACGACCGCGTGCATCGCGCTGCCCAGCGTGGTCCCCTGCGCCCCCGCTCGCTTGCGCTCGGGGCTCGTTGATACGCCGGTACCACACTGGTTTGAGGATGGACACTTTCGCAGAGGATTCATCGATGACTGACAAGCAACTGTTCGACGCGGTGAGTGCGGCGGCCCTGCTGCGCGGCGATTTCACGCTTCGCTCCGGCCGCAAGAGCAAGTATTACCTGGACAAGTATCTGTTCGAGTGCCAGCCGGCCATCCTGCAGGAGTTGGGTCGGCGGTTCGCGGCCCACGTGACGTCCGCGACCTCACGGATTGCCGGGGCCGAGCTGGGCGGTGTGGCCCTGGCGGCGTCGGCGGCGATGGCCAGCGGGCTGCCCTTCGCCATCATCCGCAACGCCCGCAAGGACTACGGCACGCAGAAGATGTACGAGGGTCGACTCGAAACCGGCGACGTCGTCCTGCTCGTGGAGGACGTGGCGACCACCGGCGGGCAGGTGCTCGAAGCCGCCCGCACCATTGCCGAAGCCGGTGCCCGTGTCGAGAAGATCGTGGCGGTCGTCGATCGCCAGGAGGGCGCCCGCGAGAACATCGAAGCCGCGGGTTTCGTCTTCGACGCTCTCATGACCCGCGCGGACCTGGGCATCGACGAGTAGGCGCATCACTCCCGACCTCCGTCAGCGGCCCATGAGCAGGGCTCGGGCCTGCGGGTGGCCGGGGTCGATCTCCAGGGTGCGCTGCAGGGCGTTGCGGGCTTCCTCCCTGCGGCCGAGCTGGTAGAGGATCGTGGCCCGGGCGTAGGGGTAATCGGCGGCGTCGGGCTCCAACTCTTCGGCCTTGAGCAAGTGGGCGATGGCGGCCTGCGGATCGGCCAACCGGCTCTCGGCCAGGGCGAGGTTGTACCAGTAGCGGCTCTGGGTGGGGTCGCGTTGGACGGCTTGGCGGAGGGCGTCGCGGGCCTGGTCGAGTCGGCCCAGCTCGGCGTACAGCAGAGCCAGCGAGTAGGGGTGGGCCGCCTGGGTCGGCTCGGCGGCGGCGGCGTTCTTCAGTTGCTCCACCGCCTCCTGCGAGCGGCCGGCGTTGTGCAGGGAGATCGCGTAAGCGTGATTGAACATCGCAGGCCCGGGATCCCAGCGGATGGCCTTCTCGTACCAGGGCAGGGCCTGGGCGGGTTGACCGCGGTCCGCCAGCAGGTTGGCCCACTGAAACGCCCCTAGCGGCTGGTCCTGGTTGTGCTCCAGGTAGGCCATCAGGTCGCGGCCGGCCAGTGATTCGAGATCTAATCCCTGGCGGAAAAGCCAGGCGGCCTTGGCGCGCACCAGCCGGAAGGGGCTGTCGAGCTTCGGCCTCAGCCGGTCGGCCACCAGCGAGGCGAGCGGGTCGAGGGCCTCGATGGCCGCCGCCTGCGGAACGGGCGAGGGGTCGTCCAGCAGGCGGGTCAACGCGTCCACAAGAGCCGAGTGAGCGGAGGGGTCGCGGACCGCGGGCACCGACGGGGCCAGCATCTTGGCGTACACCGCCCGCCAGATGGGGTTGGTTTCCTTCTTGAGCAGCGTCAGGGCGTCGGGCACTGCGGCTAAGTCCTGGGCCTTGAGCCGGGCGAGCACGCGGGCCCGGTCGCGCGTCGGGCGGTCCATGCGCTTGCCGTACCACTGCTCCACGTAGTCGATGGCCCAGTCTACCGTCTGGTCGCCGTGGCAGCGCGTGCAGGCATTGGGGATGCCGTGCTCCTTGGTGAGCAGCGGGTCGGGGATGGTCATGCCGTGGTCGTGCCGCCAATGGCGCTGCATGTACACGGTCTGGGGCATGTGGCAGTCGATGCAGGCGAAGCCCGCTGTGCCCGGTTCATGCCGGCTGTGCTCGACCTCGTCGATGGCGATGCGCCCGGCGATGCCCTGCTCGTGGCAGCGGAGGCAGAGGCGGTTGTCATCGCGGGTGACTTTGCCCGTGTGCCAGTGGTGGCAGTCGGCGCAGCGGACGCCCCAGGCGTGCATGGCACTGAGGCTGAAGGCGGCATACTCGAAGTCCTCGTCCCAGACCTGGCCGTCCGGGTAGAATACGTCGGAGGTGTCGGGCAGGACAAGGTCGAAATGCTCGTGGAAATCGTCGCCGGGCATGAACCGGCCGGTCAACTCCGCGCGGCGGGAATGGCAGGTCGCGCAGACGTTGATGTAGCGCTCGCGATCGAACGGCCGCAGCGTGGGGTCGTCCTCCTGGTCGCGGTGGGCGGTTTGCCATTCCACGTGATCGCGCATGGGGCCGTGGCACTGCTCGCAACCGACGCCCAGCTCGAGGTAGGTGGTGCGGTAGGCGTCCGTCTTGGCGTCGTAGTTCTTCTGGAACCCGGTGGTGTGGCAGGTGGCGCACATGGAGTTCCAGTTCATGCCGCGGCCGGTCCAGTGACCCCACTCGCCCGGTTTGCGGTCTTGCTCACCGTAGACGTTGAACCACTCGGTGTTGGCGGGATCGAAAGCCAACTCGGTGACCTGGAGCCGACCGCCGGGCCAGGGGATGAGATACTGCCAGAGCGGGTCGTACCCGATGACCTCGACGGGCTCGTACGCCTGGGGCTTGCCCTCGGGGCCGACGGTGGTGATCGCGTGTCGGCCGCCGACGCACTGGGCGATGGAGACCTCCGATCCATGCGGGATGAGTCGCGCCGGCTCGAAGGCATCCTGGTCGGCGGTCGGCGAAACCGGCCGCTGGGCCCGCGCGTGGTGGGAGGTCCGCCAGTCGTCGTAGGCTTCCTGGTGGCACTCGGCACAACTGGTCGAGCCGGCGTAGGCACCGTAGGGCTCGATGCCGGCGGGCCGCGAAGTCGGGGGCGCGCCTGCCGGTTCCGCCCACGCGATCGACACAGCCAGCATACAACCCACGGCGCCCCGGCATGTAACCCCTACGTGCACTTCAGAACCCCCGTGATTGGGCGTAACTCGCTGCCCGCCCGGGTTCCGGGCCAACTGGCGAATGCCCAAGGCCCAATGACCAACTAATGACCAAGCCCGAAACCATAACTCCGGCCGCGGTTTGGGGACGTTCGTCATTCGTCATTCGGACTTGATTGGCCATTGGTGCTTCACCATTGGTCATTTCACCCGCGGATGACGAGTTACGCCCATTCGATTTCTTCCCCACCACGCATGGTGATCGTTTGCCACGAGCGAAGAATACTCCGCAGCCGTGCGAAGCCGCAAGCGGCGGGGGCGCAGAGCCGCAGTTCAGTAGCGGCCGCCCCCCGTGGCGGCCGGACCGCGAGCGGCGGGCGTGCGAAGCCGCAAGCGGCAGGGGCGCAGCTCCGCGACCGTGAGGGAGCGGGGGCAGCTTTACCAGGTCAGGGTGATGGTCGCCTGCGGCGCGGGTTGCTCGAAGCGAATGATGACCGCCCGATAGCGCTCGTCATAGGACCAGCCTGGCGCGGCGCCAGGCTGCGGCACAGCGTGGGCCTCGAGCGGCCGGCCGTCGACGCGTACCTGCCGGGGGCGCGCCGGACCGGCGATGAGCAGCTCGTTGGGCTGCCCGGGCGGAAAGACCACACCGGCGGACCAGGTCGTCGCCGAGGCCGGTGACGCACATTCGAGCAGCGTACCCCAGCCGCTGACGTGCCAGCGGTGCGCGGAACGCGCCTCGGGCAGGATGCGAGTCCACGTTTGCGTCCAGGCCGGCAAACGGCCCTGGGCATGCAGACACGCGGCCGGCAGCATCGCGCTGATGAAGGCCCCCACGGCCTGGTTGCTCTCCAGGTTCCACACATCGGGGTACAGCCCCACCCAGGGCTCGCGATCGAAGGTCTGCTGCAGGCCGCTGAGGACCACACCATCCGCAATGTAGCGCAGCAGCGGGTCCGGCCGGTCACGGTCCAGCTCAATGACCTTCCACGCCCACTCCAGGCCGCACCACTGCACGACCACGCCGAACCAGTTGACCACGTAGAACGTCGGCCCGAGCACGGGCACGGTGGCGTAAGGCGTCACCTGGCGCCGGGGGTTCTGAAAAGCGTCCGCGAGCGGCAGCGTGCCGCGTTCCCAGTCGTCACGGTCCCGCGAGGCGATCACCCCGCCGGGCAGGTGCTCGATGGGCACATGCCAACTGTAGACGAAGGGCACGCCGGTCCAGGCCCAGAACGACGCCTCGTCCAGATAGCGGCGGTCGCCGGTGATCTGGTAACCGAGGTGGAAGGCCTCGACCGCCAGCGCGGCGGCGCGGATGTCCGGGATGTCCTTGTGCACCTCCCACACCTGGGCACCGCGGGGCACGCGGAAGCCGGTCATGGCGTCCAGGGCCTTGGTGGCGGCCTCGACGTAATCCCGCCCGCCACTGAGGGCCGCGTAGCGGATGATCGGCAGGGCCGCCTGGACGCAGGTACCCAGCCCGGTTGAACCATCCTCGCCCAGCGAGTCGTATTTGCCGCCGGTGAACTCGCGGGTCTGCTCGCGGGCCTTCTCGGTATCGGCGTAAGGCCAGGTGCCATCGGGACGCATGGCGGCCATTTGTCGGCGGGCGTGGGCCTCGCCGTTTGAGAGGCGGCCGGCGAGCGTCCCCTGGGTGTCGATGATCGTCCGCCCCTCCAGGCCGGTCCGCCGAACCCAACCATCGTCGCCGGTTTCGATGGCGTGAGCGAGTAGCTCGGCACCCATGAACGGAACGAACCGGCTGCTCTTGTCCAGGTACCAGTGCATTCGCCAGCCACGCTCCGCGGGCCAATACATCGTCTCGCCGTAGTTGCGGGCGATCAGGTCGTACGTGGTCGCGTCGTCATGGACCGCGGGCGGGGGCGGAGGACAACCGTAGACCTCGTACCAACGGCGAGCACTCTGCACCACATTCGACCCGGCCTCGGCCAACAGGTGGCAACGGAGCGTCAACGGCTGATCCGCCTGCACCAGGTACGGCTGCCGGGCCAGCTCCTCGTTCTCCTCGCGCCACTGCGGGATCGCCGGCAGCGACAGGCACATCAGGTGGTTGGGCTGGCCGTCCAGGAAGTTCGGTGAAGCGAAGGTGGCTGCGGGCATAACCGCCTGCTCATCCCATTTATCGAGCGGCTGCCAGAGTAACGCGGTGGTCACGCCCGCTGATTCGACCGCCATCACGGGCAGAGTGACTTTGAAGGGGTGGGGCTGCCAGCGGTCGGCGAAGCGATCGCCGACCGCCCGGTCGCTGGAAGACGGCCAACCGGGATCGAGAAACTCGAGTCCGCCGAACACGGCAAAGCGGTCCAGCGGGTCGGCGTCGGCCGCCTCGCGGTCCGCACGCAGCACGGGAGCCGTGAAATCGAGCAAACGCCCCCCCTGGGGACCGGTCAGCTCGGCCGATACCCGCAACAGTGGAAACCCTTCACGAGAGGCCTCGGCAAGCGTCAGTATCACGTGCCACTCACCGGCGGCCTCGACCGTACCGTGCAGGCGGAGCCCCTGGTCCGAGCGCTCCGCCAGCGTCATGCGCACGTGCCGCCGAAAGACACCACCATCAGCAGCCTGCACGCTCAATTCCGCCAGCGGCATCAGCCAGCCGGCCTGGTGCCATTGCCCCCCCGCGTCGCGGATTTGCCAGCGAGCGGCACTGAAGCCCTTACCCTCCGCCGCCGGCACGAGATCGACCCGCTGTTCGTCCGTCCGCAGTCCGGGCTTTAAGGGCAAACGCGCCCCCCGCCCCACGATAACCGACGCGTCCAGCTCCCAGTCGGGTTGATCGGCCGAAGCACGCAGCGTGACCCGCGGCTGGTGTACGCCGGCCTGCTCGAAGCGGATGGTGCCCAGCTCGGTGGGCTCGGGTCGCGGCTCAATCGTCACGGCAGAGAGTGCCAGGCCCGGCGATTCTGGCCGCCAGCCTTGTGCGGTCGCCATGCCCGCCGGCTGACGCATGCGGACGCGCAGCGTCGTTGACTCGCCGATATCGACCCGGCTCTCGCCCATCTGCAGCCGAGCGAGGATCACCGGCGGCAGGCGGAGGATTTCCACGGAGGCAATCTCGACGGTACCCGAGGCGTTGCCGTTATAGGGGTCAATGCGCAGGGCGGTGAGCTTCCGGCCGCGTTCGGCCGGCCCGCCGAGCGAGAACTGGATGCTGACGAAACCGTCCCGGTCGTCGGCCGGCCGGTCGGGGGTGTTCCGGGTCTGCTGCCGATCCTCGCTGAACGGGCCGGCACCGTCCTCCTGCCAGTAAACCTGGGTGTAGCCGTTGCGGTCGGACCGCAGGCGAACCCGGATGCCACACCCGTCGAGCGGCAGATCCATCGGCGGAGCGAAGAGGTAGGCGTCCGGCCCGGTCATGGTCATGTGCAGAACGCCATCTTTCACCGCCAAGTCCGCCAAATGCTGAGCGGCCCGCCAACCGGCGGCGGCCTCGGGGGTGTTGAACTCCCAGCGCTGCACGACCAGGGGCTCGGGACCGGCGCCGGCCGGCGCCGCGATGGCTCCATGCAGGCAGCTCAGCACCACCAGGCAACAAATCACGGCTCGCAGTACAGGAATTGCTCGTTGTTCTCCGCGAAGAGGCAAGCGAGGTAGAAGCCTTGGATCGCGATTCGTGGCGGTCATTTTCGGTCCTTTCGTTGAGTCTCCGCCGGGCGACGCGGCGAGTCGTTTTGCGGGACTACTCTCGCCGATCCACAGCGGCGGGGCAAGCCGCTTGCGGTAGGCACGGGTTCGCCCCGACAATGGCGGCGGCAAACGTGTGGACGGTCCCCGTGTGTGGACGGTCCCCGTGTGCCACTGCTCTTTGAGCAGTGCCGAACGCGTGCAAGCCTCCGCACGCGTGCAATCGCACTACGCGTCCCGGTTTCTGGCAAGTGTGCAGAACCGAGTGGTTGGATATGACGGACCAGCGCCCACACAAAACCCGCACCGCCTGGAACGAGGCTCGACACGCCCACCTGCTGACCTACTCATGCGTTCACCGCTGGCCGCTGCTCAACAAGGACCGGACCCGCGCTTGGGTTGTCGAGGCTATGGACACGGTCCGGCGCGAGTTAGGCGTGGCGTTGCTGGCCTATGTGATCATGCCGGAGCACGTGCACCTGCTCCTGCATCCGCAAAGGGATAATTACGAGATGCGGCGCATCCTGGCGGCACTCAAGCGCCCCGTCGCGGGAGCGGCCAAGGCGTACCTGCAGGATACCGGTAACGTCGCGTGGTTGCGGAAGCTGTCGGTAGACTATCCATCGCGCCAGGTCTTCCGTTTCTGGCAACCCGGTGGCGGTTTTGACGAAAACATTTTCCACGACCGCACGTTATCGACGATCATAGACTATATCCACGCAAACCCCGTCCGTCGTGGATTGGTACCCGGGGCGACCAACTGGGCATGGTCCAGCGCCCGTTTCTGGGCAGGCTACGATGATGTCCCGCTTCGAATGGATGTGCCGGACAGGTAATGGGCAAGATCCGACTCTGGAGAAACGGTGAGGACCAAGGTGTGGGAGGGCTTGTACGCGTTCCGCACTGCTCAAAGAGCAGTGGCACACGGGAGGTCCGTACGCGTTCCGCACTGCTCAAAGAGCAGTGGCACACGGGAGGTTCGTACGCGTTCCGCACTGCTCAAAGAGCAGTGGCACACGGGAGGTTTGTACGCGCTCCGCACTGCTCAAAGAGCAGTGGCACACGGGAAGAGCAGTGGCACACGGGACGTGTTGACGGTGAGAAAGGATGCGGCGGATCATGAAGATGGATGAGACCATGCAGGCACTGGTATTCGAGGGGCCCGGGCGGTTGGTGCTCCGGCAGATGGCGCGTCCGCGCCCGGGCGAAGGCGAGGTGCTGGTCCGCATTCATACGGCGGCGATCTGCGGCAGCGACCTGCGGATCGCGGCGGGCAGCAAAACGCGGGACGTGCGGCCGGGCCACCCGATCGGGCATGAGGCGGCCGGCACCGTGGCCGAACTGGGCAACGGTATCCGCGGATACGAGCCCGGTGAGCCGGTGGTGGTCTGCGTGGTCGAGTCCTGCGGCCGATGCGCGTTCTGCCATGCCGGCCGGGAGAACTTATGCGACGAGCGGCGGACGCTCGGCTACCACACCGACGGCGCGTTTGCCGAGTACATGCTCATCCCCGCGCACGCCGTGGCTCGCGGCAACCTGTTCAAGCTGCCGCCGGGAGTGGACCTTGCCTGGGCACCGCTCATCGAGCCGCTGGCCTGCTGCATCAACGGGCAGGAAGAGCTGGGGCTGGGCGTGGGGTCTGAGCCGGCGAGTGCGTCCTGGCCGGAGTCGCTGGTGATCTTCGGGGCTGGCCCGATCGGGCTGCTGCATCTCGTGCTGGCCCGGGCCCGCGGTGGCACGCACCTCCGGCACCTGGCGGTGGTCGAACCGCGGGCCTCGCGCCGGCAAGCCGCCCTGCGGCTCGGCGCTGACGCGGCGTACACCCCGGAGGAGTTTGACAAGCCCGACGGCTTCGATGCCGCGATCGTGGCCGTCGGCGTGCCGGAGTTGGTGCCCGTCGCCATCAGGGCGGTGCGGCGGTGCGGCCGGGTCAGCCTGTTCGCCGGCTTCCCCGTGAGCGGCACCGCGACGATCGAGCCGAACGCCATTCATTACCGGCAGATTCGCGTATACGGGGCCTCCGAATCGCGGCGCGGTGACTTCGCGACCGCATTGACCCTGGCCGCGGAGGCCCGAGTGGACCTCGCGGCCCTGGTCACCCATCGCTTTCGGCTCAGCGAGCACGAGGAGGCGTTTCGCCTCGCTGCCGACGGCTCGGCACTCAAGGTCGTGTTCGACGTCGTCGCATAGTTCAAATCGACCGGTTCCAGATCAAGGAGCCGCGGGCTTCCAGCCCGCGCGGTTCTCCGGCTGGTCCAACGGTTCCCACCCCGGCCTGACCGGTAGCAGCGGTTGGCTTACGTACGAGCACCGCGCGGGCTAAAAGCCCGCGGCTCATTTGAGGTGTCAGAACGGCGCGGCGTCATCGAGGACCGGTTGGGCACTGTATCGGTCCTCGGGGACATAGGCCGGCTCGTTGCCCACACTCAGGTTCTCGAAGCGGGTGAGCTCCTCGTTGAACTGCAGTTTCACGGTGCGTGTCGGCCCGTTGCGCTGCTTGGCGACGATGATATCCGCCTGACCGCGGACATCTTCCGGCGGTTCTTCGCCCTTGATCTTGAAGTAATAATCCTCGCGGTGCAGCAGCATGACCACGTCGGCATCCTGCTCGATCGCCCCCGACTCGCGCAGGTCGCTGAGGATCGGCTTCTTGTCGGTCCGGCCCTCCGGGTTGCGGTTAAGCTGGGCCATCACGACCACGGGAATGTTGAGGTCGCGGGCCAGAGCCTTCATTGCCCGGCTGATGTCGGCCACCTCCGTCTGGCGGCTCTCAGCCCTCCCCTTGGCGTGCATCAACTGCAGGTAATCGACGAACACCGCCTTGATCTTCTGCCGCTGGTGCAGGCGGCGAGCCTTGGCCCGCAGCTCGAGAGCTGTCATGCCCGGGGTGTCGTCCACGAACAAGGGCATGTCGGCCAATTCGGCACACGCCTGCTGGAGCTCCTGGATGTCCTCGTCGCTGACCATGTTGCGCCGCACGCGGTGCGAGTTGACCCGGGCCCGCGAGCAGAGCAGCCGCTGAGCGACCGACTGCTTGCTCATCTCCATGGAGAAGAATGCCACGGGGATCTTGTCGTTGGCCGCGATGTGCTCCGCGATGGTCAGCCCGAACGCCGTTTTGCCCATGCTCGGGCGGGCGGCGATCACGATCATCTCGCCGGGCTGCAGGCCGCTGAGCAGGTCGTCGAGCTCAACGAACCCGGTGGCCACGCCGCTGATGTAATGACCCTCGCGCGCCTCGATCTGGTGGAACACCGCCTCGAGCTGCTCGCGGATCATCGTGGCCTGGTCGCTGATCCGCTGATCGGTCACGCGGAAGAGGAGGGCCTCGGCGTTGTCCAGGATCTCGCGGGCATCCTCCTGCGGCTCATACGCCGAGTCGTTGATCCGGGCCACCGCGGAGATCAGATCGCGGAGCATCGCCTTATCGCGAACGATACGGGCGTAGTACTCGGCATGGAGGTGGTTGGGAACGGACTCCGCCAGTTGGGCGATGTAGTCCACGCCGCCGATCTCGTCGAGGATGCCCCGCCGCCGCAGTTCGTCGCGCACGACAACCAGGTCGACCGCTTCGCCGCGCTCGTAGAGTTGGCAGAGCGTCTCGAAGATCTTGCGGTGGTCCGGCCGGTAGAACCGGTCCACGTCGCCCGGGTGGATGATCGGCGTGACATCGCCGATCACCTCGCGGTCGATCATCATGGCGCCCAGGAGAGCCATCTCCGCCTCGATGTCCTGCGGCGGGATGCGCTCCAGAGGCCCGGGCGATGCCGGACGCTCAGAGATCGGTCTCGATGGCGTCGACTTCGTTTCCGCGGCCATATCGGTCACCCTCCCTGCCACCGCGGCGATCCTGGTCGGCCACGTCCCGCCGGGCCGCCGGCTCCTCCTCTTCGAGTTCCCCGCTCCCGCTTTCGCGGACGATCCAGACCTTCACCTCGACGATGAGGTCGTCGGCGAACATCACGGGGACCGTGACGTTGTCCAGTTGGCGGATGGGCTCGCGCAACTGCACCTGCTTGGTCTCGACGTCGTGGCCCTCGTCGCGCAGCGCGGCGGCGATCTCCCGGGGACCGACGGACCCGTACAGCCGCCCTTCCGGGTTGCACGCCGACGAGATGGTCACCTCGAGGTCGCGCAACCGCTCGGCCTGCTTCTCCAGAGCCGCCCGTCGCACCCGCCGCTCCGCCTCCGCCTGCTTCTTGTCTTCCTCGATGGCCTTCATATTGGCCGCGGTCGGCAAGACGCCCAGATGGTGCGGAATGAGGTAGTTGCGGGCGTACCCTTGCTTCACCTCGACCACATCGCCGGCCAAGCCGACGTTCGGAATGTCCCGTCGCAACAAAAGCTTCATCTCGTCACCTCGCGTGAAGAGCACGCAGTCCGTGTGTATATCACCTCATGCCGGGCATTGCACGCTGCTGGCCGCCCGATCCCGTCACTTCGATCCGTTCTTCCAATCAGAGCCGCGCCCGTAAGGAAGCGGTCCTTTCAATCAGAGCCGCGCCCGTAAGGAAGCGGTTCTTTACCGTCCCGGCGATCTCAGGCACCGCTCCCTTACGGTCGCGGCTCTGCTTGTCGCGGCTCTGCTTGCCGCGGCTCCGCGGGACGTTCTCGCTCGCCTTCTCAGAACGGCGTGTCGCCGTCCTCCAGCGGAGGTCGATCGTCGTCATGCGCCGGCGGGATGTCCGCATCCGCCGTGGACCGGTACGAGCCTCTGGGCTCGGCGGCCGGTCGCTGGCCGCCGCCCTGCCCACCGCCCGGCGCACTGCCCAGGAAGGTGAAGTTTTCCACGATCACGTCCAGCTTGTTGCGCTTCTGGCCTTCCTTGTTGGTCCACTGCTGGTACCGCAACCGCCCTTCCACCAGGATGGAACGGCCCTTGCTCATGTACTGGTTGATGGTCTCGCCCGTCCGGCCGTAGGAAGTCAGGTCCACATAGCAGACGTCGTCCTTGGTGTTGCCATCCTTGTCGCGCCAGCGGCGGTTGACGGCCATGCCGAACTCGCACACCGGCGTATTGCTCGGGGTGTACGACAGTTGCGGGTCGCGCGTCAGATTACCCGCCAGGATCACACGGTTGAAGTTCGCCATCGCCTGTCCTCCTGGAGATTAGCCAAGATCGGTCTAGTCATCGTCGTCGAGGTCGGTTGGGGGCTGCTCCGCCATCGCCGTGGCACTCGCTTCGGGCCCTTCCCTCCTGGGAGAGTGGCGCTCCGGCCGGTCCGATCGGTCCGATCGGTCGGGGCGATCCGATCGGTCGGGTCGGTCCCCCGGACCGCGGCGATACGAGTCGCCGGCCATGCTCTCGGGGACGTTCCCGTGAACAGGCGAAGCGGTCGCTTCCCGCATCTGCTCCTCCGTCAAATGGTCCGCCCGCAGCACCAGGCACCGCAGGCATGACTCAGAGAGCTGCACGTCACGTTCCAGGCCGGGGATCCGGTCCGGCGCCGCCTCGAAGTACGTCAGCACGTAGGTGGCCCGCTTGCAGCCGCGAATCTCATACGCCAGCCGCCGCTCATCCCACTTGCCGCTCACGATCAGCTTGGCCTCCGCCCGCTCCAGCAAGCGGTCCACCTCGACCTTGATTTTGTCCCACTCGGTCGAGAAGGCCGGGTCAAACAGAAACATCGCTTCATACTTATTCAATGTAGAGCACCTCCGAATTAGCCGTCAGCGGGTGTCTTGTGACCCGCCTGCCTGCTCCTCAGGACGATTATACCGGGTCATGGCCGCGTCTATCCCATCAGCCAGCCAGCACGCAACGGCGTCCGCCGCCCGCCGGATGGCCGGTTCAATGATTCGTTCCTCCTCCGCCGTGAACGGGCTCAGCACGTGCCCCACCATCCGTTCCCCGCGAACCTGACCGATGCCGATCCGCAGGCGGGCAAAATCCTCGCTGCCCAGCCGCTCAATAATGTCCGTCAGCCCGTTGTGCCCGCCCGCCGACCCCATGGCCCGGATCCGCAGCCGCCCCGTCGGCAGGGCCATGTCGTCAACCACCACGAGCAGGTCGGCCGGCGCGATCCTGTAAAAGCCCGCCGCTTCGACAACCGATTGGCCGCTACGGTTCATGTACGTCCCGGGCTTGAGCAGCAGCACCCGCTGCCCACCGATCACGCCCGCGGCCCCGACGCCTTGAAACATCCGCCGGCCCAGGTCCACCTGCCACCGTCGGGCCAGCTCCTCGACACACCGGAACCCGACGTTGTGCCGTGTCCCTTCGTACTTCTGCCCCGGGTTGCCGAGGCCCACGATGAGTCTCATCGAGGCCGTCACTTCTCCTCGCCACCCTCCTCTTTACGTTCGCGGGCGGTGATGATCTCGGGCTGAGCAGCCTCCTCGCCTTCCGCCGGAGCCGCCACCGGCTCGGCGGTCACCTTGGCCCGCACCGCACAGACAACCGTGTCGGGATTGGTTATCGCCTCGACACCTGGCGGCAGTTCCAGGTCGCGCACGTGCATCATGTCGCCCAGCTTGAGGTGGCCCACGTTCACCCGGATGGCATCGGGGATCTGGCTGGCCAGCGTCTCCACTTCGATGTCCATGAGGTTCTCATCGAAGAGACCGCCCTCGTGGGTGCCGACCGGTGTTCCCCGGTATTCCAGCGGCACCGACACCGTCACCCGCTCATGCAGATCGACGCGCATGAAGTCGATGTGGATGGGGGCCGCACCGAGGTGGTCGAGTTGGACGTCCTTGATGAGCACCGAGTGGGTGACGCCGGTCACGTTCAACTCGATCACGTGGGAGCCGCCGCTGATCAGGCCGGCGAACTCCCGGGCATTGACCGCCACGTACTCCGGCTGCTGACCGTGCCCGTAGATCACGCCGGGCAGCTTGCCCTCCCGCCGCAGCCGCTGGGCCGTACGCGTACCGCCTGACTTCCTCTGTTCTCCGTGAAGCTTTGCCATCTCCATCGTACAAGTACTCCGAAATCGCGTCCTGCCGGCGGTGTGCGCCCGGCTATCGCTTGCCTTTCTTGAACATCTCGCTGATCGACTGGTCCATGTGAATCCGCCGGATGGCCTCCCCCAGCAGGGGGGCCACCGAAAGCACCTTGATCTGGGGGAGACGCTGGGCCACGGCGGAAGAGAGCGGGATCGTGTCCGTGGTGATGATCCAGTCAATGCCCGCTTTTTCGAGCCGGTCGACCGCCGGTCCAGCCAACACCGCGTGTGTAGCCGCCAGAAGGAAACGACTGGCTCCGTGGTCGCGCAGGATGCGCACCGCCTCGGTCGCCGTGCCGCCCGTGGTGATCATGTCATCGAATAACAGCACGGTCTTGCTCTCGACGTCGCCGATCACCCGGGTGGCCATGGTGGAGTCGCCGCCCAGTCGCCGCTTGTCGATGACCGCCAACTCCCCGCTCAGCCGCTCCGCGTAGGCGGTCGCACGCTTCAGGTTGCCCACGTCCGGCGAGACCACCACGCAGTTGTGCAGGTTCATGCTCTCGATGTAATCGCCGACGACCGGGATGGCCGCCAGATGATCCAGCGGCAGGTCGAAGAAACCCTGGATCTGCTCCGCGTGCAGGTCCATGGCCAGGACGCGGTCCGCCCCCGCCTGACTGATCAGGTTGGCCACCAGCTTGGCGGTGATGGGGGTGCGCCCCTCGGCCTTGCGGTCCTGCCGGGCATACCCGAAGTAAGGCATCACCGGCGTGATCCGCCGAGCCGACGCACGATGGAGGCAGTCGATGAAAATCAGCAACTCCATCAGGTGCTCGTTGACCGGAGGACAGGTCGACTGCACGACGAAGCAGTCCCGCCCCCGGACGTCATCTTCCAGCTTGATGAGCGTCTCGCCATCGGGGAACCGATCGATCTTCGCTCGGCCCACGGGTACGCCCAGAAATTGCCCGATGGCTTCGGTTAAGGCGGGATTCGACCGACCCCCGAAGACCAGCAGACCGTCGTCCTTGTCGTTCATGAATGTGGGCTGGCACTTACTCAGGGGACACCCCCTTCTTCCGCGGTCCCGCCATCGCGCACGACCGCACCGTGCGCGATCTGCCGGCCGCTGGATACCTTCAGCGGCGCCACCAGGATCGCCCCGTTTCCGATGTAAACGTCATCTCCAACAACCGCCTGCTGAATGTGCCGGCCATCGAAGTTTGAGAAGATCGTCCCCGCTCCTACGTTCACCCGATGCCCGATGTGGGCGTCGCCGATGTAGCTCAGGTGGCGGGCCCGTGTCCCCGGCCCCAGGGTCGAGTTCTTCAACTCGGTGAACACCCCCACCACCACGTCGTCCTCCAGGACTGTCCCCTCACGCAAGTAAGCGAACGGACCGACGCTGCACCGCCGCCCAATCCGCACCCGACCGTGGATGTAGCTGAACGGATAGACCACCGAGTCCTGCCCGATCACCGCGCGGATGTCGATCCAGGTGTTCGGCGGGTCAACGATGGTCACGCCGTTCTGCATCAGGTTGCTCTGGATGCGGTTCTGCATGATGCGGCCGGCCTCCGCCAACTGCATCCGGCTGTTGACCCCGACGGCTTCCTCGGCCTTGACCGCCGTGATCGCCACCGCCCGGTGCCCCTGCGCGGGTAACTCCACCGTCGCCGTCTCGATCAC
>CAZEEJ010000025.1:0-15950 GCA_964511155.1 uncultured Planctomycetales bacterium | reverse complement strand
GGTGCCCCTGCTGCACCAGGATGTGCAACGCGTCCGTGATGTAGTATTCGCCCTTGACGTTATCCGGCCGAACCTGATCCAGGGCCGCGAACAACAACCCCTTGTCGAAACAGTAGTAACTGGGATTGATCTCCGTGATCCGCCGCTGGGCCTCCGTGCAGTCGGACTCCTCCACGATACCCTGCAGGTTGCCGTACTCGTCGCGCACGATCCGCCCGTAGCCCGTGGGGTTCTCCAGCACCGCCGTGGCCAGCGTCACGGCACAGTTCTGCTTCTTGTGCGTGCCGACCAGCAGTTGCAGCGTCTCGCTCCTGACCAGGGGCATATCCCCGGCGATGACCACCACGTTGCCGTCGAACCCGGTGAGGGCCTCGCGACAGACCATGGCCGCGTGGCCGGTGCCCTTCAGCTCCTTCTGCTCGACCCAGATGATGTCCGGCTCCTGGGCGAAGGCCTGCATCACCTGCTCCATCTGGTATCCGACCACACCGATGATCCGCTGGATGCCCGCGGCCCGACACGCATCGACCACGTAGGCCAGCATCGGGCGCCCGCACACCTCGTGCAGCACCTTGGGCATGTCGGTGACCATGCGCGTGGACCGGCCGGCGGCCAGAATAATCGCGGCGGTCGGCTTGTCAGGCATCTACACTCTCCAGAAGCCACACTCGTGGGCGGGTCCGCACGACTACCCGGCCTGGACTCGAACCAGGAATGCCAGGACCAAAACCTGGTGTGTTACCAATTACACCACCGGGTACCAGATCGGTCCCGCAGTCGGGTCCGACGCTTCGCCTGCTGTCTGGCGACAAGTGACCGCAAAAGATCGGTCGCAGCTTCGAGCCCGCCCCTCCACCCTGAGAATCCGGCAACTCGCCGGAGGGCCGGTCGGGGGCCGCAGGCTCCTATGTTGACCCCACCCGAGGTCTGAACTCCCCGCTGCGAAGCGGAAGCCCATTCTCCCACACGGGAGGCACCCCACAGGGTGTGGCGAAAAACCGTCCGAGGCCGGCACCCGCAGCCCCGACGAAGTCGCACAGCATAGCCCATCCCCCCCGCCCCGTCAACCGCCAAAGCCCCAAGCCCAGGGAATGCAAGATGGCCAAGCCCAAGGATTGCAATCCCTGGGCTTCCGGCTTCCCCGCGGTCCGGGCGGTGCCCACGAGAGGGTTTCAGGCGGTTTCCTTCTCGATCCGCTCGGCGATCCAGATCTTTCGGCTCAGAAGAACGGCAGGCCAATGAAGAAGCTGAACCAGCGCGTATCGTCATCGCTGTGCTTGGACACCGGCACGGAGAAGTCGAACTCCATCGGGACCGTACCGAAGATATCGAGCGTGATGCGGACCCCGGCCCCCACGGCGGCCCGCCAACTGGAAATGCCGAAATCCTCCTCCACCGTGCCCATGTCGGCGAAGAGCACGCCGCGCAGGGCCTTGCCCACCAGCGGGAACGTGTACTCTCCCCCGGTCAGGAACATGAAGTCGCCGCCGATGCGGTTCTTCCGCAGACCGTCACGCGGGCTGATCCCCCGGAAGTCGAACCCACGCAGTGAACCGATACCGCCCGCGTAAAACCGCTCGAAGACCGGGGCGTCGCCGAAGATCTGGCCCACGCGGGCGAACCCGCTGATGATGCTCTTGCGCTCTTCCTCATCGATGGCCACCGTCCAGTGCTGCGTATAGCCGCCGGTGAACTTGCTGAAAAAGTAGTCGCCGCCCATGGCCCCGGCCTGTTCCCAGGACACGTTGAACCGGTGCCCTTCCGAGGGCAGGAACCGGCTGTCCGTCGTATCGTGCAGCAGCGAGAGCTTGACGCTGGACAGATAGCTGCCGCCCTCGACGTCGCGGATGTCCTTGGCCGCGAAAGCCTCGCGGTCGCTGATGTTGATGTACTCGGCCCGCAGGGCGATCTCCCCGACCCAGCCCGCCAGCCAGCCCTCCTCGAAGGTCCTGTCGAAGCTGACGTTCCCGCCGAACCGCTGCTCGTCGTAGCCGTCGCGGCCGCGCTGGAAAAGGTAGAGGCTCGTCCCGAAGCCGATCGGCCTGTCGAGCAGGTAAGGCTCGCGGAAGTCGATGCGAAAGCGGTTCAACTCGGTGCCCGGCTCGAGCTGGATGCGGAACGTCTGGCCGGCCCCGCGGAACGACCGCCCGCGGATGAACTCATCGAAGTTCCGCGGCGTGTCGAACAGGTCGAAGTTCGTATTCTCCAGCACGATGTTGCCCACGATCCCGCTGTCGCTGCTGGCCCCGATACCGGCGATGAACTGGTTGGTCCGCGGGTTCTCCTGCACGGTGACCAGGGCGTCGCGGACGTTGGACTCGCCGCTCTCCGGCTCGATCGCCTCGATGGTCGCCTCGGTGAACAGCCCCGTCTCTTTCAACCGCCGCTCCGCCTTGGCGGTCTTGGTCGTGTCGAACAACTCCTCCGGATGGAACCGCAACTCCCGGCGCACGCACTTCTCCTGCGTGTGCGCGTTCCCGTTCACCTCGATCCACCCCACCCGGAACTGCTCGCCCTCCCGAATGGTCAGCGTGAGCACCACCTGCTCGGGCTCCTCGGCGAAGACCCAGCTCGGTACCGCCTGGGCGTAGATGTAACCCTGCGCCCCGTAGTCCGTCTCGATCTGCTTGACGTCGGACTTCACCCGGCCGTCCATCAGGAAGTCGTCCTCGTGCAGGCTCAGCTTCTCACGAATCTGCTCGGTGGAGAAGACCTCGTTGTCCCGGATGATGATTTCCCGGATCCGATACCGCACGCCCTCCTCGATGGTGAACAGCAGGGTCAGCCGCTCGCGGGCCACGTCCTCGAACTCGGTCAGGTAGCTGACCCGGGCATCCAGAAACCCGCGTTCGCGGTAGAACTGCTGCACCTTGGCCGCGTCGCGCTCCGCCCGGTCCGGGTCGAAGTCGCCGGCCCGGAAGATCGGCAGGAAAGTCTTGCTCTCCACCTGCGTCTTCAGCTCGCGGGCGGCATAGCTCACGTTCCCCTCGAACCGAACCTTCCGCACCCGCACCCGCTGGTTCTCAACGATGGTGTAGACCACACGCCGCTCGTCCCGCATCACCTGCTCGTCAACGGTGACCTCGGCGTACGCGTAGCCCTTCTCGCGATAGAGCCGCTCGATCGCCTCCCGCCCGCGGTTCACGTCGTACAGGTCGAGCGGGTCGCCGGCCGCGAAGGTCAGCACCTCCAGCAGATCTTTCGGCTTGAACTTCTGGTGACCCACGAACTCGACGGCGGCCACGGAGGGCTTCTCCGTCAGCCGCAGCGTCAAGCGCACCTCCTCGTCCACCACCTGCGTCTCCGGCCGGACATCCACGAAACGCCCGGTGCGCAACAGCCGCCCGATGTCCCGCTGCAACTGGTCCTGCGAGTAGGCTTGGCCCGGCTGCGTCCGGATCTGGTTGCGCACGTAAGCCTCGTCGATGGCGATCAGGCCTTCGATACGCACACGATTGATGATCCGGCCATCCAGCGGCGAGGTGATCGCAGGCTCAGGCTCGGCCGGCTCGGGAGCGGGCACCTGCTGGGCAAACAGGTAGGCCGACGCCGCGGGCAGCAGCACAAGGAGCCCCCATCTCAACCGGGGTGGGCCGCACGCGCTCCGGGCCGTGCGCGTACTCGAATCTCGCCGGGCAAGGGTACGTCTCAGCAGGTTCCTGGCCATCAGCAACGACTTCCTGGGGATATGCGGACCGCGCCAACTGATCGTCGCTTCGCCGTGGACACGCCCGGACCGCGCCAAAAGGGCCGTGCCGCCGGCCTGGTTCGCCGACAATCAGTACGTTCTCCACCCGCCGCTTGCGGCTTCGCACAACCGCCGCTTGCGGCTTCGCACGACCGCCGCTTGCGGCTTCGCACGACCGCGTGCGGGGCTGCCTTTCCGCCTCGCCGGCGGGGCTGGTGCGTATGATACGCCCTCCGCCGACCATGTCAAAAGGCCGCGGGGCTTGCGTTCCCCCGGGTTATCGAAACAATCGGTCTTCAGATGTGCGGCATCGCGGGCATCATCGACTTTCGCGGGCGGCCCATCCTGCCGGCGACGCTCGAACGGCTGCGCGATGCCCTCGGCCATCGCGGGCCGGACGACCAGCGCATCTGGCAGCACGCCGCCCCCGGCTTCTCCGTCGGCCTCGCCCACACCCGGCTGGCCGTCCTCGACCCCACCCCTGCCGGTGCCCAGCCCATGCTCGATCCCTCCGGCCGATGGGCCCTGGCCTACAACGGTGAGCTCTACAACGCCGGTCAGCTTCGCGAGCAGCTTCCCCCGCCGTTTCACACCACCTGCGACACCGAGGTGGTCCTCAAGGCCTGCATGACCTGGGGGCCGGCCGCGGTCGAACGCTTTGACGCCATGTGGGCCATGGCGGCGGTGGACGTGGTCGGCCGCACCGGCCACCTCTCCCGCGACCCCCTCGGCATCAAACCGCTGTACCACACCTATCAGAACGGCCGACTCAGCTTCGCCAGCGAGCTGCGGGCCCTGGAAACGCTGCCCGACCTGTCCCTGAGCTTCGATCCCGACGGGCTGGCCTGGTACCTCAACCTGGGGTTCATCCCGCATCCGTGGACGATCTACCGGGGCGTGTACAAGCTGGCCCCCGGCCATCGGCTGATCTTCGACGCCTACGGCCCGCGGGAGCCCGAGCGGTTCATGCACCTGCCGCCCCCCCCCGCCGTGCCGCTCCCGTACGAGGAAGCCTGCGGCGAACTGCGCCGCCGGATCGAGGCCGCCGTCCAGAACCAGCGCGTCGCCGACGTGCCCCTGGGAGCCTTCCTCTCCGGCGGGCTGGATTCCGCCATCGTCGTGGCCTGCCTCGCCCGCACCGGCCATCAGCCCGTCAAAACCTTCAGCATCGGGTACCCCGACCACCCCCGATATGACGAGACAGCCTACGCGGAACTCGTCGCCCGCCACCTCGGCACGGAACACCACAGCTTCCCGCTCGGGTTTGCCGATGTCCTCGCCACCGTTGAGCCCATGCTCAACCACCTGGGCGAGCCGTTCGCCGACAGCTCCCTGCTGCCCACCGCCGTAGTCAGCCGTCACACCCGCGGGCACGTCACCGTCGCCCTCAGCGGCGACGGAGGGGACGAACTCTTCGCCGGCTACTGGCGATACCGCGGCCACGGGTACCTGGAACGCTACCATCGGCTGCCCGCCTGGCTCCGCAAGGGCGCCATCGAGCCCTTGCTGCGGCTCGCCCCGGCAGCCCGCTCCACGCCCTGGCTGGACCGCCTGCGGCAAGCGCGCAAACTGCTCCGCGGCGACCGGCCGGACCCCATGGAACGCCACGCGGCCTGGGCCCGGTACCTGGACGACCCGCTGGCGGCCGAGCTTTTTGCCTGCCCCGCCAACCTCACCGCCGCCCGCATCGCGGAGCATTACCGTACCGCCGCCGCCCAATGGCGAACCGGGGCGGCTCCCGCTGAGGGACTGGAAGCCATCCTGCTGGCCGACCTGGCCGTGGGGCTGCCCGCCGACATGCTGCAGAAGGTCGACCTGGCCAGCATGTACCATTCACTGGAGGTTCGGGTGCCGCTGTTGTCGCGCGAGGTGGTGGCCTTCGCGGCCGGCCTGCCCATCGACTACCGCCTGCGGGCCGGGACCGGCAAGCGCATCCTGCGCGACGCCTTTCGCGACGTGCTGCCCCCCTCGATCCTGCATCGGAGCAAGATGGGCTTCGAGGTCCCCGTGGGCGAGTTCCTTCGCCGCGAGTTGCGGGAGATGTACGGCGACGTGGTCACGCCCACCGCCCTGGCAAATCTGGGCTTGAACCCCGCCGTAGCCGCTCGCCTGTCCGCCGACCACGCCGCCCGCCGCGGCGATCACACCGAGCTGCTCTGGTCCCTCCTGGTCCTCTGCTGGTGGCACCGCCGCCGCCACCAGTTGTGATCCCCGTAGCGGGGCCGGGGGGTTCCAGCGTATAATGGAGTGCGGTTGCTCACACGGCAGATGGAGGAGTGGCATGATCCGAGCAGTCTATCGAAACGGTGTGATCTATCCCTCCGAGCCGATCCCGCCGGAGTGGTCGGACGGCCGCGCAGTACGCGTGGAATTGGACTTCGACCAGCCCAGCGACGACCCGGCGGAGATCGAGCGTTGGGTCGCGGAGTGCCGCCGGGTCGGACCATTTCGGTATCAGCCGGGAGAGCGGGAACGTGTGTTAACCGTGCTGGAAGAGGCGGATGAACTGGCCAAAGCCTCCGTACGCATTCAGATGGAGTCCGGCTTGTGACGGGGTATTTACTGGACACCAATCACCTGGGCGCAGCGATTGAGGAGAAAAGGTCTGAAACGCCAAGACGCCAAGACGCGAAGAAGACCTCAGGCATGACACCCCTCCTCTTTGCGACTTGGCGTCTTTGCGTTACCAACTCTTCCTGCAACGGCCGGGAAAGGTGACGGACCTATGCCCGCGGCGCCATGCCCGGGTCAGCTCCGGCGGGCCCAGCGGAACTTCGCGGAACTGCTGCGGGGATTGTCGAATCGTTCCTGGGGCGTCGGACGGATGGGCTCCTCGCTGACCGCGGCATACATGCCCTGGTCGAGCCCCTCGCGAAACGCCTTCTCGACCAGCCGGTCTTCGCCGCTGTGGAAACTGATGATGCCGATGCGTCCGCCGGGCCGCAGGCTGGACGGCGCGACGCGCAGCAACTGCCGGAGGCTGCCGAGTTCGTCGTTGACCAGCAGGCGCAGCGCCTGAAACGTCTTGGCCGCCGGGTGCAGCGTTTTCTGGTCCGCCCGGGCCCGCTCGCGCCAGGCCCGTCGGGTCATGCCCTTGGCCAGGAAAATCACGTCCACCAGCTCCGACGTGCGGCGGACGGGTCGGCGGGTACGCTGCTGCACGACGGCACGAGCGATGCGCTCACTGTCCTGCTCGTCGGCCAGCTCCCACAAAGCCCCGGCCAGCTCCGCGGCGGACATTTCCGCCAGCAGGTCCGCGGCCGTGCGCGGCAGACGCTCATCCATCCGCATATCCAGCGGGCCGTCGTACTTGTAGCTGAACCCGCGCGCGGGGTCGTCCACCTGCATGCTCGACACCCCGAGGTCCGCCAGGATCACGTCGTATCCTTCGAGCCCCGCCGTCGCCAGGACCTTGGCCAACCCGGCGAAGTTGCTGCGATGCACGCTGAAGTTGGCGAACGACGCGGCCAGCCGCCGGCGGGTGCGCTCGAGCTGCACGGCATCCACGTCGAAACCGAACAGGCGACCCGTCGGCCCGATGCGCCGCAGAAACTCCGCCGCGTGCCCGCCGTAACCCAGCGTGCCATCCGCGACCCGTTCGCCCTCGACCGGCGCCAGGGCATCGAGGACCTCGGCGAGCAGCACGGGGATATGCGTACCGGCCGGCGTCGCACCGCGGGCGCGGACCTCGGCAATGATGTCCGGGTAGGCCTGCGGGTTGTGCTCCTTGTATCTCTGCTCAAGTCGGCGCGGATGCGTGCCGCGATAGCGCGGACGACGCCGGGGTCGGCTCCCCTCCGAAGGCGGCACATCACCCTGCGGATCATCCGTCATGGCCCGATTGTACCACCCGCCCGCCGGCCTACGCGAACACAACGTACAGGGCCACCATCACCACGAACAGCGTGCCCGCCAGCAGGCGGAAGTCGCCGAGGCCGCGCCACGGGCCGTGCAGGGCCTTGAGCGGGTTGCCCCAGCAGAGGGCGTCCTTCTCGGGCGAGGGCGGATCGGGGCACATCATCGACACCGCGCACAGCACGCACGAACTGGCGATGAACAGGTAGAGGCCGGCCATCATGAACGAAACGCTCCAGCCGGTATACTGTTTGAACCAGTCCAGCAGGAACACGGTCAGGCCGAGCAACGAGCCGACCAGCAGGGTCGCGAACGCTCCGCCCGACGAGGCCCGCCGCCAGAACACGCCCCACACGAACACCGCGGTGATCGGCGGCGCGATGTAGCAGATGATCGCGTTGATGCCCTGATAAATGCTCTGGTAATGGGCGACGCAGGGCGACCAGACGATGGCGACGATCATGGCTCCGAAGGTGACCCATCGGCCGACGGTGACGAGTCGGCGATCGGACACCTGCGGCCGAAGCTGCTTGTAGATGTCGTAGCAGAAGAGCGTGGCGATCGAGTTGAGCGCCCCGGAAACGGTGCTCATCAGGGCGGCGAGCAGCGCGGCCGCGACCACGCCGCGAAGCCCGACGGGCAGAAGATTCGTAATCATGTGGGCGTAGATATCCTCGGAGCGGGCGCGAATCAGCTTGCGGGCCTCGAGTTGGCCCACGGCCAGGGACACCTCATCGGGCGGAAGGCCGGTCTCGCGAACCACGTCCGCCTGGGTGATGGTGGCGTCCGTCCCCACGCCGCGGGCCATCACCGCGCGGTACACCTGCTGCTCGGCGTCGGCCAGCTCGGACGGCAGTTCCGGGGCCGGTGCGGCGGCCTGGATGGGCAGCGGCCGAAGGCGCCCCTGGTGAACGAGCGCCAGGCCGATGGTGCCGGGCAGCACGAAGATGAACACCGGCAGGATCTTGATGAAGCCGGCGAACAGTGGACCGACGCGGGCGTGGTGTTCGTTCTTGGCCCCGAGCACGCGCTGGACGATGGTCTGGTCGGCACACCAGTACCACAGCCCGATGACCGGATACCCAAGGAAAACCGAATACCAGGGCAGGTTGGCCGGGTCGCTCGCCGGCCGGAGCATGGTGAGCTTGACCGGATCGACGCTGGCGGCCACGCCTTCCCAACCGCCGACGTGATACAGGCCGAAGCCGGTGATGCAGCATGCGCCGATCAGCAGGATGACCGTCTGGATGGACTCGGTGATCACCACCGCCAGCAGGCCGCCGATGATCGTATACAGGCCGGTCAGCAGGGACACCCCGATGATGCTGACGTAGAGATCGATACCGAAAAGCCCCTTGAGCACCACCGCTCCGGTGTACAGCGAGAAGCCGATGTGGATGAAGATCGCCGAGACGATCGACAGCACGGCCAGCCAGTTGCGCGAGCCCCGACTGTAGCGTTTTTCGAGAAAATCCGGCAGGGTCGCCACGCGCGAGCGGATATAGAACGGGGCGAAGAACAACGCCAGGGCGATCAACGTGAACGGAGCCATCCACTCGAAGTTGCCGTACGCCAGGCCGTTCATGTACCCCTCCTGGGCCTGGCTGACGAGGTGGATGGTGGAGATGTTGGTGGAGAACAGGGCCAGGCCGATGATCGGCCAGGTGAGGTTACCCCCGGCGAGGAAGTAGTCCTTGCCCCCATGGGCGTGCAGCCGCCGGTTGCGGTAGCCCGCCAGGCAGCCGATGGTGATGATGAGCACGAAGTAGGCGACAATGATGGCCAAGTCGACGGCGGTAATACCGATGTTCGCGGCAAGCATACGTGTTTCCTGACCTTTGACGAACAATCCAAGCGGCCAACGTTTGTCCTATCGCCTCCGTAATGGCTTCTGACCGCAGATTATCGACCCGCCAGTCTGATCTGTCGAACTCCTCGCCTCTGTGTTCCTCGGCGACCTCTGCGGTAGAACGAAGAGGGGCCAACCGCGGAGGCCGCTGAGGGGCGCAGAGGATGGACGGGGGTCCAGGGCTACCGGCCCACCACGCCATTCATCACCTGGTACGCCAGTCCGCCCAATGCCGTCCGAGATCGTCTCGCCATGCCGCAATCCTACCTGCACGCCATCCTCGTGTCATTGGCTTCTGCCCTCCTCTGTGCCCCCTCCGTCCCGGACAAATCCAATCAACCGAGATCCGTCGCACATGAAGCCAACTCCCTCATACAGCGCCGTAGGTTCTCGATATCATCGCTATGCCATCCTCGCGTCTGGCAAGACGCCAATATCAGCCTACATGCGGAGAGCAACTCGCGCGTTACCTCATCAGACGAGACCGTCACCTCAAGCAGGCAGGAGGACCCGGCCACGGTCCTCTTGATCAACCGAACGGTCCAGATGTCATCATTGAGGACGCAGAGGTCGAACTGGAATGGACCGTCCATGAAATCGCAAGTTTCTTCTCCCTTACGGCCTGCCCGGAGATTCCGGAGTGCGCTCGCCCACCAGGCAAGTATTGTGACCGGAAAATCCGACCACTGCTTGCTTGGGAAGATGAAGCTGTCCACTTCGATCATGATGACACCTGTGATCGGTGGAGTTGGTCCCTTTTCCAATGTCTCCGGTGCCACATGAATTGCGAATCCCATCACGCGACTCCTCGACTAAACCATAACAGGGATCAGAAGCCATTGTATCCTGCCTCCGGCACGATTGTGGCCCGACCGTCGGGCGGAGTGAACTGTTCAGGCGCCGCTTGGCGACGGGTAACCGTTCACGAGTCGGCCCCCCAGGAGTCATCATTGAACAGGAGATCACTAAAGAAACAAAGAGGAGCGATCTGTTCTCTGTTCCCTCCGTTTTCTCCGTGTTCAAAACCTGAGTGACTGTTCCGATGCAAGCTCAGACCGGCAGGGTACTTGGGTCCGTAAACGGTCATCAGTCCTTTCTGCACCACGAAGAGCACGAAAGACACGAAGAGAGAAGACATCGCATCTCTAGCCACCTCCTGCACTTCCTCCTCCTTCTTCGTGCTCTTCGTGTTCTTCGTGGTTCGTCTCTCGGCAAACATGCCCCGAAAGCCTGTGAGCGGTTACGGCCGCGGTTTGTGGCACGCACTCAGCCTTGCCGTAAGGGCAGCCGGGGCGAACCGAGCGCCGCATCGTTTCCAGTTCGCGCTCATCCTCCGGCCGGTTCACCACCACCTGCCGGCCCGCCACGCGATTCATTACCTCGTACGCCAACCCGCCCAATGCCGTCCGAGATCGTCTCGCCATGCCGCCTTCCTACGTGCGCCCCAGCCTTGTATCAATGGCTTCTGAACGCTTTTTTTCACCCGCCTTGAGTTCTCATGGCATTATTATGGTCATTCATGAGACTTTAGCATGACCACCGGGCACGAAGAGCCGAGACTCTGCTCCCAGCCCCTGAGGATAAAAAGATTTGAACAGGAGGAAACAGAGGAAACAGAGGAAACAGAGAAAAGTCCGCATTCTCGAATGGCATTAAGTTAAGCCACATCTCTTTGCTCTTCCAGGCGTTTACGTAATTCGCGCCGCGGTACTTTCATCACTGGGTATTCCTTGGGACGACGCTTCCTGCACCGTGGCTCGATGCGGCCGGGGCGCACCGGGTTAACCACCAGTTCGGGCAGCGGCGCGGCGGGTTTGGGCGGTTGCAGCCAGCGCAGGGCGTCGATAAAGCTGATCCGGTTCGGGCGAACGCGCTGGCGGCGGGCAGCTTTGACCGTCACCAGCCGCACCAGGTTGTAGACCAGCGAGAAGACAAGGACCTCTTTGAGGACGGTCTCCACCTTGCGACTCTTGAGCACGTCCATGCCGAGCGTGATCTTCAGGTCGCGCAGATCCACTTCCACCTGCCACCTCAAGCCATAGAGTCTGGCGATCTCGGCGGCCGGGTAACGCTCCGGATCGAGGAGCGTGGTCACCAGCGTCACCTCGCGCACACGCGAACCCTTGTCGTGGACCCGGTACTTGATCTCACGTACCAGCATTTCCTCAGGCAGTTGGGCAAACTGTTCGGGCGTCATCCACTTGGGCCGGTTAGTGGGCTTGCGCCACTTCACCAGTTGATCGTTGCGGCCCAGCCGTTTGACCCATCGCGAGGTGGGCAGGCCCGCGCCTGCAAGGTCCTGCGCAGAGGGACGACGGGGATAAAAGTCGACGATCTGCTTCTGGTGCACGCGAAGCACGGCATGCAGATCGGCCTGTGAAATCAACGCCAAATGGGCGTAGGAACAGAAGCCGCGGTCGCCCACAATGATGTCGCCCGCGGATAGCTTGGGATGCAGCTTGGCCGCATGAGCCATGTCGTGCGTTCGTAGCGGCGCGACGACCACGTCGTGCAGGAAGCCCGCCTCCGCGTCGAACAGGGCGACGATGTGGGCGACCGGGAACCCGCAGCCGGGCTTCTGGCCGCCGGGTTGGCCGAAGTGGGCCTGGAGTTCCGCCGTATCCGGCATGGAGAAGCCCGAGCCGTCGATGAGGGCCACGCGATGCCCATGCCAGAGCGATTCGGCTGCCGATGGCCCGAGCCCACGCGAAAACGAGTCGACGATCCGGTGGACCGCCTCCCGCGGCAGCCGCTGGCGAGCCTGGCAGTAGGCCGAGGCGCTGAACCGCTCGCCAGACAGGTGCGGGAGATGGTTCATGGCGGTGTTCCGATTGCAGACCTGCAGGACGAACAGATGAAGCGTCGTCCAGGGATCGAGCTGGCGATCACGCCAGGCGTATCCCAGTTCCCGACAGACCCGCTCGACTTCCGTCCGCTCCAGGAGCCCCGCCAGGTCTTCCCTGACCTGCCGCAGGGCCGGTAGAATGGTAACCATCCTTGGCCTCCTTTGCTGATGACGTTTGCTGACAACATCATCTCAGGAGGCCATCTTTCGCGCAAGCGCTATAAGTATTTGGAGTAAAACGACTTACAAACATTCCTTACTAACTTAATGCCATTCTCCGCATTCTCCGTTTGCTCCGTTACCTCCTGTTCAAAACTGCTCTTGGATTGCACATGCTTTCCGGTGTCTTTCTCGGCTCGCGGCCAACAGATACCCGGCAATTCTGCTACAGTGTCTCATTCGTGCACGATAACATAACGGATGTTATCGTGCATTTCAAGAGGTACAATCATCGCGAGATGCCTGTCGTTTGATGGGCCCAGAGAAGCGGTCACCCGTTAGCCCCCGCCGATCCAGTTGCGGACCCGCAACGTCAGTCCATGTGAAACACCTCTTCGAGGCTGTGCCACCACTCATCAGGCCCGGCGGTCACGAGCTTGTACTGCAGCGGGTCGGTGTGCTTCCACCATTCCTGCGTGGTGGGGTCGGCCTTCATCCTCCGCATGTCCGCGGCGAAGTCGCGGCCGACGTATTCGAAGCGGGCGAAGAGGTAGAACTTGTCCGGCTCGATCTCAGCCAGATAAATCGAGTAGTTGCGGATATTGCACTCTTTGAGCATGGCCAGTACCCCGGGCCAGCACTCGGCGTGGAGCTTTTTGTACTCGGGAATGGATTCCTTCTTGATGCCGATGACCTGGCCAAACCGCTGCACCCCGGCCTCCTGGGGTGCGCAACCGGTGCTGCACGTCACCAGCATGAAGCCCATGACCACCAGCGCAGCCCATCCCGTCGTTCCAGACATGGCAGCTCCCTTTCACCTTGCGGGCATCATGGCGGCGTGACCCGCACCTCGACGCGGGCCCGGGCCAGTTGCCGCACGTCGCCCCAGCCGTCGGGGACGAACACCAGGGCCCGGTCGGTCATCACGTGCAGCACGACGGCCGCGCCGGGATGCGCCCGCACTCCGCCCGCCGGGCGACCCTCGTCGGGCGCACTCTCCCAGCGGACCACGTCGCCAATCCGCAGCGGCGCCCGCGGATCGACGTCGGCCAGGGCCCATCGGCCGGCTTCCTCGACCTGCCCCACCACGCCCACCGGCAGCCAGCGCGGCCAAGGAGGCCTGACCCGCTCCGCGAAGTCCCATACCATCAGCCGAGCCTCGCCCAGCAGCCGTACCGCCGCCCCGCAATGCTCCACCTTCACCGTCCGCACGGTCAACTCGGCCACGTCGTACAGTCGCGAAGGATCGTCCGGCATGGGCCGCCGCACCCGCAGCACTTCGCCCACGCGCACGCCGTCACCCTCGCCCGCCGCCACCAGGCAGTAATCCTCCGAGTCCACCTTGAACACGGCCGCGAGCAACGGCCGCTCGGGCGGCTCCGACCCCGCCCGCATCACCGCCCGATCGCCCACCTGCGGCACCTGTGCGCTGGCCGACTCGATCATCTGGGCCAGGCTCAACGGGTCGGAGACCTCGAAGATCTCCGCGACGCCCACATACCCGCCGCCGCGGAACAAGTCCACCAGCCGCCCCGGCACCAAACCATCTTCCGCGCCCCCCACCAGCGTGATCAGCCGGCCCAGCCGATCGGGCTGCACATCCAATACCGTGCTGTTCACCCGCCCGAGCGCCCGCTCCGCCGGCGCCGGCCAAAGCTCCACCGCGTCGCCCGCCTCGGACAATGCATTGCCCACCACCGGCCGCAGAGCCGCCAGGGCATAGTCGTCTTCGAGCAGCGTGACCACGCCCCGGGCCAGGGGGATGTCGTTCCGTCGCACCAGCACCCGGTCACCCGCCGCCATCCCCGTCCGCCGACCGAGATCCAGCCACGCCGTATGCCTGCCCGGCGGCAACCGCTCCAGCCGTCCGCGGAGCGTCACGCCCTCCGGCAACCGGTCGCGCAGCTCGCCCCAGCCATCCTGCCGAGCGATCACCACCCGGTCCGCGGCAGTCAGCCCCCCGACCGGGCCGGCCAACCGCCCCACGCTCTCGCCCGCCGTCACCAGGAACACCGTCCCCCAACCGTACACCTGCGCAGGACTCACCACCCACAACCGATCGCCGACGGCCAAACCCGCCTGCCGCCCCGCCTTGAACGCCAGCAGACCCTGATCCGTCTCGTGCCGAATGATCTCCGCTTCGACAACCGGTGACCGAGGGACAAGCGCCGGGGCACCACGAGCCGGCTCGTTCGGTCCTTGTGCAGGAGCGATGCCCAGAAGCAGCAGCAGAGTGACAAGTTGGCCCGGCACGATCAGTGAGCCTCCGCCGCGAGGAGTGCGGCCACACGCCGGCAAACCATCGCCGGCGTCAGTTCCCGCAGGCAACGGTGGCCATACGGGCAATCGGCCAGCCGCTTGAGGTAACACGGCGAGCACGGCAAGTCCAGCCGGACAACAGCCTCCGGCCGGCGGTACGGGCCCGTCCGGACCGGACTCGTCGGCCCATACAGGGCGACCAGCGGTCGCCCCAAGGCCGCCGCCAGGTGCATCGGCCCCGTGTCGTTCATGATCACCACGGCCGCCCCCGATACCAGGGCGATTAACTCCCGCAAGCTCGTCTGCCCCGCGAAGTTGGCCACCCCGCCCCCCGCCAGGGTCGCCACCTGGGCGGCGGCCTCGACCTCATCCGGTGCACCGGCCAGCACCACCGCCAGCCCGTGATCCGCCTTTAATCTGCGGGCCACTTCCGCGAAGTGCTCGACCGGCCAACGCTTCGTCTCCCACCGGGTGCCCGGGGCGAGCAGCGCGTATCGCTCACCGGCGGCGATACCCGCCGCGGCCAGCCGTTCGGTCATGACCGCACGGGCCTCGGCCGCGACCGGCAACGCGAAACGGATGGGCACCTCCGCGAACCCCAGCAACCGCCCGGCCTGATAGTTGCGATCCACCGCGTGCCGTTCCCCCCTCGGCTCGCGCATCGGCCGCGTGTAAAAAAGCCACCCGAACTCTCGTGCCCGGGCGAACCCCATGCGCACTCCGGCCCCGCTGGCCAGCGACAGGAACCCACTGCGAAACAGACCCTGCAAGTCCAGGGCCAGATCGAATCGCCGGGCGTTGAGTTCCCGCACAAACGCGGCGAACTCCCAAGTCACCTGCCAGCTCCGCCCCAGGCGGCCGAACCGCCGCCGATCGAAGAGGATAATCTCATCCAGCTCCGGGTGCCCTTCCAGCAGGCCCGCACACGCCGTCGAGACCAGCCAACTGATCCGCGCCCGCGGGAACCGCTGCCGCAGGCCGTGCAGCACAGGCAGCGCGTGGATCACGTCGCCGAACGAACTCGGCTTGATGATGAGGATCCGCCGAAAGTCGCGCTGCACCATGCCGTCAAGCAAAACCGGTCCCCCTTGTCGCCCTCCCCCGTAGCCGCCCCCGTAGCCTCACCCGTAGCCTCACCGCGAATGCGAAGCCCCAAACGGCCCCCTTCCTCACTGCTCACTGCATCACTGCTCGTTTCTCACTTCTCACTTCTCACTTCTCACTTCTCACTTCTGTCTCCCGTCTCCCGTCTCCTGTCTCCTGTCTCCTGTCTCCTGTCTCCTACCTTCAGCCTT
>CAZEEJ010000024.1:37152-41801 GCA_964511155.1 uncultured Planctomycetales bacterium | reverse complement strand
GGGCCTGTGGGATACGGGGTTCGTTGGGGCCGTAAACCTCGTCCTCGCCGGTCGGCGCCGGGATCGCCTGTTCCGCCGCCATCGCCGCCAGCCAATCCACGAACCCGCCCTCGGCGTGTTGGACGACCGCGCGCATGGCGTCGGCGTATTGCCCGAGGGTCTGGTTGTACGCGATGGCCGCCAGATCCACGTAGAACGTCGTGCCCTCGACGGTCACGCGGGCGGTCTGGCCGCGCTCTTCGCGCACCGCGGGCGGCGAGATCAGCCAGACGCGAGCGCTGGCCCGGCGGCAGCGGTCGATCAGGGTCGCCAACTCCTCGCGGAAGGCCGGCAGTCGTTCCGGCTGCTCGCCTTCGGCCGCGTACTCCGGGTCGTTGAGGCCCAGGCAGACGACGACCACGGTGGGCTGATGGCTCAGCACGTCGCGATCGAGCCGCAGCAGGGCCCGGCCGACGGTATCCCCCGCCCAGCCGGCGTTGTGGTATTGCACCTGCAGATCGGGGTAACGGACCGTCAGGAAGGCTTCGACCAGCAAGGGAAAGGATGGACTTCGCCGCGGGTCCGCCGTGTCGATCAGCTCATCGCCGAGGAAAACGATCGTATCGCCGTTGCGCAGCCCGGGGGGGCCGGCCGGCGCGGTAGTCGATTGCCCTGCCGTCAGCGAAACGCTGACCGGCAACGCAAGGACGGCCATGAGAAGACGCCGGTTCATGTCAGGCCGCTCCAGGGGCTGAATCAGCGTTGGCCGGCGGAGGCGATCAGGGCCTTCATTTCGCGCACCGCCTTGCGCAGGCCGACGAAGATGGATCGAGCCACGATCGAATGCCCAATGTTGAACTCGGTGAAGCCTTCGAGAGCCGCGATGGCCTGGACGTTGGTGTAGGTCAGGCCGTGCCCGCCGTGGACGAGCAGTCCCGCGTTGCGTCCCACGTCGATGGCCGCCGCCAGTCGCTTGAGGGCCGCCTTGAGGGCTCGCGGTGTGCGGGCGTGGGCGTATTGTCCGGTCCACAGTTCGACGGCGTCGCAGCCCACGTCGGCGGAGGCGAGCACCTGGTCGGCGTCGGGCTCAATGAACGCGCTGACTTCGATGCCCCGGCGGCGCAGGCGGGCAACGACCGGCTTGACCCGTTTGGCGAGCCGGGCCACGTCGAGGCCGCCCTCGGTGGTCAGCTCCTGGCGGCGTTCGGGGACCAGCGTGCACTGGTCCGGGCGGAGCCGCAGGGCGATCTCCACGATCGGGCGAGCGATGGCCATCTCCATGTTGAGCTTGGCGCTGACCACCTGCTTGAGCACCGCGGCATCGCGGTCGTTGATGTGCCTGCGGTCCTCACGGAGGTGGAAGGTGATGCCGTCGGCGCCGCCGAGTTGGGCCTCGGCGGCGGCCCAGGCGGGGTCCGGCTCATAGGTCCGCCGCGCCTGGCGAACCGTGGCCACGTGGTCGATGTTGACGCCCAATCGAATCATGTGCCGGTTTCCGTGCCCCCGATGAGGCCTTTTCGAATTGCCCGTACTTCGTCCACGATTGGATCGTCCGTGCGATGGGGCTCATCGCCCCAGCTTTCGACGACTCGGGCGGCCGCCTCTTTAGAGACGCCGGCGAAGACGCCGCGGCGGGCGGCGTAATCCCGTTCGACTTCTCGCAGATGGTCGCAAAGCCGGTCGACGTCGTTTCCGAACTGATTGCATATCTCGCGCCGAATGGCGCGCACTTCATCAATCAGTGCGTCGCCGGTGTCCAATGTGCCAAGCGGCGGTGTTCTGCTCATGGTCTTCGCCCGTCTGACAATTCCCGCATTACTTCTGCCGAGACAATGGGCGGGCTCATTATAGACCGGGCGGACCGGGTGTAAACGGACTTTCGCGGTCCATGACCAGCCAGCGGATGAGGTCGCGGGAGGTGAGGATGCCCATGAGGATGCCGCTGCCGTCGATGACCGGCAGGCAGGAGACGCGATGGGTGAGCAGGAGCCGGGCGGCCTCGGCGGGCGAGGCGTCCGGCAAAACGGATACCAGCTTCCGCGTCATGATCTGGTGGATGCGCTTCCGGAGCGTTTCGGTGTCCTGAGCACGCTCGCTGAACCGAACGCCGACGAAGGGGCTCAAGTGCTTGAGCAGGTCGCGGTCGGAGATGACGCCCACCGCCCGCCCGCCGTCGGTGACGATCAAGTGGTGAAACCGCCGCTTGGCGAAGGTCTGTTGAGCACCGCGCAGCGTATCGTCCATGGAGATGGTGACCACGTCGGGGGTCATCAGGTCGCGAATGGTCAGCGTCGCGGTGGGCATCGGCTCGTTCCCTCCCAAAGCGGCGGCTGAATGCTGGACGCTCAATCCATGAGGACGGCCTCGGCGGCCTCGATCTGCTCGAGCAGGTCGGCTCGCACGGTCTCGACGTCGCTCTCGGTGAGCCCCACGGATTCGAGTAGAACGTCGTCCAGCGGTTGATTCTCGGCGGTGAGGTGGAACCCGATGCGTTCATGGCAGCAAAGGACGTCGGCGGCATACACGATGGTCGGCAGCAGGCGATGATCCTCGCTGAGGTTGGTGACATTGTGGTGATAACCGAGCACCACCTGAAGGGGCCGCGGGAATTTCCACTTGGCGGCCAAGGCGGCCCCCAGGGCCTGATGGTCTGCTCCGACGATCTCCCGCTCGAGCTCGCAGAATGGTCGCTCGCTCTTGGAGGCGGCGCGGATGACCTCGGCCAACTGGTCGGGGAATGCCTGGCGCTCGACCAGCAGGCCCAGATCGTGGATCAGGCCGGCCAGGAACGCCTCCTCCGAGAAGGCCCGCTTGCCGATCAGCCCGCAGAATTGCCGCGTGGCCACGCCGACCGCCACGCTGTGCCGCCACACGTCGCGGGCGGTGAACTTGTCGGACAGCTTCGCCGTCGTGAACAGTCGGCTGATCGAGGCCGAGATGGCAATGTTCTTGACCGCACTGAGCCCCAGAAGCACGATCGCCCGGTCCAGATCCGAAACCTGCCCCGGCAGACCGTAGAAGGCCGAGTTCACCACTTTCAGAATCTTCGTCGCCAGGGCGGGGTCGTTCTTGATGATGTTGTGCAGGTCGCGGGCGGTGCTCTTGGGGTCGTCGACCACGGAGATGATCCGGGTGGTGATCTCCGGAAGGGTCGCGATGTCTCCAATCCGTGCCAGAGCGGTTTTGATCGTCTGGGACACGTCGGCGGTAGCGGAGGTTGTGGGCATCATCCGTAAGTCCTTGCCAACACGTACACACTGTGACCGGAGCGCGCCCGATCGCCTGATAAGTCATCGGTCCGCTTGCGGGATCAATTGAGTCTGACGACCAGGGAACTTGGTCCGAGTGTCTCACCCCGGAGACGGTGCGGGCGGGGCAGTAATATCGGAACTTGTTGTCCTGTCGTGAGTTGTGTCCCTCGCGGGTCAGTAGGTGAGCGTTTTGCGGTGCAGGTCGGGGGTGATGGCCAGGTCGTTCAGGATCTTCGCCATGCGCGGGCCGGCTTGGCCGTCGCCGTATCGGGAGCGGAGCGGCGTGGGCCTTGGCCGGCTCAGGGCGGTGCGGAGGGCGGCGGTGATGGCCGCGGCAGTTTCGCCACAGTCGATGACGCCCGGGCCGCAGCGCAGCCGGCCCAGTTGCCGCGGCCCGACGTTGACCGCGTTCACCCGCAGGCTGGCCGACTCGATGATGCCGCTCGACGAGTTGCCGACCAGCACGGCCGCCCGCGAGACGAGCCGCAGGTAGTCCTCGCGCGGCAGGGACCAGAAGCGGCGCCAGTCGGGTTTGCGGGCCACCTGGTGAAGGATCTTGAGGATGCCTTCGTGGCCGGGGTCGCTGTTGGGGAAGATGGCCGCGCCGCCCAGCCCACACTGGGCCACGGCGGCCACGATATGCCGCATGGTGGCCGCCTCGATGTGGGCGGGCCGGCCGCAGGGATGCTGGAGGACGACGGCGTAGGGCCGGTCCGCCAACGGGCCGAGCAGCGCACGCAGAAGCCGGTCGCCACGCGCACGATCCGAGTTCTCCGCCTGACGAAACGTACGGATGGCATCCAGGCCGGGCGCCCCGACGCGATGGATGCGTTCGGGCGCCTCGCCCATGCGTTTGAGCCGCTCGGCGGCATCCCGCGAGGCGACGAAGTGCACGTGGGCGAGCCGGGTGATCGCGTTGCGCAGGGTGTCATCCACGTCGCCGGTGGCCCGGTCGCCGCCATGGATGTGGGCGACGATGCGGCGGCCCGTGACGGCGGCGGACGCGGCGGCGAACGCCTCGATGCGATCGCCGAGAACCAGGACGATCTCGCAGCGCAGTCGCTGGAGGGCCCGGGCGATGCCGGCCACACCGCGGGCGACGGCGAGGGGCTCGGCCGCCGCGTCGTCTCTGCCGGTCTGCATGCGTACGGTTGCGTCGACCCGCCAACCGGCCGATCGAATGTGGTCGATGGTCCGCCCGAACTTGGGCAGCAGGTGCATGCCGGTCACGACCAGGCGGGATTCAACAGCCGGGCAATCCTTCATGGCCTCCAGGGCGGGCTCCAGCAGGCCGAACTCCGCCCGGCTCCCCGTCACCACGGCCACGCGGCGTCTGGTCCATGCACGGGTCATACGGTCGCCGCGGCCGGGGCCAGCGCCTCCCAGGTGATCGGGGCATCGGCGGGGATCGGCTGCACG
>CAZEEJ010000024.1:0-37142 GCA_964511155.1 uncultured Planctomycetales bacterium | reverse complement strand
GGGTTGTGGCCGATCACCAAGGCGCGCTCGCGCTTCTCCGGCATGGCGCGGACCATCTGGAGCAGCGTCTCCGGCTCGGCCTCGTAGATCCGCTCGTCGAACACGGCGGCGAGCGGGGGCTCGAACGCCGGGGCCAGCGCCTCCCAGGTGATCGGGGCATCGGCGGGGATCGGCTGCACGACCTGCCGCCCGACCAACACGTCAATCTGCATGGGCGAAATGCCGAAGCCCGGCCGCTTGGCGACCAGCAGATCCGCGGTCAGGATCTCGCCCGGCCGCAGGTCGCGGACGGCCACGAGGCTGCACCGGGACAGCTCGCGCACCTCGCGCTGGCTCTCGGTTGTGCCGATCAGCCCGTCGCCCATGCGTTGCTGGGCCTCGCGGATGCCGCAGATGTACTCGGCCATGGCCCGCGGTTCGAGACTGAAGCCGTGGTCCGGGCCGGGGCGGCGGCGGTCGAGGGTCATGTGCTTCTCGATGATCCGGGCCCCGGCGGCGACGGCATACCCGCCGATGGCGATGGACTCGGTGTGATCGCTGAAGCCGGCGACGCAGTTGAACGTGCGGGCCAGCGTGCCGATGGCCGACAGGTTGGCCTCCGACTCGCGGGCCGGGTAACTGCTCACGCAGTGCAGCAGGGCCAGCGGCCCAGCGCCGGGACGCCGGAAACGCCGAACGGCGGAGGCGATCTCGGCCGGGTCGGCGGCGCCGGTCGAGGCGATCACCGGCCGGCCCGAGGCGGCCGCGGCATCCAGCAGCGGCCCGTTCACAATGTCCGTGGAGGCCAGCTTGACCGCCTTGACGCCCAGACCCAACAGAAACGCCAGGTCTTGCAGCGCGAACGGCGTCGCCAGGAAGTCAATGCCGCACTCGGCGGCGTCGGAAGCCAACTCGGCGAAAGCGTCGTAGCTCAGTTCCATCCGGGCGAGCAGGTCATATTGCGTTTCGCTCTGGCCGGCCTCGCGCTGATACGTCGCCACCGGTGCACCGCGGGTAACCAATCGGTCGGCGGAGAACACCTGGAACTTGACCGCGTCGGCGCCGGCCTGCGCGGCGGCGGACACCAGCTCCCGGGCGATGACCGGGTCGCCGTCATGGTTGACGCCCGCCTCCGCCACCACGTAGGCGAAGCCCGGCAGGCCCACCACCGTCTGCCCGATGCAAAACGAATCCTGTCCCACGTCGCTCACGGTTGATGGCCTCCCGCAACCGATCCGTCCCCCATCTCCTCGCTCACCCGGGGACTTGCGTCCCCGGCTCGGGCGCCCCGCCGATCCTCTCGCCGCGGGTCCGCAGGACGGCCTCCGCGCGGTAGAAGTCAGCGATCGTGTCGATGTCCACGGCGTCCTGCTCGGCCTGAAGCACGGCTCGGCGGTCGCGGCCGAAGAACGCATGAGGGTTGCCAGCCGTCTCCGGGGCAAACAACGCAGCCCGGGTGACCGCCACTACCGCGCCGTCATGGTAGTAGAGCGGCTCGAGGTCCTGGCGGCGGTCGATGCTGTTGGGCCGGTACTGCTCGAGTCGGTCCCCGTCCAGCCGATGCAGCCAGTCGGGGTGCAGCTTGCCGACCGGGGCCACCGTGCGGACCGAATCGCAGCCGGTGGCCGCCAACTGCTCGATGCAGCGGTCGATGACCCCCTCGCGGCGGATGGGGATGTTGCCGTACAGGATGACCACCGCGTCCACGGGGCCAGTGTGCTGCTGCTCGTACCGCTCGACGGCGTGTCTCACCACACCGTCCACCGGGGCGGCGTCCGTGGCCAGCTCCGCCGGCCGGTCCACCACCTGGACGCCCATCGCCCGGGCAATGGCTTTGGCGGGTTCGGAATCCGTGGTCACCACGATGGCCTCGACCCGCTCGCTTGCTCGGGCATGATCGAGCGTGTAAGCCAGAATCGGCCGGCCGCACAAGGGCAGGACGCACTTGTCCGGCAATCCCTTGCTGCCGGCCCGGGCCAAAATCACCGCCAAAACACGCATGACCGCTTCCGTCAACGAGCCGCGGGCTTCCGCCAACGAGCCGCGGGCTTCAGCCCGCGCGGCGCCTGTGCGTAGAGCAACCGCTGATCTCGGAATCCGCCGCTTGCGGCTTCACACGGAATCCACCGCCGTCCTCGTTCCAAGCACCGCGCGGGCTGAAGCCCGCGGCTCGTTGACCCGCGGCTCGCGATCGAGCGTCAGTCGGCGCAACACACTTACAAGCATCGGCCGATAACGAGCGCGGCCTTGAGTTGCGCCGCTTGGGCGGTGGCAGGTTCAGCGCAGCTCACGAATCACCACGTTGCGGAAGTCGCTCGGCGTGCCGTGGTTCTGCAGGCCGATGTAGCCTTCGTCGGGGACGGCGGACATGGGCGGGTCGCCTTCCAGGGCCGGGACCGTATCCATGTCGGTCTCGCTGACCCGATGGCCGTTCAGCTCGATGGTCAGTCGGCGACCGCGCAGGGTCAGCCGGAAGTGGTTCCATTCGCCGGGCGGATGCGCGAACCGGCCGGCCGCGGGGATGCGCCGGAACACCGCCCCGCTCACGTCGTCCAGCGTCTCGTCGGCGGCATCGTCGCGGGCCTGCACCTCGAAGCCCTTCATCGACGTGCGGCCCTCGCGGTCCGGGGCTCGCAGAAAAACGCCCGCATTGCCTTCCGGCTCGATCCGCCAATCGAGTTCGAGCACGAAGTCGCCGTACTTGCGGTCGGTGCTCAGCCACGCGTAGCCGGTCTTCTCGCCGGTGCAGTGCAGAACCTCGCCGCGCACCTCCCAGGCGTTCTCGCTGCCGATCTCGACCCAGCCGGACAGGTCCCGACCGTTGAACAACGGCGTCCCGCTCTGGCACCCGGCGGCCAACAGGACTGCCGCGACCATCCCCGCGTAAGCCAACCTCATCAGCGCACCTCCCTGGATTGCGGTTGATTCGTCGATTCGTACCGATGGGCGTAGTGTACCCGCTTATCATCGCAGTTCCACCGCTCCAATGACCAATGTCGAAACCCGAATGACCAATCAAGCCCGAATGACGAATGGCGAGACCGTGGCGCCCACCGTGGCCTCCCGCGGCTTTGGCATCCGGGCTTCGTCATTGATTGGTCATTCGGATTTCGACATTGGTCATTCCTCGTTGCAGAATTCGCCCGACGCACGCGTTTACGGCTTGTCGGAATCGTGCAACCAGGGTATCCTAATAATGGTTGATGATTGTGCCGGGAGAAACGCCAGGACATGGTCTATCGTACAGTCGTCCAGAATGGCACTGTCCCCCTGCCTGACCATTCGTCCATTCCCGATGGGACGGAGGTCGAGGTCGAGGTGCATCCCGTCGGCAGCCGGTTGGGCGATTTGCTGGCCGCTGCGGGCCGATGGCATGGTGACGATGCCGCCGATGCCATCGACGTCATCTACCGTTCACGTTCCAGTCGCTCCGTGCCCACGGTCTCGTGATGTATCTCCTGGATACCGATCACTGTGTCTTTCTCCTCCGGCGTGACGAGTCTGTGTGCAGGGAGTTCGACCGCCGAGCCAACGAGTCTGCCCACATCAGCATTGTGACCGCAGGCGAGCTCCTGTTTGGTGCGTACTGGTCTTCAAGGTCGCAACAGAATGTGGCCGAAACCAACCGACTCCTGGATCACATCTCGATCCTTTCCCTGACTCGTCCGATCATGGATCGCTTCGCTCAGTTGAAGGTCGGCCTTCTTCGGCAGGGTCAGGGGCTGGAGGATCCCGACCTGCAGATTGCTGCGACTGCCCTCGATAGCGGCTTGACGCTGGTAACCCATAACACCGCGCACTACAAGCGGATACCCGACCTCCGCATCGAGGACTGGTACCGCTGACCTACGCTCCCTGACGGTCGCGGCTCTGAGCGGTCGTGGCTCGGATCGCCCAGGCCGGCGCCGCGCCGGGCTGCCGGGGCCGTGGTCTTGAAAAAGCCGGCGGTCGGCCCGATCATGCCGGCACACCTTTTGGCAAGGAGGTACCGGTGGCCAGCCATTCCAACATCCCGGAGCCGGCGCTGGCCCGGGCCAGGACTCCCGAGAACTGGGGGTCCAAGATCGGCGTGATCCTGGCGGTGGCGGGGTCGGCCGTGGGCCTGGGCAACTTCCTGCGGTTTCCCGGCAACGCCGCCCTCAACGGCGGCGGGATCTTCATGATCCCCTACTTCATTTCCCTGATCCTGCTCGGCATCCCCATCTGCTGGGTGGAATGGACCATGGGCCGCTACGGCGGCACCAAGGGCTTCAACAGCGCGCCGGGCATCTTCTCCGTCCTCTGGCGGAACTCGATCAGCAAGTACTTCGGGGCCCTGGCCCTCATCGTCCCCGTGGGCATCTACATGTACTACGTGTACATCGAGGCCTGGTGCCTGGCGTATGCCTGGGACTACCTCAGCGGCACCATGGCCCGTTACCAGGCGAGCGTCCCGGAGGCCGAGCTGGTCCCCGCCTTCAAGAACCACTTCAGCCACTTCGTCGGCATGGAGTACAACGGCTTCCTGCTGCGCGACCAGGTCAGCGAGACGACGACCTTCATGGGCCTGCAGAAGAGCGTGCTGTTCCTGATCATCGTCTTCATCATCAACTTCATCCTCATCTACCGCGGGCTGACCAAGGGCATCGAGATGTTCTGCAAGATCGCGATGCCCACGCTGATCATCTTTGCGATCATCGTGCTCGTGCGCGTGCTGACCCTGGGCACGCCCGATCCCGCCCGCCCGGAGGCGAACATCAACGCCGCCCTGGGCTTCATGTGGAACCCCAAGGTCGTGGTCAAGCAGGAGTGGGAGCAGATCGCCGGTCCGCCGGTCGAGCTGTCCAGCGCGACCGTCGAACGCCCGACCTTCACCGCCCCGGACGCGGCCGAGCCGGTCGAGTTGACCTTCCGGCAGGTGGTGCACGGGGGCCTGATGAGCGAGCCGCACGAGGTGACCGTGCGCGTCGCCCCCGGTACGACGGCCAGCGTGCAGCCGGACCTGGTTCTCGCGGCCCCGGGCGACCAGGTCCGCCTGGCCACCGACCCCGAGGTCCTCGCCAAGGTGAAGGATCAGCCCGCCTGGGCCGCCCTGGCCGATCCGCAACTCTGGCTGGCCGCCGCCGGGCAGATCTTCTTCACCCTGTCCGTGGGTTTCGGTATCATCCTCAACTACGCCAGCTACCTGCGCAAGGACGACGACGTCGTGCTCTCCGGCCTCACCGCCACTTCGACCAACGAGTTCTGCGAGGTCTGCCTGGGCGGCATGATCACCATCCCGGCGGCCTTCCTGTTCCTCTCCGCGGCCGACCTGACCCCCGAGGTGCTCAAGTCCGGGTTCCAGTTGGGGTTCATGGCCCTGCCGGCCGTCTTCGCCAAGATGCCCATGGGCGACTTGTTCGGCGGGCTGTGGTTCTTCATGCTCTTTGCCGCGGCGATCACCAGTTCGCTGAGCATGTTGCAGCCGGCCATCGCGTTCCTCGAAGAGGGCTTCTGCATGGGGCGGCGGCTCTCGGTCACCTGCCTGAGCATGTTGACCGCCACCGGCGGACTGCTGGTCGTCTACTTCTCGAAGGACCTGATCGCCCTGGACGTACTGGATTTCTGGGTCGGCACGGTGTGCATCTTCATGCTGGCCACCACACAGGTATTGGTCGTCGGCTGGGCGTTTGGGGTCAAGCGGGCCAAGGAGGAATCGAGTCGCGGAGCGGCCTTCAAGGTACCCCGCATTTTCTGGTTTATCATCAAGTACGTTGCTCCGGTCTACCTGCTGGTCATCTTCGTCGCCTGGTGCTATCAGAACGTGCCCGCGTACGTGGCCGGCGTGGCCGGGATGAACAGCGAGGACCGCGGCACCGTGCTGCTCATGCTGACCTTCATCCTCGTGCTGCTCGTCTTCTTCGGCGTGCTGGTGAACCTGGCGGGCAAGAACTGGAAGGCCCAGGGCCGGCTGACGGATACGGAACGGGGGCCAAAGATATGAAACGCAAAGACGCCAAGGCGCGAAGAGAGCAACAGGCGTCGCGTCGATCCTCTTCGCGTCTTGGCGTCTTTGCGTTACCAACTCTGCCTGTGACTGTGCCGATTCCCTGGATTGTGGGCAAAGCCCCACACTTGCGCTGGGGGCTCGTTCCCGATCCCCGATCGCCGATCTCACCCGGGGACTTGCGTCCCCGGCTCACTCAGCACTCAGTACTCAGTACTCAGTACTCATCACTCGTTTTCTTACCGGAGCCCGACCATGACCCTCGCCGGCTGGCTGCTCATGCTCATTTCGTGCAGTTGCGTACTTACGCTCACCGCCTTCTGCTACTACAAAGTATTGACCACGCCCCGGGAAATCGAACACCTCCACGGCCAACTCGACATCGACACGCGCGATACGAACACGTGAGGGGTAATGTAACGCAAAGACGCGGAGACGCAAAAAGGAGAAGAGCAGACCGTATTGCTCCTCCTCTTTGCGCCTTCGCGTCTTTGCGTTTCACATTTTTCTTCGGCAAGCATCAGCCTGCCCGATGGTGTCATGACCACAACCCTTGATCATCGCACTGATGTGTACACGGCCTTCCACTTGATCCTTTCCCTTGAGCGCTCCGCTTGATCCCTTCGGCCTTCAGCCTTCTCCCGCATACCGGCCAATGATCGCCTCGGCGGTTTTGATGCCGTCGACGGCGGCGCTGATGATGCCGCCGGCGTAGCCGGCCCCTTCGCCGACCGGGTAGAGGTTGGAGATGGATATGGATTCTCGTGAGTCGCGGTCGCGGGTCATGCGCACCGGGCCGCTGGCCCGGGTCTCGGGAGCGGTGACCAGGGCTTCAGCACCGCCGAAGCCCGGCAGGCGGCGGTCGAGTTGGGCGATAGCCCGGGCGATGGACTCGGCCACGGCGGGGGGCAGCACGCGACGCAGATCGGACCATTGCCCGCCCAGCGGGTAACTCGTCTCCAGGCGGCCGTCGGACGGCCGGCCGGGGATGAAGTCCGCCGCCCGCTGCACCGGCACACGATACGTCCCGCCGGTCAGCTCGAAGGCCGCCCGCTCGACCTCCTGCAGGAAGTCGAAGGCGGCCAGCGGGTCCGTCGCCGCCGGGCAGACGTCGGCCGGATCGAGCGTCAGCACCAGACCGCTGTTGGCCAGCGGCCCGTTGCGCCGCGAGCCGCTGGCCCCGTTGGTCGAGATCAGCCCGGCGGATTCGTTCGTCGGCAGGATCATCCCCCCCGGGCACATGCAGAAGCTGAAGACGTCGCCGCACTCGCCCGCCGCCCCTTTGGCCACCAACTGGTAATCCGCCGGCGGCAACCGCTCGTGCCCGCAGCATGGGCCGTACTGCCAGCGGTCGACCATTGCCTGCGGGTGCTCGATGCGCACGCCCATCTGGAACGGCTTGGACTCGAAGGCCACGCCCCGGCGGCCCAGCATGCGCAGCGTATCGCGGGCCGAGTGTCCAACAGCCAGCAGTACCGGCCCGCAGGCGATCCGCTCGCCGTTGACCACCAGGGCGTGCAGCCGACCGTCGCGGATCTCCACGTCCTCGAGCCGGGCACCGAACCGCACCTCGCCGCCCAGGTCGTTGATGTGCATGCGGATGCGGCGGCAGATGCCCGGCAGCTTGTCCGAGCCGACGTGCGGCTTGCCGTCGATGAGGATGTCCGGCGAGGCCCCGAACTGATAGAACAGCTCGAGCACGATGCGTACGCGGGGGTCGTGCACGCGGGTGTAGAGCTTGCCGTCCGAGTAGGCCCCCGCCCCGCCTTCGCCGAAGAGCAGGTTGGACTCGGGGTGGAACTGCCCGTGGCGGTAGAAGTCGACCAGGATATCGCGGTGGCGGATGGAGACCTCGCGGCCGCGGTCGATCACCAGCGGCCGGTAGCCCATCCGGGCGAGTAGCACGCCGGCGAACATGCCGGCCGGCCCGAAGCCCACCACGATCGGTCGGCCGGGCAGCGGAGTCGAGCCCGGCTCGACGGTCAGGTCCGGCTCGGGTTGCAGCAGGGCCACGTCCGGCCGATGCAGCCGTTGAACCACCTGCCGCTCGTGCTTCGGCGGCCCTGCCAGGGCCAGCTCGACGTTGTACGAAAAGCGGAGCCGATCCTTCTGCCGCGCGTCCAGCGTCCGCCGAACCACGGCCCACACGCGGATATCCCCCACCGGCACCTTCAGCCGGGCGGCGGCCCGCCCGGCCAGCAGATCCTCCGGCTCATCCAGCTCCAACGTCAGTCCACGCACCACAATCGGCATCGCCGGACTCTAATATGACAGCGCTGCTTTGTAGCGGCCGCCGCCTCTGGCGGCCGCTGGGCGGCGAGAAAGCTTTCAGACGCCGGCCGCCACGGGGGGCGGCCGCTACCAAGAAACGCCATCCAGCGCCGGCATACTAACCCCGACCCGCCGTCGCCGCTACTCAGCCCGGCATGCGGCTCTGGTGTGAGCAGAGCAGAACAAAGCCATCCCTTGCGTACCGGCTTGGGGTATTCGGCCACCGTAGAAACACATAAAGTATTATAATTAAATTAGTTATGGCCTGTTCCGTCAGTGCAACTCTCCGGCATGGTGTCGCGGCCACACGGGACTACGGCGGCCTATATTTGTCTCTTGACAGATCGGTATTGTGTCGATATACAATAGACTCATTACTGATTGGAGAAGAATCATGGGCAGGCTTCCATGGCAGATCACGACGGATATGTTCCTCAGCGAGAGAGAGGTCGAACAGTTGCTGGCTCACATTCGCTGCGGAGGCGAATCGTCGGCCGCCGGGGATCGTCCGCCGGCCTTACTTGATCGGATCATCGTCGAGGTTCTGCTGTTCTCGGGGCTGAGGACCTCCGAGTGCTGCGGACTGAAGCTGATCGATACGCCGGTCGGTCGTGGCGACTCGGCAATTCTGGTCAGAGGCCCGGCAGGGGAGCGCCGCACGGTCTACGTGCCCGGATGGCTTGCCGAACTGATGCGGGAGTTCGTGAGCCATACGCGGCCACGGCTACTGCCTCCCGATATTCGACCTGATGACCTCGAGCGACCCTTGCTGTTTGGCGAGCGTGGTCGGCCCTTCAACCGCACGGGGCTCTATCGACGCGTCAAGCGGATACTGACAGATGCCGGGCTTGGCGGGCGAGCCAGCGTTCAACTGTTGCGTCACACTTATGGGTTCCTGGCTTACAAACGCACCGGGGGCAATCTGCTCTTCGTGCAACGCCAGCTCGGCCACGCGCACCCGATGATCACGAGCGTCTATGCCCGCCTGGTTGAGGAATCATACGAGGAATTGGCCGAGCGGCTCGCCGGGATTCACCCGGTATTGGCGGCCGCCAAGGCATGAATCCCATTGGCCCTATCCATGACCGGAGCACAAACCATGCACACACACGAAACCACGACGGACGAGGTCGGCCTGATTGTCGCGGAGGTACTGGCCGTCGAGCCCGAGGAGGTGCATCCCTCGTCGCGATTCTTTGAGGACCTTGGCGGCGAGTCGATCGACTTTCTCGATTTGTCGTTCAAGTTGGAGCGCCGATTCGGCGTTCGTATGCAGTTGCAGGCGATGGCGGGCTCCAACAATTTGCCGGCCGACGAGCAGGGCCGACTGACGCCTGAGGGATTGGCACGGCTGAAGAGTGACTACCCGTTTCTGGACTATGGTGCTTTTGAAGCCGATCCCCGACTTTCCCGATTCACGGAACTCATCACCGTCGAAGCCATTGCCCGATTCGTTCAGCAAGCTGTGGCCCGCAAGGTCACAACTTCAGATACCTGTCACAAGGTTGAGGGAGGAATCATGCGACATGGTGCCGAGGGGGAACTCAGCCAGTCCCCGGGCGGATGAGCGAACTTGTTCGTGGATTGGGAGCGAACGAACTCGTTCGTGGTCTAAGCCCCGCACGCGTGCACTGCTCACAGAGCAGTGGCACACCGTTGGGGTCTCGCCGCGAAGCGGCAAGCCGGAGACCGAGCTTACTCGCTGCCTCGCTCACTTGCTCACTTGCTCACTCGCTCACTCGCTAACTTGCTCACTCGCTGACTCCGATGGCTGAGGCGGCGGCGTAGTGCTGGGTGTGGGTGATGGAGACGAGGATGCGGGTAATGCCGAGTTGGGCGGCGATGCGCTGGCTTTCGCCGGTGAGGGTGGCGTGCGGCTGGCCGTTGGGGTCGTTGAGGATTTCCATGTCCCGCCAGGCGATCTGGCCGCGCCACCCGGTGCCCAGCACCTTGAGGATGGCCTCCTTGGCGGCGAAGCGGCCGGCCATCGAGGGCACCGCGTTCTTGTAGCGCTGCACGTGCCGAACCTCGTCTGGCGTCAGCAGCCGGTTCAGGAAGCGGTCCCCGTGCCGCTCCCATATCTCGCGGATGCGGTCACACTCGATGAGGTCGATACCTTGGGCGACGATCTTCATGGCGGTCACAGCGTACCACGGCGCGGCCATGGGTCACAACCGGAGGGCTTCGTCGAGGGGGCGCGGCGAACTTGCCCGTGGTCGGGACCGAGCGAACTGGTTCGTGGTTAGGACCGAGCGAACTGGTTCGTGGTCCAGGCCCCGCACGCGCGCGCACTGCTCACAGTGCAGTGGCACACCCATGGCGTCCGGCCGCGAAGCGGCAAGCCAGAAACTGAACTCCCTCGCGCACCTGCTCACTTGCTCACTCGCTCACTTGCTCACTCGCTTACTCGCTTACTTGCTCACTTGCTCACTTGCTCACTTGCTTACTCGCTCACTCTCCCGAGCGCGGCCAGCAGGCGCTCGACGTCCGCGGGCTCATGGTCGGCGCAGAGGCTGAGGCGCAGGCGGGCTTGGCCGCGGGGCACGGTCGGCGGACGGATCGCGGGGGCGAGGATGCCGGCGGCTTCGAGCTTGGCCGACAGGCTCACCGCCCGGTCGGCATCGCCTACGATCAGGGGCACGATCTGGCTGACCGAGCGACCGATGTCCCAGCCGCGGGCGGTCAACTCGCCCCGCAGGTGGGCGGCCAAGGCGAGCAGCTTCTCGCGCCGGGCGGGTTCGCGCTCGACGAGGTCCAGGGCGGCCAAAGCCGCGGCGCAGGCGGCCGGCGGCAGGGCCGTCGTGTAGATGAACGGGCCGGCCGTATTGACCACCCAGTCGATGAACGACCGCGAGCCGGCGATGAAGCCCCCGATGCCCCCGAGGGCCTTGCTCAACGTGCCCACCGTCACGTCGATCTCGGATTCGACGCCCGCCAACTCCGCCGCCCCCCTCCCGTGCGGCCCGAGCACGCCGGTGGCATGGGCTTCGTCCAGGCAGAGCAGCGCCCCGTACGCCCGCTTGAGTTGGACGAGCCGCGGCAGGTCGGCCAGGTCGCCGTCCATGCTGAACAGCGAGTCGGTCACGATCACCCGGCGGCGGGCGTCGCCGGCACCGGCCAGCAACCGCTCGAGCTTGCGGTAGTCACGATGCGGAAAGACGCGCAGGATCGCTCCGCTGCCCCGGGCGGCATCGATGATGCTCGCGTGGTTGAGCTTGTCCAGGAGTACGACGTCGCCCTTGCCCGCCAGCGCCCGGATGGCCGCCAGGTTCGCTTGGTACCCGGTCGGGCAGACCAGGGCGGCCTCGGCCCCCTTGAACGCGGCCAGGCGACGTTCGAGTTCCGCGTGCGGACTCATGTGCCCGCAGACCAGCCGTGAGGCCCCCGCCCCCCAGCCCCAGCGGGCGACCGCTTCGCGCACGGCGGCCGCCACCGCCGGGTGATCCGCCAATCCCAGGTAATTATTGCTGGCAAAGCAGATCAGCGATCGGCCGCCCACGGTGAGATGCGGTCCCTGCCGCGATTCGACCTCTCTCAACCGGCGACGCAAGCCGCGGGCGGCAAGATCGGCCAACCCGTCCGACCAGCGATCGCCGTCCGTGACCTGCGTCATGGCCCTGCCTGTGTTTCGTGGGAAGCCGCTTGTTCTCGACGCCGTTGCCGGGCCACGTCGGCGAGATGCTCGCGGGGAATGAACACCTGCCGCGACGGTTCACCTGCGGCCTGAGCTTCCGCTGGCGAAGCCGCGGTCGGCGAGTCAGCACGATCCTTCTGCTCATGAGCGGCGGGCTGCTTCGGAAAGCATGGGCTACCACAGCAAGCATCCTGCCCGCGCAGCGAGCGGCGCAGGACAAGGGCCAGGTACCCAACGGCACCCGCAACGATGAACCCGACGGCCCAGAGCTGTGGCTGATCCATGTACCCGGCATCCATAAAGTAAGCCCCGCGGCAGTATATGCCGCGGGGCTAAAACGGACTAACAAATCGACCTTGGCTGCCCTCAAGCAGCGGATACGCTGCCCTAAGGCAGCCCACCTATGCGACACGTCACTGGACCACCTCCTTTCTGGGCAAACTCCCCGGGTCACCCGCTATCCGGCGGTCGCTCACCGAATCCGACAAGTGTCGCCGGGCTTAGCCCACCCCCTGACCGGCGCCAGGGGGACCAATGGTGCCTTGTACAAGGTCCAGTGGGGGCCTTGGTGTGCTCTCCCGGGCGACCCGTCGATCACCCGGTAACTGGCGAGCGTCACCATGCCACCACCTCTGCCCAATTATACGCTACGGATGCCTCTTGGTACGCCGGCGAAAGAAAAAAAATGACGAAAATGCGTCGTCTGCCCGGACGGGCGGCACCCGGAGGGCTGGACAACCGTCCGACCGGAGGATATTCAGAACAGGATTGGCGGAGCCCCTGGCCCGCCCGAGGCACCAGATCAGTGGACACCCCTTGAACGGGAGGCACACGCCATGGCTGAGGCGGACCGGTTGTCACGACGGGCATTTCTGGGACGGACGGTAGGCTTGGGCACGGCGACGGTGGCCATGCCGTACTTCGTGCGGTCCGCGGCCTTGGCCGCCTCGGGCCGCCGGGGGGCCAACGACCGGATCAACGTCGCGGTTATCGGTACCGGCTCACTGGCTAAGAGCTGGCACTTTCCCGAGCTTCTCGAGCAGCAGGATGTGACCATCGTGGCCGTCTGCGACGTGTGGCAGGACCGGCTGGACGAGGCGGTCGAGCGATGCCAGGGCACGGCCAAGGGCCACCGCGACTGGCGCGAGGTGATCGGGCGTGAGGACGTGGACGCGGTGGTCATTGTCACGCCGCCGCACTGGCACGCTCTGGTCGCCATCGCCGCCGCCGAGGCGGGCAAGGACTTCTACCTCGAAAAGCCGATGACCCTCTACCCCGCCGAGACGCTGGCCATCCTGCGGGCGGTGCGCGAGCATCACACCATCACGCAGATCGGCACGCAGATTCACGCCAGCGACAACTTCCGCCGCGTGGTCGAGTATGTGCGGTCCGGCCAGTTGGGGCCGATCACCGCCGCCCGCACGTTCAATATCATGAACCAGGGGGCCGAGGGCCTGGGCAACACGCCCGACAGCGACCCGCCGGCCGGGCTGGACTGGGAGATGTGGGTCGGGCCGGCCGTCATGCGCCGGTTCAACCCCCTGATCGTCCATGACGCCTATACCCATAGCTCGTTCATGCCTTACAGCGGCGGGTGGACGCCGGGCATGGCCCCGCACATCATCGACCTGCCGTACTGGGCCCTGGGCCTCGATGCCCCGCTGCGCACGACCGCGACCGGCGGGCGGTACCTGATCCAGGACCCCGGCGATGCGCCCGATAACCAGCAGGTGCTCTGGGAGTACGACAAGTTCGCCATGCACTGGAACATGTCGCTGGTGAACAGCTACGGTCTGGATTTCCAGGGCGAGCAGGGCATGCGCCGCCGGCTCGGCGTCTACCTGCACGGGCTCAACGGCACGTTGATGGCCGACTACGGCACCCTGCGCATCGTGCCCGAGGGCGACCGCATGAAGGACGCCAAGATCCCGCCGGAGACCATCCCCGCATCCAAGGGCCATCATCGCGAATGGCTGGACTGCATCCGCTCCCGCGAGCAGGCCACCTGCCACGTCGGCTATCATTACAAGATCGACCTGGCCCTCACGCTGGCCAACCTGTCGATGCGGTTGAAGCGAACGATCGAGTTTGACCCGCAGGCTCTCAAGATCGTCGGCGACCCCGAGGCCGCCAGGATGGCTAAGCCGACCTACCGCGACCCCTGGAAGCTGCCCGAGAAGTACCTGTAGCGGTCGCCCCCTGTGGCGACCGGTGGACAACGGCCGCCCCCGTGGTATCTGTAGCGGCCGCCCCGGTGACATCCGTAGCGGTCGCCCCCTGTGGCGACCGGCGAACAGCGGCTGGGTGGCATGGGCCTGGACTCAGGCCCGTGGCCTGCCCCGACCCGCCACGGGTCGGAGTACCGACCCATGCCGCCCGTCCGCATTCGCCAGGGGAAGCCGACGGCGTTATACTGGAAATGAAGCATCACGATGAAGGTCAGGGAGATCATCCAGATGATCGAACGGAATGGCTGGTTCCAGGTGGCCCAGTCCGGCAGTCATCGGCAATACAAACATGCGGTCAAGCCCGGACGAGTAACGGTTCCTGGCCACTTGAACGATGATGTTCATCCCAAGACCCTCAGGAGCATTCTGAGGCAAGCTCACCCGGAGGGACGCTGATGTTCAGGTTTGCCATCGTCATTGAAGAAGGCCCCAGCAACCTATCGGCCTACTGTCCCGATCTGCCCGGCTGCATCACGACGGGGCGGACGGTTGACGAGATCAAGAAAAACATGCGTGAAGCCATTGACCTGCACATTCGGGGGATGATCGAAGATGGCACCCCGATCCCGGAATCCTGCACTCTCGATGCCTACTGTGAAACGGTGGACGTGGCCTGACCCGCCGGTTTCACCATTCCCCAATCCCCATTTTCAAGTCCCGTTTGCCCGGTTGAGTTTCTCGTCGATGAGTTTGCCCACGATCTTGGGGTCGGCCTGGCCGCCGGAGATCTTCATCACCTGGCCGGTGAGGAACCCGCGGGCCTGCTGCTTCTTCTTGGGGTTAGCCAGGGCGTCGTGCACCGCCTTTTCGTTGGCGGCGAAGGCTTCGTCGACCCAGGCCTGCATTTGTCCCTCATCGTGCACCTGAAGCAACCCGGCCTGCTGGGCGATGGCCAGCGGTGCGTCGGCGGAGGTGAGCAGCCGGTCGGCGATGGTCTGGGCCGCCATGGCGTTGATCTGTCCATCCGCCGTGATGCGGGACAGTTCGCCGAGCCGCCCCGCCTCGACGCCCAGCCCCGCGATCGTGCAGTTGCGGGCGTTGGCCAGGGCGGACCAGAAGCCGAGAAACTGCTTGGCCAGCGTCGGGCCGTGCCCACAGGCGGCCGCCTCCTCGAACAGGTCAGCCGTCGCCCGGTCCTTGAGCAGCGTGGCCGCGTCGGCTTCGCTGAGGCCGTACTGCTCCTGCATCCGCCGCTCGCGGTCGGTCAGCAGCTCGCCCACCGTTGCCTGGATCTCCTCCAGCCACGCTTCGTCCACCTCGACCGGCACCAGATCCGGATCGGGGAAATAGCGGTAGTCGTGGGCCTCCTCCTTGCTGCGCTGGTACTCGGTGACGCCGCGGTCGTCGTCCCACCCGCGGTTTTCCTTGGCCCGTTTGCCGATCACGTAGTCGTGGTCGGCGATCCAGTCGGCCACCTGCCGCTCGACCTCGTAGGCGATGGCGTTGCGTACCGAGCGGAAGCTGTTGAGGTTCTTGACCTCGCTGATGGGCGTGCGGTACTCGCGGTCCTCCCAGGTGATGGCCACGTTGATGTTCGGCTCGAAGCGCATCTGCCCCTTCTGCATGCTGGCTTCGCTGACACCGAGATAGGTGACCAGCCGCTGGAGGGCGGTGCAGAATGCGTAGGCCTCGTCGGCGGAGGCGAGGTCCGGCTCGGTGACGATCTCGAGCAGGGGCGTTCCCGTGCGGTTGAGGTCCACCTGCGTGCAGGTCGGGTTGTCGTGGATGTTTTTGCCCGCGTCCTCCTCCAGGTGGGCCCGGATAATGCCCACGCGGCGGGAGCCGTCGTTACCCACGGGCACGTCGAACGCCCCGTCGAAGCCCAGCGGCAGGTCGTATTGGCTGATCTGGTAGTTCTTGGGCAGGTCCGGGTAGTAATAGCTCTTGCGGTCCCACTTGCTGAAGCGGGCGATCTGGCAGTTGAGGGCCAGGGCCGTGCGGATGGCGTACTCGACCGCGGTGCGGTTCATCACCGGCAGCACGCCGGGCATGCCCAGGCACACCGGGCACACCCGACTGTTGGGCCCCGCCCCGAACTCCACCGGGCAGGCGCAGAACATCTTGCTCCGCGTCGCCAGTTGCACGTGGATCTCCAGCCCGATGATCGGTCGGATAGTGAAGTCAGTTCTTTGCATGCTGATGCCCTGCCCGGGTTATCTTGACAATCCATTCTGCCCATTTTACTCTCGATGTTGACTTTCGCCAAGTGGAGTCCGGCGGGTTTCGCTTGGCGAGTGAAGTTGATCGCTTTTGTGCGGAGGCATGGGGCGACTTGGCTCGGTTTCCATATGCTGGTATCACCGACCAGATCAAGGCTGCCTTGCGGCGCAAGGCTGATGCCGAGGTGCTTCGCCTCCAGCAGCATTGGCGTGGTGCGATGTATCTGTTAGGGTACGCGATCGAATGCCGCATCAAGGCGAAACTGCTCGAAATGTACGGTGCGCGCACGCTGTTGGATCTGGAACAGAAATTGTCGTTGCGGCGTGGACAAGAAGTCAATCTGAGAACGCACAGCATCGAGTATCTCTTCGAGTTTACGAACGCTCGCGCTCGCTTGGTCGGCCCCGACGGGAATGATGAGTTCCTGCGGGCCTTCCAGAGGTGCAACACCTGGACTGTTGCCTGGAGGTATCATCCGCGGGAAGCTAGCGCGGCGGATTGTCAGCGGTTTTTCGAGGCGGCTGGCAAGTTCCTCCGGTTCTTGTCAGCCAGCGTCTAGGAGTGTGTTATGGCGGCGGATCAAGCACTGATGGATCGAATTCGCGCAGCGATCAAGAAAGACTTCCCGGACGATACGGTCGATGTGTCGCCCGGTTACGGCGACAACATCCACGTGGTCATCATGTCGCGCAAGTTCGACAACATGGACGAGCAGCAGAAGCAGGATTATGTGTGGGGGCTTATCAACAGCGGCGGATTGACCACTGAGCAGAAGACTCGTATCTCGCTTCTCCTTCCGTTGAGTCCGCAGGAAGTGAAGTAACCTTCAGGACTCCGAGGCTCCGTCCCATTCGCCTGGCAGTTCATCTGACGGCACGTACTCGCGTTCTCTGGACATCTCGGCTCCGTAGGCAATGCAGGCGCGGATATCCTCCTCGGTGACACCGGGATAGTCATCCAGGAGGTCCTCAACACTCGAACCGCTGGCCAGGAAGTCGAGAACCAGCGACACCCAGATACGGTGCCCACGGATGCATGGTTTTCCGCCGCAGATCGACGGGTCCGCAGAGATACGCGACAGGAGTTGTTCCCGAGTCATGTAGTTACTCCTCCGGCACGGCGATCCAGGCTCAATTCGATTTTACGTTCCCGAGCGTGCCCTCGCAAGGAAGCGCTGTAGCGAACGCCCCCCACTGGGGAGCTACCGGAACCGGCTCATGTCCTTGAGCCGGTAGAGGATCTCGCCCGCTCGGGGCACCAGCAGCACGCCCTCGTTCTCGCGGCCGGCGTAGTCCCGCGGGTCGATCGTCGCCGGGTCCAGGTAGCCGAGATTGATGCAGCGGCAGTGGTCTTCGGGGATGCGCGTGGCGAGCACCACGTTGACCCGCGGGCGTTCGACGCCGTTCTCGTAGGTGCCGATGCCCTTGACGTGCGTGCTGTGGGCCAATACGCCCCCGGGGTAGCCCGCAAAGCGCTCCCACTGTTTCACGAAGTAGTCGCGCACGTGGTAGCCGACCTCGTCGAGATGCTTGCCGTGCGAGTACGAGACCGTGTCGATGTGCGGTGCGTAGATGATCAGCGTACCGCCGTCGGCCACGACCGGTTCGAGCTTGTACATGCACTTGCCGGCCGTCCAGATGTCGTTGTACATCGCGGGGGCACACGACAGGACGGTCTGGTAAGACCGATCGCGGTAGACGATATGGATGCGTTCCGACAGCTCGGTGGCCGCCCGCCAGGCCTCGCGCACCGGCCCGATGAACAGGCCGGCCACGGCTTTATCTTTCACCACGTACCCCACCAGCGTCCGCTCGACGGGCACCAGGTCGGCCGCCGCTTCGATCGCCGCCCGCACCGGCGTCTCCCGCGTCCCGTTGATCACCGGGTTGGTCACCAGCGCTCCCAGCCAGTGCGTGAAATTGATGACCTGCTCGTCGGCGATGCCCGGGAAGAGGTATTTGTGCCCTCCGGAGAAGCCCGCGACCTCGTGCGGAAAGATCGGCCCGGCGATAATCAGGTGGTCGTACTCGAACACCAGCCGGTTAAGCAGCACTGGCACCTCAGCGCTCAGCCGCCCACCGGACAGTTCCTCGACCCGTGCCCGATCGAGCGTTCCCGCCTGCCGCAGGCCCTCCGGTGACTTCCAGGCATGGTGAAATACGCTTACCCGGCCGTATCGCCCGGCACGTTCCTCGGGCGTCAGCCCCAGCAGGGCCTCGGGCTGATCCTCGGGGAGGGGGTCATGCGTGCCCATGGCCACGAGGAAATCGATGCGGGACGCCTTGCCCAGCAGCGCGTCGGCGATCACACGGAAGAAGGTGCCGATCGGGCCGCTGCGCGTATGATCGGGGATGATGGCCAGCACGCGGCGGCCGGCCAACGGCACACCCGCCAGACCCTGCTCCACCACCTGCCGAATCTCATCCGCCGTCAGGCAGGCCTCCGGGGCTTCCTTGGACACGATCATCTTTGCACCGATCAACCATCCAGCCAATGATCTTCCTGGTAAGCGCGGAACAACTTGGCGATCTCGACCGCCAGCCGCTCGGCCAGCAGGGTGTGGGCCTTCGCCAGATCCCCGCACTCGCGGATCTCGTGGGCGGTGACGCGGATCTCAATGAGCCGGCCCTCGCGGTCCGACGGCCAAAGCACGACCTCGTCGCGCAACTGCGCATTGGCGTTGATGACCTTCAACGTCACTCCGAAGTAGCCTGCCTGGTGGGCCATCTCCAGGTCTTCGTCCAGGCTGAAACGCACCACTTTCAGCCAGATGACCACGTCCGCCTTGGCCAACCGCCCCACCTCGCGGGCCCCGCGCTTGTCAAAGTTCGGTTCGGTCTGACGCAACCGGGCGAGCTCCTCGTTGGTCGTCACCCGCTCAACCAGCTTGTAGTGGGTCAACTCCGTGGCCAGTGCGTCCACCAGGGCGTCCCGCGCATTCCGCGGGTGCACCAGATCCCAGTCGTCGTCAACCAGAATCAGTAGCGGCCCGGCCGGCAGGGTGTACTCGGCCGGCACCTTCGGCCCCTGGCCGCCCCCCATGAAGTAGAGCATCGCTCCGAACCGCGGGCCGCACCCCCCCATCGCCAGCAGCAGGGCCGCGCATCCCATGACGACGGCCAGCAGCCGCCCCGAACCCCACTCGATCCCCCCGGCCACGACGCGCGCACCGTACCCCCGCGCCTCGCCGCTCGCGGCTTCGCACGAAACCGGAAAACGCTTGCGACGGCGTGCCGCCGCTCCGTACTCACTGGCGGTAATCATGACGTCAGTCCAGCGGTCGCTCGTATTCGTGGAACTTCTTGCCCGCCTCGACGGTGAAGACCTCGTACGTCGCCTTGCGAATCTGTTCCGGCCGGACGTTGTTGAAGCTCACCGGGCCCTTCTCCGGGTAGACGGCCTCGATGCTGCGCAGCGGGTAACGCTTCGGCGACCCTTCCCCTGCGGTCATCTCGTGCACTTCAACCGAACCCGACGCCCGCCCCCGGTAATAGTGTGCCATCCCCGGATCACGCACCGAGAAGTGGTGCAGGGACAGGTGGACGATCCTGTCCGCCCGGAAATGCCGCCCCACCTCGACGGGGTTGGTCTCCAGTTGCGTGTTGCCATCCAGGTAGCTCTCGACGTGCCGGGCATCGACCACCGTGACCTTCTGGACGTTGGCCGTCAGATACGCACCCAGATGGGCAGCCAGATCCAGCCGCAGATAGGGATACTCCCACCGCACCTCCGGCGGCACCCAGACGAACACCAGCACCCGCTGTCCCGGCAAGTTGCTGTACTCCGCCGGCACCCGCTCGCTGCGCGGTGCCGTCTGCAGCGCGATCTGTTTGGCCAGCTCGCATCCGCCACCCGCCAAGCCGAGCAATAACAAGCCCGCCATCGCGAGAGCCCGCAGCGCTCGCGGCCGTGAGAGGAACCGGACATCGGCCATCGCGTCTACTCCCAGGAGCACCGTCCGAGAAGGTTCACCGGTCGGGGATGACCGCCGCGCCGTTGGGCACGGTCAGTGCACCGGCAAACTGCCGTCCGCCAACCCCAGCCCGAGGGTCAACGCCCAGGCCCCCAGCAGCACCAGGGCCGCCAGCCAGACCACCCGCACCGGGTCGACCCGGTACCAGTTCACCGCCGGGTAGCGGCCGGTAAACACACACCACCAGGCACACGCCCCGACAGCAATGACCCCGAAAACCAGCAGGCAGCCCGCCAACTGAACCCGGGCGGCGGCCAGCAGTCGGCCACGCACCGCCAAGGCAAACGCCGTCGTCATCCCGCAGGTCGGACACGGGTATCCGGTCACCACGACGAACCCGCAGGGCGGCAGCCCCAACTGCCGGTGCGTGCCCATGCCCTCGTCGCTCGGCGTCAGCCGGGTCGCCAACGCCAGGATCCCCACCGCCGCCAGGCCAACGCCCGCCGCATACAGCCGGCCGATGACCCAATGATCCACCCGGGTCATCACCAGCATGGGGCCGAGTGGATGCCCTGTCCCTCGACCCGTCGGCGAGGCCCCTCGGACGGCCGGAGGTATGGGCCGGGCCATGGGCGGTGCGCCTGCCGATCCCGCATCCGTCGCCCCGACACCCCCGCTCGCAGGTCCCTCATGCTCCGCAAGGGCCGCCTCGCCAGAGGCCAACGGGGCGGGACCATCGGCCCGGCAGCTACCCGGCCCGCGCAGGCCATCGCCCTGGTCAACTTCGCCCATTGACCGTCAAAGGTATCCGGCCGGCACAGACGGGTCAACGCCGCTCCCATGATCGGCCCCGCCGGCGTGTGCAGACCCGGGATCGGGGATCGGGGGTCAGGGATCGGGGGCTGGGGATTGGGGGTCGGGAAGAACCAGCCGCTCGCGGCTTCGCACGACTCCCATCAGCGCCGCCGTGTGCCACTGCCGCTTGCGGCTTCGCACGACCCCCATCAACGTCGCCGTGTGCCACTGCCGCTTGCGGCTTCGCACGACCCCCATCAACGTCGCCGTGTGCCACTGCTCTTTGGGCAGTGCGGATCGCGCACAAGCTCACCTTCGCGTGACCAAGCAGCCCGCCCCCTCGCGAGCCGGGTGGCCCATCCATCGCAACGCGATGGGTGGGTTCACGATGATGCTGATGCGACAGGGTTTCTTGGCAAGGCAGGCGTTCACACGCGTTCGATCATCGTGAGCCCACCCTTGCTGCGCAAGGATGGGCCACCACTTCCTTCAGCCTTCAGCCTTCAGCCTTCAGCCTTCAGCCTTTAGCCTTTAACCTGTACTCAGGCCCTTCACGAGTCACCCCGGACCCGAACAGACGCTTCGCAGATCCGCCATAAAGCGGGCCATCGCCTGCCAGCGTTCCTCGGCCAGGGTCCGGGCCGACGGAAACCGCAGGTTCTCCTTGATCCGTGCCGGCCAGTAGCGGTACTCCTCCTGCCGCTGCCAGAGATCGACCATCTCCGCCAGCGTCCGTCCCTCGGCCATCTGTCTGCGGACCATCATCCAGATCGCCTGTGGGCCGAACTCGTCCAGCCCCTCCGCCTCCGCCAGTACCTGGGCCTCCGGCAGTTTCGGCTCCCGGTTGCCGCAATCCCGGACGATGCGGGCGGCCAGTTGAATCGCCCCGGAGGCCAGGAGCGGGGCCAGTTGTTCCGTCATCCAGTGAGCGGCCAGCTCACGCTGCTCATCCGAAGTGCGGCGCAGGAACACATCCGCCAGCCGCACCTGACCCGCCCGTACCTGCAGCACCCAGCCCGCATCGTGGTACAGAGCGGCCGCGGTCAGGGCCGTGCGGTCCAGGACCCGGTTGGCCAGCTCCGGCAGGCCGCACAACTCGACCGACAGCTTCGCCACCCGGGCCGCGTGCTCCCACACGGTCAGGTCCGGGATCGGCCCCTCAATCCGCAGACTGAGATCCCTCCGGGCTTGCTGCCACAACGCCTCGGGCATAGCCGCGCTCCTGCGCTTCCGCTTTGGATTCCGCCGCTCTTGCCACATCATACTGCCGGGTACGGAGAAAGGTGAATGTCAATAGAGCGTAACCCGCTGCCCGCCCGGCTCCTGCAGCAAAATGGCGAACGTCCAAGGCCCAATGACCAATCAATGACCAACCCCGAAACCACCTGACTGGGCGCTTTTGTCCCCCGCGACAGCGCAACCACTTGGGTGCCTGCTATAATAGCGGGTTGCATCGGGCATTCGGCCGGTCATTTCTTTTGGGTACCGGCGGGGCCGGCGTGAGGCGGGTGTGGAGTGCCCTGGAATGGCCGGTGTCAAGCTTCAGAACGCAGGTGCCACATGATTGAATATCCGGTTACCGGTCGCCGTCGGCCGCACGGCGTTCCCACGCGCGGCGGCTTCACGTCAAGCAGAGCCGCGACCACCTCAAGCAGAGCCGCGACCGTGAGGGAGCGGTGGCATGGAGCCCCCACCCGCGGCGGGTTCACCCTCATTGAAGTGCTGGTGGTGGTGGCCATTCTGGCGCTGCTGGTGGCCGTCCTGCTGCCGTCGCTGGCCAAGGCCCGCGAGCAGGCCCGCACGACCGTTTGCGCCACGCAGCTCAAGGAATACGGCAACGCCACCCTGATGTACAACCAGGACCAGCGCGATCGCCTGCCGGGCCCGATCCATGCGGCGGTGGAGTTGGAGACGCGCGACAAGACCGCCTTCAACGACTACGAGGAATGGCACCTGCCCTGGTTCATCCGCAGGTACTTCTCCGACCGCGGCCGGGGCGGCAGGTACACCGACAAGGTCTCCGCCTGCCCGACCGCCACGCGAATGGCCAGTGGGACGCTCATTTTCACGTCCGGCGCCGCTGATCGCCCCTTCACCTATGCCGTCAACAACTTCAACCGGGCGACGATGCCCTATGGCACCAATCCGCCCTGGTACTTCGGCTATCCCAACAACTTCTGGACGAGCACCGTCCCGGCCAACCAGTCGCCCGACCCCAGCAAGCCGCACTTCAGGGACGCCCACCCCAAGCGGTTCAGTGCCATCCGGCAGCCGAGTCGGGAGTGGGCCATCGCAGACGCCTTCTGTTTCGAGTTTGACCTGCCGGCCCCGCCCGCGACCTCAGACCGCAGGCCCGGACAGTGGCAGATCGGCACCTACCAGAACCGAACCTGGGCCCGGCGGGTGGGACTCCCCACCAAACCCTATCACTCGGACGGCATCAACGTCCTGTGCTTCGACGGACACGTGGAGTGGCAGCGACCGTGGCGCGGTACAATCAATCAGCTACCCTGAGTGGAAGCTGGGAGTTGAGAATGGAGAATTGAGAATCGGGAATTGGGAATTGGGAATGAAGAATCGGGAATTGAGAATGGAGAGCGACTTGGGCATGTATCGCTGCCCCTGACCGCCGCTGATGTTCGCCGGTCCGTACGGGAAGCCCGGCTTTCTCACCTCTCACCTCTCACCTCTCACTTCCCCGATGGTTTTCGGACAGGCCCCAACGGAGGAACCACCATGACTCGATCTCGCCAGTGGAGCGGTGCGCTGCTGGTGGTCAGCAGCGTTTTCCTGCTCGGCCAGACGTGCAGCGGCGACTTCTTCTTCAGCTTCACCTTCATCACCCCGGACAAGGCCGAGTCCACGGAGACGCGGACGGTGGCGTTGCCGGCCGACGCGGTGGTGCGGATCACCAACGACATCGGTAGCACGCGCGTCACCGTCGACCCGAGCGCCACCGAGGCGACGATCCAGATCCTGCGGACCGCGCTGGCCGGCAGTACGGCCCTGGCGGAGGATCTGCTGGATGAAATGACCGTCAGCGTGACCCCGCCGGCCGGTGCGGGCGGCGCGCTGGTCATCCATGCGATCCGCCCGCCCGCGGCGACCGACGACGCGGCTCACTTCGAGGCCACGATCACCGAAGACGAGATCAGCGTGGTCGCCATTCTGGGCTCGGTGCGCGTGGCGACGTATCGGCTGCGCATCACCCTGCCGCCGGGGCATCGCGTGGAGCTGCTGCAGGAGGTGGGTGAGGTACGGGTGGTCGGGCTGGACGAGGCCAGCGAAGTGGTCAACCGGGCGGGCTCGGTCCGGTCGGTCGCCGGCGAGGCCGCTCTCGCCGTCACCGCCGACGGCGGCCGGGTCCGCTTCAGCGCCGCCGACTTCCACTCCGCTACCAACGTAACCTCCAGCCGCAGCCGCGTGGAAGCCACGCTCGGCGCCGGCGGGCCGCCCATCGACCTGCGCACCCGGGCCGGCGACATCGACATCCGATCGTTCTGAGGCGGTTACTTTGCGATGAAATCGTATACCCGCACAGACGCCCACTTCGCGCGGTGACGATCCACGTACTGGCGGTGCAGGGCGTGGTCCTGGTACACGTCGTGGCCTGCCTGGTCGTCGAAGTGGACCACCAGCCCGACCTCGAACTGCTGCTCGTTGACCTCACGGGTCATGCTGTGATCGCGGCGCCCGGACTGGACGCGGCGCACGGTGGGGATCCCGGCCAGGAGGTTGGCGGCGTCATCGACCAGGGCCTCGACCTCGGCGTCGGAGACCCCGGGCTTGATGGTGAAGAATACCGCGTGAACATAGGTCGGTCCGCCGCCCGTCATGTCTGCTCCTTCCCGGCTGACGCCGTGCTTGGCATCCATACAGCCCGCGGTGGCCAGCAGCATCGCCGCCAGCGCTCCGCCCATCGCCCAGTGTAACCGTCTCATCGTGCACCTCGCTCCGTCAGGCAGGCCGATCCACAGCAAGAGCCAGCCTACCTCTTGTGTCGGGCAGGTGTCAAGATGGGCTGATGCTCAGCAGGCCACCGCGGGTCCGTGACAACTTGGGCGGATGGAATCGGCTTGATTCTGGCCCCACAGGGGTCACGGGTGGTAGCCACGGGTGGAGCGGCGCGGCGGCGCAGCCGCCCGACGCGGAACCCGTGGTCACGAGGTTCGTTTCTTCTCTCTTCTCGCCCCCGAAGGGGAGACGCGTTTAGCCTCCTCGGCGTTGCGTGCGGCCCGCATTCCGAACCGCAACGCGGTTCCATAACACAGCCCGGGGTCGCGCAGCGCACCCCGGGATCCATACCGGCCGGCACAGACCAACCCTGAAAGGGTTGCATGCGTCGTCATTCCCGGTGGCGTGGGAAGCAGCCTAGTCTGGGGCGGAGCATGAAACCCTTTCAGGGTTTGGGGATGACGGACGGTCAGGTGACCCAGGGTGCGCTGCGCGACCCTGGGCTGTGTTATTCAACGCCTTCGGCGTTGTGCCTGTCTAGCGTTCGGGGGACGCTAAGCGCGTACGAAGGTGGCGAGGAGAGGAGACACACCATTATCCCCCATTTCGATGACCTCTCGGCGTCTCGGCCGGCGCCGCAGCCGCATCCTCCACCCCTTCAGGATGGTTTATTAAGCGTAGGCCCTCGATCCACGGGTTTCGTTCGCCTGCGGCTCACTCCACCCGTGGCTACACCCCTTCGCTCCTTCGGAGCGAAGGCCGCCCGACTCGCCCACCGATCCTGTCACGGACCCGGGCCGCAGCGCCGCGGGCTGACGAGGTGCGTAGACGGCCACCTGGGCCTTGCCGGCGTGCTTGGCGGCGTAGAGGGCCTGGTCGGCCATCTTCATGAGCTCCTCGGCCGAGGCCGGCCGGTGCGCGTTGAGCGAGGCGATGCCGACGCTCATGGTCGGCTTGAGGGCGATGGTCAACAAGCGGGTGCGTTGCCCGAACAGCCGCACGGTTCGCTCGCCGATCGTCCGGGCATCGGTCACCGAGACGCCCGGCAGGATCAGGGCGAACTCGTCTCCGCCGAAACGCACCGCCAGATCGCTCTCCCGCAGACATTGCCGCAGCAGCTCACCGATGAACTGGAGCAGCTCGTCGCCCGCCTGGTGGCCCAGCGTATCGTTGAGCGTTTTGAAGTGATCCACGTCGATCATGGCGATGGACAGATCCTGTCCCGCTTCCTGCTGGGCCCGGTAGATGTCCGCGAGCTTGTCATCCAGCAGCCGCCGATTGCCCAGGCGGGTGAGCGGGTCGGTCCAGATCTTGCGTTTGGCCGCCTGGAGCTCGCGGGCGATCTTGGCGGTTTCGGTGTTGACCCGGCGGGAGAGATTGTCGCGCAATTCCAGCGTGCGCTGGCGCCAATTCTCAGCGTTGACGTTGAGATCGGTGACCGCCTTGGCGAGTTCACCGATCTCGTCGGTCCGTTCGGCGGGCAGATGGGCATCGGCTGCTGGGCCGTCCGGCGTTGTCGCCTGTCGGGTGAGGCAAACCAGCGGCCGCACCACGCACTGGCGCAGATACCAGGAGCCCAGGAGGATGCCGACCAGCGCGATGAGCATCAGGCCGCCGAAGAAGCTCCATATCTCCCCGCTGGAGACGGCCGCCGTAGAGACCAGCCGAGTCACGCAAACCAGCGTTCCGATCCGCTCGCCCGAGGTCCTGGAGCGCAGCGGGACCGCCGCGAGCACCAGGTCGGGCATGGGATCGTCGGTCTTGGCGGGCACCTCCCACGTTCGGGCTTCGGTAGGCGCTCCGGCGAGGTCGATCACGGCGAGAAATCGATCCAGCAGGGTACGGCTGCCGCGCAGGGCCAGCGGTTGGCCGTCGGTATTCAGAACCGCCAGCAGGCACACGCTGTGATGCCACGGCAGCCGCTGCACGAATTCGGTCGGGGCCTGGGGCTCGGCGGTGAGCAACAGCGGCTCGATCTGGGCGGCGTAGGTCTCGGCGACCGCCCGGACCCGCAGCCGGTCCTGTTGGCGGGCACTGCGATAGAGCTGGTAGCCGTAGAGCGCACTGGCCCCCAGCACCGTGGATGCGACGGTCACTCCGACCGCCAGCCACAGCGACGTCCGCAAACTCAGCCTGTGCCGCCGACCCCTGGCCACGGCCAAGTCTACGATACAAACGCGGCAATGGTTACGCGGTCGATCACCGGTTCCGCTCCCGTTCGATCCGCTCGCGCTGAATCTGCTCGCTGATGTCCTCCGGTTGGGCCGTCGTGGGGTGCTCCTTGCGGTACTGCTCCATGCCCGGCGGTTCGGGGAACGCCCGGGCAACCTCGATATCGAGGGCCGCACACTGCTGCGCGAGCGGGCCGGCCACGGAGTCGTAGGCTCGCTGGCGGATGTCGGCCTGCTCGCGGTTCCAGACCAGGGAACGGTAAAGCAGCGGGTACTGCGGATCGAGCACGAACCAGCGCAGGGTTTCCGCCCGCAGGTCGGCGAACTCGGGAAGGGTGAGGCGGCCCTGGCGGTCGTCGCGGTGCTCCTTCTGGTAGTCGCGGTACAACAGGGTGGCATTCTGGACGGCACCGGCGAATTCGTCCGCCCACCCACTGGCCAGACTCATATAGCCGGAGGTGAGCAGTGAGCTGATGGCGTAAATGGCCTCCTGGTACGATCCGATCATCTCCTTCAGTTCGCCTCGGGCGAAGTCCTCGATGCCCTTGAGGTACATGGCCTTGGTCTGCCCGGTGTCCGGATCCTTGTAGTTGACGGCCAGGTAATCAAAGTATTTGCGGGCTTCATCCTGCCGGCCGGCCAGGTAAAACGACACGACCGCCGCATGCAGGTTGTTGACGTGCCCCGAACGCAGCATCTCGCCGGCGGTTTCGCCGACCTCTTCGCCCTCCTCCGCGTGCTTCTTGCCGAGTTCCAGGTACTTGCGGTGCATGGCCTCGACGTAGCGCAGATCGGGCGAGGGCCAGAGGAAGGAGTCTGCCGGGCTGTCCATGTTGAGCCGGAACGTGTACCGCCCCTGCCGGGCGAGCGTGGCCAGCGAGAACAGCAGGATGCGATCGGTGTTGAGCAGGTCGAACGCCTTGGGGTCCTGCAGCTCCGAGATCTGCCGTACGCCGTACTTCGCCCAGTACATCGACTGTGCCCAGGGCGTGCGCCAGTCGATGGGGATGGGCTCGTCGGTACCCAGCTCGCCGGTCAGCTCCAGCATGAAGGCGGGGTCCAGCTTGTACTGCTCGCGCAGGACCTTGGCCCGAAGATAGGCCAGCAGAGCGTCCAGGTCCTCGGGCACCGCGGCCGCGAAAACGGGCCAGAGTCGCTTCCACTGGTCGGCGCCTTCGCCGTTGCTTTCGGCCGCACCGTCGGCCCGCAGGCCCGCCAGTTCGCGGTCACGTACGAACAGGGTGTAGCTCCGGAAGAACGTGTCCTCGAGCAGGTGGAAGACCCGCTGGTGGTTGGCGGCCGCTTCGAGGTTGACTCCCTGGTCGACCAGATCGTCGATCAGTTTGCGTACCCCGGGGTGTTTCTGGATCAACTCCGCGGAGGTGGTTGGCGCTTCGGCGATCGGCCGGAACCAGTCGATGGTTGCCGCGTCGCTCAGGCCCGCGGGCGGGGGACCCAGGAGGGTCTCCATGGCCGCCGCCCAGTACCGCTTGTACATCCAATGAAAGTCGTCCGACCGGTCGCCGACCTTGTGGAACCAGGTCCAGGCCAACTGGTGATACAGCGGGCCGGTGCGCGGATTGTTGGGGATGCCCTCATCGCGGAGCAGGCGGATGCCGTTGTAGACCCACTGCCAGCGTTCCTGGGCGGTGTGGGTGGCCACGGAGATGTTGTAGGCCATGTTCCACGACTGGAAGCTCCATACGTCGGGGAAGCGCGGTTGCAGGGTGCAGATCCACTTGGCCAACTGGTGGGACTCGTAGTACTTGCCTTCTTCCTTGAGCTTCTCGTGTCGCATCCAGAGGAAGAGGATGGCCGGTCCGCGGAACGGCCCGCCGACCGCCGTCGCCAGCGCGTACTTCGGGGGCAGGGCCTGGTAGATATTCGAATGGGTCACGAGCTGGAGTTCCTGGCGCTGGCGGTTGATGGGCGCTTGCAGGGCCGCGGCCAGGGCAATGCACACCGCCGCTCCCGCCAGGGCCGCGACCTGGATGATCGTCGAGGATCGCCGGGCTTCGATCTTGGCGGTCAGGTACAGTTCGGTATCAAGTTGGTGTGCCACGTTGTGTATACGTCCGGGTCCGGGATCAGGACCATTCCTGCGGGTGCCTGGTGTCCATGTTTCCGGCATTGGCCGGTTCGCCTCGGGTCGGGGGGACGATCGGCACCCGCTTGACGCCGGCCACCCCGCAGGGACTGCATGCTATCCCACCTCGCGCTTCTGGAAGGCCGCCAGGCCAATCAGCAGGTATCCGACCACCAGGAGCACAGCGTAACCGAACGCCAGCCCGACGTAACGCAGGGTGATCGGGTTCTCCTCGGTCAGGGCGTCGGCTACCCAGAGGAAAGCCAGATTGGGCGAGATTCCGTAGGCCAGCCCGGCCAGCCATGAGGTTGCCGCATGTTGCCCGAAAAAGGCGTCCGACACCAACCCGGTCAGCAGGACCGCGGTGCACACCACCAGGGTCATCACCTGTCCGAAGCGCGTGGAGGCCGCCAAGGCCACCGAGGTGAGGATCAGGATCATGGCGAAGACCAGGATCGCGGCCCCGATGAGCTGTCCGTCGATAAAGTCATGGCCGAATGATTGAATTTCCCATTTTGGACTGATGAGGGCGACCAGGGCCAGGGCGAGGCCCATCAGGGGCACGGCCAGCGCAATGGCCGTCGACGAAAACTGCATGTCGTATAAGTAGTTACAGAAGGCAGCTACCAGGATGGCACCGAACAGGGCCAGCCCGCCGAAGATGATCACCGGCTGGTCGAACTGGTCGCTGGCCCGCTCGAGGACCTTGTGCCGCATGGTGAGCAGGAAGATGATCCCGCAGAGGTAGAAAGCGACCGCCAGGGCTCCGGTGAGCCCGATGAACTTGGCCCCGAGGAAGAGCGGACGGCCGACGGGCTTGCTGATCACGGTGAGGACGGTCTTGTTGTCGATCTCGCGGGACAAAACTCCGGCGGCGCTGAAGGCCGCCAAAAACAAACCGGACAGCAGCAACGTAGAAAGGCCAAGATCCTTGAGGAGCTTGTTGTCATCGTCGAGGGTATAGCCGCTGATGCCAATGTTGAGAACCAGCAGGCCGGTGGTGACCAGGATGATCACGCCATAGATGGGTTGACGGATGGTTTCGGTAAAGGTGTTGGCGGCGATACCCCAAAGTTTGATCGGCATTGGCCCCTCGCAGGTAATGCACGTTTGCTTAACGACTTATGGTCCGGCGGAGCCGGGTGGGCCCCGGCCGGGTGGCCGGGGCCGCCGCTTGGCAGCCGGATCGGCTTATTGTAAAGTACGACGCTCCGCTGTCCACGGGTCGGCGGGCGCATCGTGATCCAGGCCCCGCGGGCCGACCGGGCCAACCCCCGGGCCGGCCGGCTTTCATCAGAGAATTGCAGGTTATGATCGGCGAGAACCCCGAACGCAGAGCCCGCAGTGTTGCCCTGATCGGGCTTGTTTTCCAGATCCTGTTGTCCACGTTCTATGTCCTGCTCTTTGTGTGGAGCGAGTCGGAGGCCATGCGCGCCTTGGCGGCGCTGAGCGGGATTGGATCCTTGATCTGGGTGGTGCTCATCCTGGTCTACCACCAGCGGGCACTGGTGCAGGAGGAGATCTTCGAGACCGAGCAGCTTCGCAAGGAGCGCGAGGGCGGCCTGGGCGGGGAGGCGATCTTCGACGCCGGCGACGAGACCCTGCTGCTGGCCCGGCGGCGGTTGCGATGGATGTATCGGTGGCTGCTGCCGACGGCGACGGTGGTGCTCATCGGTGCGTTGGTGGCCGGGGCCCTGGTGGGCTGGTCGTGGTCGTTGGGGCGATCGCTCGGGGAGGTGGATTGGCCGGAATCCCAGCACAGCAACGTGCTGATCTGGTTCCTGGGCGGGTCGGCGTTCCTGAGTTTTCTGCTGTCGCGTTACGCCGTGGGGATGGCCCGGCAGCGGGAATGGCAGTTGCTGCGTGCGGGGGCGAGTTACCTGATGGGGGTGACTCTGGCGGCGGTCGCTCTGGCGGCGACGCTGGCGGCCCTGCATTTTCTGGCCACCGCCCGGCCGGAGCACGTGTTGGCTTACGTCCTGCGTGCTCTGCTCCTGGTCCTGGCGATCGAGTTTGGCCTGAATCTGGTGCTGGACTTCTACCGTCCGCGGGCTCCCGACGATGCTCCGCGGCCGGCCTTCGACAGCCGGCTGCTCGGTCTGTTCACTGAGCCGGGCGGCATTGCCCGGTCGATCGCGGAGGCGATCAACTACCAGTTCGGCTTCGAGGTTTCCTCGACCTGGTTCTATAAATTGCTGGAGCGGTCGGCGGTGCCGCTGGTGGGCTTCGCGCTGGCGAGCCTGTTGCTGGCCAGCAGTCTGGTCTTCATTGAGGCGGACGAGCGCGCGGTGGTCGAGCGGTTCGGCCGCCCGTTGCGGGTGGACGCGGCGGATGCCGCGAGCAAGATGCGGATTCTGGAACCGGGCCTGCACGTCACGTGGCCCTGGCCGATCGACCGTATCCGCAAGGCCAGTGTTGAGGGCGTGCACCAGGTGCACGTCGGCAAGGCGAGTGGCGAGGAAGCCCACAAGGACACCGAGGAGATGGTGCTGTGGACCAACAAGCACGAGCAGGAGCCGCACCTGCAGGTGCTGGTGGCCACGCCGAAGCTGGCGGAGTTCATTACCCGGGAACTGACGGACCAGATGCTCGGACAGGGGGAGCCTGAGCCGGGGGCGGCGGACCGCGCCCGGTTGACGCCCGCCGTGACCATGATTGAGAGCGGTGAGGCGGTGTCGGTGAGCATGCTGCGCGTGGCCCTGGTCATGCAGTACCGGATCCGGGACAGCTACCAGTGGCTGACGACGTACCGCGACCCGGAAGGGCTGCTGAAAGCGATCGCGAGCCGGGAGATCACCCGTTCGTTCGCCAGCGTGGAGGTGAGCGGGGTATTGGGTCAGCGGCGGGGCGAGTTGGAGCGGGATCTGCGGACGACGATCCAGGCGGCGGCGGACGAGGCGGACGTGGGGGTGGATCTGGTCTTCCTGGGCTTACAGGGCGTGCACCCGCTGATGGATGCCGCGGAAAGTTTCCAGGATGTGATCGGAGCGGAGCAGAAGAAGACGGCCGCGATCCGCAGTGCGTGGGCGGACTACAGCAAGCGACTGTCGGCGGTGGCGGGGGATGTGGTCCGGGCGGAGCAGTTGGAGGCCTCGATCACCCAGATGAACCGGCTGGACGGTGACGCGAGCGCGAGCGAGGAGGCGCGGCAGGCGGCCCGGCAGCGGGTACAGACGTTGTTCTTCGGCGAGCAGGAGATGGGTATCCGTCCGGTAGGTGGCGAGGCGATGAGCCTGGTGGCGGGCGCCCGCTCCGAACGGTGGCGGCTGGAGAACGAGGCGCGAAGCAAGGCGATCGCTTTCGAGCAGGAGATGGCCACCCAGGAAGCGGCCCCGGGCGTTTATCGCGCCCGCCACTATCTGGCCGCCCTGGCCGACGCGGTCCAAGGGATTCGCAAGTATGCCATTGCCGCGGAAGGCCGTGCGTCGGCCCGGACGTTCCACCTGGACGTGAAGGATCCGATGAACGTGCCGCTGGACGTGGCCCTGGAAGAGGAGCAGCCGTAAGCCGGCCGAGGGTGTCGATTGAAGCCGGTCCGCGGACCGGAGGAAGAAACCGTAACGGAGATGTCTGACTCATGAAACGCAGCCTGCCATCCCTGATCGCCGGTGGTGTCCTGGCGGTCATCCTGTTGCTGTATATGGTCACCTTCCAGGTGCGCTTCTCGGAGGTGGCCGTGGTGCGGACCTTCGGGGAGATCAAGCGGGTCGTCGAGGCGCCCGGCCTGTACTGGAAGTGGCCCTGGCCGATCCAGAAGATCGACACCTATGACCATCGGATTCAGACCGTCTCGACGACCGGCGAGGAGACGCCCACCCGCGACGGCAAGAACGTCATCGTCACCACGACGGTCTGCTGGCGCATCGCAGATCCTTACCGGTTCAGCGTTCGCTGCCGCAACATGGAAGAGGCGGAGAATCTGATCAAGATCCGGGTCCGCAACGATCAGAAGACGGTGATCGGCAACTACGACTTCGCCAACTTCGTCTCGACGGACCCGGCGGAGCTGAAGTATGACGCCATCGAAACGGCGATCGCCTCGGAGATCGAAGGTATCGCGCAGGAGTTGTACGGGGTGAAGATCGAGCGGGTGGCGATCGAGGCCCTGGCCCTGCCGCAGCGGATCACGGAGACGGTGATCCAGGCGATGAAGAAGGAGCGGGAGGCGGTCGCCCAGCGGTACACGAGCGAGGGCGAATCGCAGGCCAAGCAGATCAAGGACACGGCGGAGAGCATCGCGGGCACGATCAAGACGTTCGCCCAGCGGAAGGCGGCCCAGATTGTGGCGGAGGGGCAGCGTCGTGCCGTCGAGCAGAACAAGGTGTTCCGGCAGGATGAGGAACTGGCCACGTTCCTGCTGCAGATGGAGAACATTCCGCGGATTCTGGGCAACCGGGCGACGGTGGTGCTGGATCAGCCGTTGATTGTCGAGCCGCTGAGGGAAGGTGCGGCGGCCGGCGCGGCTCAAGGGGCGACCACCCGGCCGGCGGCGGTGTCCGGTGTCGGGGCGAGCACGCTGGTGCCGGCCATCGCGGAAACGCGATGAGGAGGCGGGGGCGAAGGATGAGTATTGAGTACTGAGTGATGAGTACTGAGTGAGGACTGAGGAGCGAGCCGGGGACGCAAGTCCCCGGGTCAGAGCGGGAATCGGAAACGAGCCCCAAGCGCAAGCGCGGGGTTTGGGTGGCGGTGGAATTTGAGATCCAGGATTTGAGATTCCAGAATTGATCGCGTCTGACGCACGGAGTTCGAAGCTTTGGCAGCTCAACAAGACAACACAGGATCCGGGGATTCAGGAACCGGACCCCATCACGGGCACGGCCATGATCACGGACACGGCCATGGTCACGACCACGGCGGACACGGACACGGCCCGGTGGCCCTGCAGGTGATGGAAGAGCCGCTGGATCCGGCCAACCAGTCGCTGGCGGATGCGCTGCGGCTGAGCTTCCACGTGCTGAAGTTTGTGATGGTCGTTCTGGTGATCATCTTCCTGTTGAGCGGCCTGGTGTGCGTGGACCAGAGCGAGGTGGTGGTGCTTTCGCGGTTCGGACGGCTGGTGGGCGAACCCCGTGAGCCGGGCCTGCACTTTGCCTGGCCGTACCCCGTGGACGAGCAGATCGCGGTCAACACGTCGCTGCGAACCTTGACGGTGGACGCTTTCTGGCTGCAGCTCAGCGAACAGGACAAGACGCGGAGTCTCAGCGAATTAAGCGCCCGCGGCACGTCGCTGGATCCGGCGGTGGACGGGGCGTTGCTGACCGGCGACCGGGCGATCATGCACCTGTTACTCAACGTCCAGTACCGGGTGAACAACGAGACGCGGGTACGGGCCAATGAGACGGACCCGGAACGGCAGATGTCGGACGTCGTGTTGTTCGTGCAGAACGTCAGCGACGAGGGGGCGCTGTTGCGGACGGTGATCCAGAACGCGGCGGTGGCGGAGGCGGCACGGACGACGGCGGACGTGGTCTGGAAAGACGCCAGCCGGCTGGCATCGGCGATTCAGGCCCGGGCCCAGCAGGTGCTCGACACGATGGAGACGGGCATCGCCCTGGACAAAGTCGCGGCGGAGCAGTCGTACTTCCCGTTGCAGGCCCGGGAGGAGTTCCTGGGGGTCTCCACGGCGGAGAACCGCAAGCGGGAGCTGATCAACGAGGCCGACAGCGAGCGGGCCAAGAAGCTGCTGGGTATGGCTGGGCCCGCGTGGGAGGCGCTCAGCCAGGAGGTCGAGAAGCTGGATCAGCTCACGGAGGAAGCGGAGCGGGAGCAGGTGATCGAGCGGATCGAGGAGATTCTGGAGACCCAGGCGACGGGCGAGGCGGGCGGGCTGATCCGGCTGGCGCAGCGTGACCGGGAGAAGATCGTCGCCGACGTGCTGGCGGAGGTCTCGCGTTTCGAGGCCTACCTGTCGGAGTACCGGGCCGGCCCGGACATGGTTCGGCAGCAGCTTCGGACGGCGATGCTGGCGAAGTTGTTCGAGCAGTCGGGGGTGGTGAAGTGGGTTCTGCCGGCGGGTGACAAAGAGCTGATTATGACATTGAACAAGGACCCGGAGGAGATCCGCGAGGCGGAACGGGACCGGGTGCGCAGGAAGACCGAGGGCCGGTGAGCGGCGTCGTGGTTTGCGCGGGCGAGCCTGAATCGGATGGTGGGCATGGGTACTGATGACAAGCCAGTGGTACAGGCCGTCGGGCTGACCAAGGTCTTCCGGGATTTCTGGTACCGCTCGCGCGTGGTGGCGGTGGACCGGCTGGACTTTGACATTCGCCCGAACGAAGTATTCGGGCTGCTGGGCCCGAACGGTTCGGGAAAGAGCACGACGATCAAGATGATGCTCGGTCTGCTCTACCCGACGCGGGGCCGGATCAGCGTCCTGGGACGCCCGCCGACGGACGTGGCCATCAAGTCGCGGATCGGATACCTGCCGGAGGAATCCTACCTTTACCGCTTCCTGAACGCCCGGGAGACGCTGGACTATTACGGCCGCCTGTTTCAGATCGAGCGTCGCGACCGGCAGCGGCGGGTGAACCAGCTCCTGGACATGGTGGGCCTGGCGCGGGAGGCCCGGCGGCGGGTGGGCGAATACTCGAAGGGCATGGCCCGGCGAATCGGGCTGGCCCAGGCGCTGATCAACGACCCGGACATGTTGATTCTCGACGAGCCGACGACAGGGCTGGATCCGATCGGCACGCGGGAGATCAAGGACCTGATCGTCTTCCTGAATCGGGAGAAGCGTAAAACCGTTCTGTTGTGCAGCCATCTGCTGGCGGACGTGGAGGACGTTTGCCAGCGGGTAGCGGTCCTGTACGGCGGGCGGCGACAGGCGGTGGGCACGATTCACGAGTTGCTGAGTCAGGACAATCTCACGCAGATCACGACGGAGCGACTCAGCGTGGAGGCCCAGAACCGCATCCGGCGGATCGTCGAGGAGGAAGAGGAGAAGCAAGTCATCAGCATCACGGCGCCGACGGCCCGGCTTGAGGCGTTTTTTCTGAAGACGGTGCGGGAGGCACAGAAGGTGCGGCCGCAGACGTCCGGGGCGAGCGCGGGCGGCCGGATCGCCGAGTTCCTGGCCGAGCGCGGGGCGGCGGAGGGGGAGGCGCTGGTCGAGTCGCTCGTCGCGGCGGGGCAATCGCCACCGGCGGCGCCGGCGAAGGCTGAGGCGGAATCTCCCGCGGCGCCCGCGGAGGAACCCGAGCGCGCGGTGATCGAGACGCTGGTTCGCGGCGGTGCTTCTTCGGGCCAGACCCCGGCGGCCGGGGAATTGCCGGCCGCATTGGGCCCGGAGCACACCGAGGAAGCGGATCGCGAGGTGATCGACCAGTTGCTGAAGCCGACCCGGGGCCCGGTCGACGAGCGGCAGGAGTGACCTTCGATGTCGCGGATCTGGGCCGTCGCCAGCCACATGATCGCCGAAGCCATCCGCACCAAGGTTGCGTTGGTGTTCATTGCCATCATCGTGGTGCTGCTGACGACGTTGCCTTTCACGGTAGTGGGCGACGGGCTGACGCTCAAGAGTCGGGCGCAGAGTTTTCTGGCGTACTCGCTCGGATCGGTCGGCCTGCTGTTGAGCGTGCTGACGGTCTTTGTCTCGTGCGGGACGCTGGCGACCGAGATCCGCGAGAAGCACGTGTTCATGGTGGCCAGTAAGCCCATCCCGCGCTGGCAGTTCTTCGCGGGCAAGTGGCTGGGCATCGCCGCGCTCAATGCGGGGCTGTTGCTGATCAGCGGGCTGCTCATCTGGGGCTTTACGCGGTTCTACATTCAGACGCGGCCGACGTACCCCGAGGACCGGCTGGCCCTGGAGAACGAGGTTCTGACGGTGCGGCATGGGGCCAAGGTGGAAGTGCCGGACCTGGCACCCCTGGTCGAGGAGCGGCTGCGCCGGCTTCGCGAGGAGGGGCGGCTGGACAGCATCACCCAGGGCGGGCGACGGGACGTGCGTGATGCGATCCTGCAGGATCTGCGGAACGAGTTCCGTTC
>CAZEEJ010000023.1:0-41873 GCA_964511155.1 uncultured Planctomycetales bacterium | reverse complement strand
GCTGCGTGGACAGAACGTGAACGTCTCAGCGGGCACGGTGGAGACCGGCAAGCGGGACTTCGTCTACCGGACGACGGGCGAGTACGAAGAGACGTCGCAGATTGAGAATACGGTCATCGCCTATCGCGACGGCGGGCCGATCTTCGTGCGCGACGTGGGACGGGCGATCAAGACGCATGAGAAGCCCAGGTCGTTCGTGCGGGCCAGAGGGGAGCGGGTGCTGGCGCTTCCCGCGCGGCGGGAGACCGGGGCGAACGTCATCACGGTGATGGAAGGCCTCAAGCAGCAGATCGCCAAGGTCAACGCGGAGATCCTCAGCGGCCGAGGGCTCGAACTGGAGCTCACGCAGGTTTACGACGAGACGGTGTACATCCATTCGGCCATCCGGCTGGTGCGTGACAATCTGATCTACGGCGGAGCGCTGGCGTCGGTGGTGCTGCTGTTCTTCCTGCGGAACGTGCGGGCGACGGCGGTGGTGGCTTTCTCGATCCCCATCTCGGTGATCGCCACGTTTCTGGTGGTCAGCATGTTGGGTCGGAACATCAACGTGGTCATGCTGGCGGGGATGGCGTTCGCGGTGGGGATGGTGGTGGACAACGCAGTGGTGGTGCTGGAGAACATCTACCGGCACCGGCAGATGGGCAAGTCGAACTTCCAGGCGGCGCTGGAGGGAGCCAGTGAGGTATGGGGGGCGATCCTGGCCAGTACGCTGACCACCATGGCGGTGTTTCTGCCGGTGATTTTCATCGAGGAGGAGGCCGGCCAGCTCTTCCGCGACATCTCGATCGCGATCAGCGCGGGCGTGTTGATGTCGCTGCTGGTGTCGGTGCTGGTGATCCCGACGTTGTCGGCCCGCGTGCTGGGTCAGCAGAAGGGGGCGGCGTCGGAGCAGAAGGTGAGCCGGCTGGCGCTGGCGGCGGGCGCGACGGTGGCCTGGGTGAACCGGCGATGGCTGATGAAGCTGGCGGTGATTGTGTTCTTCCTGAGCGGGTCACTGCTGGGCTCGTGGGCCCTGCTACCGCCGACGGATTATCTGCCGGCGGGCAACCGCAACCTGGTTTTCGGGTTCATGCTCACCGAGCCGGGGTTGGGGCGAACGGAGTTTCTGCGGATCGCCAAGGAGATGGAGGACTACCTGCGGCCGTACTGGAGCGTCAAGCACGGCACCCCGGAGGCCGCCGCCCTGCCGCCGGTGATGATGAAAGTCGGCGAGAAGATGGTGCCGGTGACGCCGCCGCCCATCGGCCACTTTTTCTTTGTCTCGTTCAACAACAACGCCTTCATGGGCGTGACCAGCCAGGACGAGGCCAACGTGGCTCCGCTGGCAATCGTGATGCAGCAGGCGATGGCCACCGCCCGGACCGCGACGGGGGCGAACGCATTCTTCCAGCAGGTGCCGCTGTTCGGCGGGGCGCGCCGTGGGAACGCGATCGACGTGGAGATCCGGTCGCGCGAGCTCCATAAGGTGAACGCGGCGGCGATCCAGATGTTCGCGGAGTGCGTCCAGCGATTCGGTTTTTCGCGGCCGGTGCCGCCGAACTTCGACCTGCCGCGTCCGGAGATCCGGGCGATTCCCGATCGGGTACGGGCGGCGGACGTGGGGCTGACGGTGCGCGACGTGGGGTTCATCGTCGAGTCCGCGGTGGATGGCGCGTACGTAGGCGGATTCCGCGACGAGGGTGACGAGGTCGACATGCTGGTCAAGCTGGAGAATGCGGATGGCTCTCCCGTGGAGGACGTGGGCCACGTGCCGCTCTTCACGCCGACCGGGCGAATTGTGCCGCTGGCCTCGGTGACGCGATTCGAGGACGTCGGGGCGCCGCAGCAGATCAACCATATCGAGGCCATGCCGGGTGTGACCCTCCAGGTGCAGGCCCCGCTGGGGATGGCCATCGAGACGTTGATGAACACGATCAACGACGAGATCGTGGCCAACCTGCGGGCCGAGGGGCGGATCGATCCGGACGTGTTCATCTCGTTGGCGGGCAATGCCGACAAGCTGGTGCAGACGCGGGCGGCGATGTTCGGTCAATGGGACGGGTGGAACCTGCAATCGTTGCTGGGGGTGATCAAAAGCCGCGGGTTCCTGGCCTTGCTGGTGGTATACCTGCTGATGGCGGCGCTGTTCGAGTCGTTCATCCATCCGCTGGCCATCCTGCTGACGGTGCCGCTGGCGGTGGTGGGCGGGCTGGGCGGGCTGCGGATCGTGCACTGGCTCAGCGTGCAGAACCCGGTGAGCCCCATCCAGCAGTTGGACGTGGTGACTATGCTGGGCTTCGTCATCCTGCTGGGCATCGTGGTCAACAACGCCATTCTGATCGTGCACCAGACGCTCAATAACATCAGCTACGGCATGAAGCCGGACGAGGCCCTGCCGGAAGCGGTGCGTACGCGGCTGCGGCCGATCTTCATGACCGCCCTGACGACGGTGTGCGGGCAGTTGCCGTTGGCGCTGATGCCGGGGGCGGGGAGCGAGCTGTACCGGGTGCTGGCGGCGGTGATGGTCGGCGGGCTGCTGGTGGCGACGATCTTCACGCTCATCCTCGTGCCGGTGGTCTTCTCGATGTTCCTGACGTTGCGGACGTGGTGGCTGCATGTGCTGGGGCGCGATACGCGCGTTGAACTGCAGCCGGCACAGGCGTCGGCGGGCCCGGTGGCGGATTCCGCTTCGGGAACGGCCGGTGACGGCAGGACCGCGCCGCCGCTGGCCGATCGGTATGAAGTGCTGAAACCCGGACGGTCATGATGACGAGCCCCGAGCGGAGGTGAAAGAGCGCGGACACACGGGGCGTTTACAGGCAATCGGCCGCCACGGGGGGCGGCCGCTACGGGAGCAGTGGCACACGGTAGCGATGGTGGGTTTGAGTCCGTTCTCGCTGTCGTGCGAAGCCGCAAGCGGCGGTGGGGCACGGCGAGATTGCACGCGGTTTGTTGAGGGCGTTCATGAATCGTGGGCTCGCGACGTTGATTGACGCGGCCTGGTCAGCGCGGGGCGCGCTGCGGGCGTCCGGCGTCACCAATGCTCTGCGCCTCATCAACGGTGAGGCGGACGGCTTTCCGGGCCTGGTCATCGAGCAACTCGGCGACGTGCTCATCGCTCAGATCCACGAGAAATCGCCGCCAACTGGTGTGGCACCGGACCTCGGCGAGCTCGGTCGAGCCGCGTCTCGCCGGTGCAGAGACGGTGTGGCACCGGCGTCCCGCCGGTGCAGGAGCGGTGTCGCGCCCGGTCCACAATGCCATCTTGACGAGGCCGCCATGCGGGCCATCGCCGAGGAGCTTCTTCGTCGCACGGGGGCCCGGGCGGTCTACCGCAAGTCCTTCGTTCGTGATCGCGGCGGGCTGGACAAAGACCTTGACGCCACCCACCGCGACCCGCAGCCGTGGCTCGGCCAGCCCGTCGAGGCCGAGCAGGTGGTTACCGAACACGGACTGCGGTACATCGTGCGGCCGTATGCCGGCTTTGCCGTCGGGCTGTTCCTCGATCATCGCGACAACCGGCGACGGGTGCGCGAGCTGTCGGCCGGCCGGCGGGTCCTCAACGCTTTCAGCTATACCGGGGCCTTTTCGGTTGCCGCCGCCGCGGGCGAAGCGGCCAGTGTGTCCAGTGTGGATCTCTCCAAGCGGTATCTCGAATGGAGCCGCGAGAACTTTGCCGTCAACGGCCTCGATCAGACCGGCCACTGGTTCTTCTGTTCGGATATCTTCGATTTCTATAAGCGGGCCGAACGCCAGGGCCGCCGCTTCGACCTGATCATCCTCGATCCGCCGACGTTCTCGCGCCCCGCGCATGGCCGGCGAACATTCGTGCTCGCCCAGCGGCTGGAGGAACTGTTGGCCGGTGCCGTCCGCCTGCTCGACCCCGGTGGCCAGATCCTGCTCGCCACCAACCAGCGCGACCTGCCCCTGGCCCGCCTGGAGGAAGCCCTCCTCCCCGCCGCCGGCCAACGCCGCTGCACCATCCTCGAACGCCCCCCCCTGCCCGCCGACTTTGCGGGCGATGCCGATTATGCCAAGAACGTGATCGTGCGGTACGGGTAGTCGCGTACTGCACAGCATACACGTAAGGCGTGCGGGCGTTGCTTGTCGCAACCACGGGGTTCCCCGGGTGCCGGTTCTATCGGCGTGTATCGGCGGTTCACCACCTTCTCGGAATCCCGTAGGGGTGAACACGAACCGCCGATGAACGCCGATAAACGCCGATTAGCATCTCGCCCCGGCAGGGGCGGAGGGGCGTAGCCACGGGTGGAGTGAGCCGCAGGCGAACGGAACGCGTGGAACACGGCCCCACATTCAGCAACCCACCCCGGAGGGGTGGAGGATGGAGCGGCCGCGCCGGCCGACGTGCCGACCAGTCATCACGCTGGGAAAGAATGGTGTACCTCCACACCCCCCTTCGCCCCCTTCGGGGGCGAGAAGGGGAAAAAAACGAACTACGTGACCACGGGTTCCGCGTCGGGCGGCTGCGCCGCCGCGCCGCTCCACCTGTGGCTACGGCCCTTGGCCCCTGCGGGGCCGGAATCAGGTCATTGCCGCGACGGTGTATTCGTCGAGCAATTGCCGGTACAGGTGATACTGCTCCAGGGTGACGTGCGGCGGGGTCTGGTGGTCGACGCTGGGAATGAAGCCGCCGCTGCGCATCAGCGGCATGAGGCGTTCGAACTCGGCGCGCATGGCCTGCTCGCCCTTGTCCATGACCATTTTGTTGAAGTGGCCGACCATCGCCAGCCGCGGGAAGGATTCGCGAAGCCGCATGCCATCCACGCCCGCCTGCCGTTCGAGCGGCAGCACGCCGCGAACGCCGTTGTCCAGCAGCCAGGGCACCAGCAGCGTGGGATCGCCGTCGGTGTCGGCCAGGACGATCACCTGGTGGTCGGCCAGGCGCTCCATCAGCTTGCGGTAGTGCGGAGCCATGAACTCATCGAACAGCTTGCGGGAGATCATCGGCCCGTTGTTGTAACTCATGTCCTCCGCCAGCGTCAGGAAGGTCGGAGGACAGACCGCGAGAATCTCATCCAGCAAGCGAAGGTTGAACCGGCACAGATCCTCATTCATGCGGTGGATCAGCTCCGGCTGATCGTAGTAGGCATAGCAGAGCTTCTGCATCCCCATGAGCGTTCGCGGCCACCAGAAAAAACCTTCGAGCGTGCACCATACGACGACCTCGCCCTCGGCCTGCCGCCCGGCCCACGACGCCATGTGCCGGATACTTGCCGTGTGATCGGGGTAAAGATGCGGCAGGATGCGCAGGTAATCGTCCATCCGCTCCACCCACTGCTCGGTATGGTGCTGCTCGGCCTCGATCGTGGCTTTGGTCGTCGAGAACCAGAACTGCTTGTACGGATCGAGCCCGAAATGTTGATCGATCTCAAAAATGCCGTTCAGATCCTCGGGCAGCCCGTGCTGCTTCCAGGCGGCGATGGTCAGATCCCACCACATGGCCCATTCCCATCGCGGCAAACGGTCCACCGGCTGGAAGTTCATGACGGCCCTGAATCGTTCGACGTGGTTCATCTCGGTCCTTGTGCCTCGCCTATACCCTGGAGTGCCCCGTGGAGGTCGCAAGCTCCCCGGGACGTACCCATCCTATCCGGCGATCATGTTTTCCTCCACCGGCGGAGGCCGGGAGACCAGCGACCGAGCCTCGCCATGTTGGGTTGTCAACCAGCTCAATCGCCCCAGGGCTGCGGCGACTCGGAAGATCCCGGTCGGCCTGTCGTTGTTCGCCCCAGACATCACTCCTTAAAACTTCCTTTAATGGCTTTTTCGGCTCTACCAGGCGGATGCTTCTCTGTCCATTGGCTTCCGGCCGCTTATGCGGCGGCGCCTGGAGCGACGGCGGCCGATCATCCGTTTCTGTGCGGCGGGCTGATTTGAGGAGGGGGTGCGACAGGCGGGATTATTGTACAATAGCCGTATGACCCCTGACGGCAGAGGCGGGCGAGCATTTCACGGGGGTCACCCGACTGTGAGCCCGAGCCTTGTGATCCGTCAGACGGGGCACGATCGGAGGCGGCTATGATGAGAGTCTCATCCGCACTGTTGACTCTCGCGGTGGCTGGAGGGGTCACACTGCACCCAACCGTGTTATGGGGCCAGGATCCCGAGTTTCGGGCGATGTGGGTGACGCGGTTCGAATGGCCCCATGCCGACCGGGCGACATGCCAAGCGAAGATCGACAGCGTTATGCAGACGTTGGCAGCGCACCATTTCAACGCAGTCTTCTTCCAGATCCGCGGGCAGTGCGATGTGTTTTATCCCTCGCCCGAAGAGGTCTGGTCGCCTCTGATCGGGGGGGCGGATCCCGGTTGGGATCCGTTGGCCTACGCGATCAGCGCGGCGCACGCGGCCGGCATCGAATTTCACGCCTATATCAACACGCATACCTGTTGGCTGGCTTCGGGTGGAGCCTTGCCGGCGAACCCGAATCATCTTTTCTATAGGCACTGCAACGCCGCCGACCCGGCTCACCGTGACTGGCTGATATGCGATTCGCACGGGAATCCGGTCCAATGGGCCGGCAGTTACGTCTGGATCGCTCCCGGCATTCCGGACTTCCAGGCCTACTGGCGCAGGCAGGTCATGCACGTGGTGCGGAATTACGATGTCGATGGCGTCCACTTCGACCGCATTCGCACGCCTGGGTCGAGCTACTCGTACGATCCGATCAGCCGGGCTCGCCTGGTGAACTCGCAGAGCAATCCGAACGCCTTAGACTTCGCGGCCTGGACGGCTGACCAGACCACCCGGCTGGTTCGTGACATCTATGCGGAAATCATGGCGGTCAAGCCGCAGATCGTGGTCAGCGCCGCGGTCTTCTCGAACCCGGCCACGTCTCCGACGAGCGTGTATCAGGACAGCCTGGTATGGGCACAGGCCGGCGGCATGGACCTGCTGGTGCCCATGATGTACTACACCGGCGGGGCCGGTTCCGGCTGGGATACCACACTGCAGGCGTGGCTTGCCGGCAGCGCCGGGCGTCACGTGGTGGCCGGGCACAACACGCCTGAAGGCGTGGCGGAGCTCCTGGCCCAGGTTGAGTTGACGCGAACGCGCGGCGGGCAAGGCAACAGCATCTTCTCCTACAACTCATTCACCGGCTGGAGCGACTACTTGGCCGAGGTGTACCAAGCGGCGGTGGCGACTCCCGTGATGACGTGGAAGAGCAACCCGACAACCGGGATCGTCTATGGATACGTGCGGGATGCGCAGGGCGTGCCCGTTGTGGACGCCCAGGTGTCGTGGTCCGGTTCGACGTACAAGGCATTGTCGAGCGGCGATGGGTTTTACTCGTTTCTGCTCGTTTTGCCGGGCACATACACGGTGACCACCTCGCACATCGGCTACGATCCGGTCAGCCCGGCACAGGTCACGGTGGCCGCGGGTGCGGTCACGCGCCTGGATATCACGCTTGGATCGCTGTTGCCGCCGATCATCGCCGCGGTGAGCCCCGATCCCGACTCGGCGGTCCGAGGCCGGGAGTACGTCTGCCAGTTGACGTTGGCTCAGGGCATCGCGGACTCATGGAGTCTGCTCCAGGGGCCGAGCGGGGCGACCGTGGACAATGTGACGGGACTTGTTCGGTGGGTACCCATGCCAAGCGACTCGGGGCGTCTGATGACCTTCTCCGTGCAGGCATCGAGTGCCGCCGGCAGCGACGAGGCAACATGGAACGTGCAGGTGGAGTTGATGCCGGCGTGCGGGACGTTCGGTTTGGCCGGCTTCGAGGAGTATAGCGAAGGAACACGGGTGATGTTCCGGAATCCTCGCTACAGTGGGTCGTCGGCTCCCAACCTGGCCCCGACGCCGGACGTCAGCGAGGTGACCGAGGCGATCCCCGCGTTTGGTGGGAGCAAGTGCTACATGTTGCAGTGGGAGTACCTCGACACCAGCCTGCAGCGATGGGCTCGCGTTACCACCGCGGGAGGGGCTTACATCCCCAACCCGACCGTTGATTTGAATCGTCCCATCCGGCTCCGCCTGCGACTGGACAGCGGTCGCCTGCGATTGTCCGTGGGGATTCGCGAAACGGGCACCACCGCGGACCTTGGGGCGGATGGGGATCGGGTCGGGAGCATCGAGTTCCTCGGGGCCGCGGCGAAGGTCGACGGGGCGCCGCAAGGGGTGCTCATCGAGCCGATGCTCGGCCAGTGGCAAACGTTCACCTTCGACCCGCGAAACGACCCCATCGTCGCGTTCACGGGCGACGGAGTGCTATCAACCCCCAGTGGGAAGGGTACCCTGGAGTGCTTGGCGTTCTCCATTGTCGATGGCGTTGGTCCCTATACGGTCTACCTTGACGAGATCGATTTTCTGTGTGATCTGCCCGGCGACTTCGACCACGATGGCGACGTAGACCTGAGCGACTTTGGCTATTTTCAACATTGTTTCAGTGGCCCGGGCAATCCATTTCCGGACGGCTGCCGTTCAGCCGACTTCGATCTTGACGGTGACCTGGACGGCCTGGACTTTGACGGCTATCGCGGCTGTTTCAACGGTGCCAACCAGCCGCCGGGATGCTGGTAGATGGGGATACGGCGTGGGGTTCTCGCGCCAAGTCCGCTCCCCTACGGTCGCGGCTCGGTGTGGTCGCGGTACGGAGATGCGGACCCGCCCGGGCGGCCCCCCGCCGCCGGAACCGCCACGGACCCGCCCCGATGACTGATGACGCTGATCGTCGATTTCGCCGCCAATTACGATTACCCTACGGGTGACTTGATGCGGGGCTGGGGAGCCAGGGCGGGAGGTTGCCGACCATGACCGACCAGGAACGGCTGGGCAGGCTAATTGCGGCGCGACATGCGTGCATCTGCATCGCAACGCACGAGGAAGACTATGCGCTATCCGTCGTACGCGAGGCGGCGTTTGCCCAGGGACTCAACCTGTGGCTGTGGTCGGTGATCGGCGGGGTGCGTGACGGCCTGACGCAGGGCAGCCAGCCGGAGCCGGATACGGAGCATCCGGCGGCGGGCTTGTACCACCTCACGCGGAGGCAGGACCGCTGTATCGCGGTGGCCCTGGATCTGGTCGGCCACCTGCGCGACGACCGTACCCTGCGCGTGCTGCGCGACCTGATCCACCAGTTCAGCCAGACGGGCAGCGTGCTGGTGCTCATCGATCATCGCGCCGACCTGCCGGACGTGCTCCGCAGCGAAGCGACACCGTTCGAGCTCTCCCTGCCCAGCGAGCAGGAGTTGGAGATCATCGTGCGGGACACGCTGCGGAGCGTGAACCGCCGCAAGCCGATCGAGGTAGACATCACCCGCGGCGGCCTGCGTACGATCATCCGCAACCTGCGCGGGCTGACGCGACGGCAGGCGGCCCAGATCATCACCGACTGCGTCTGGGAGGATTGCCGCTTCGACATCAGCGACCTGAACACGGTACTGGCTCACAAGCGACAGGCCCTGCGAACGGGCGGGCTGCTCGAGTACGTCGAGGCCCCGGTGGACCTGGCGGAGATCGGCGGGCTGGAGCGGCTCAAGGGTTGGCTTCGGCAGCGGCAGTTCGCCCTGACCGAGGACGGCGCCCGCTTCGGGCTCGAGGCCCCGCGGGGCGTGCTCATGCTCGGCGTGCAAGGGGCGGGCAAGAGCCTGTGCGCCAAGGCCATCGCCACCGCCTGGCAGCAGCCGTTGCTGCGTATGGACGTGGGGGCGTTGTACGACCGCTACGTGGGCGAGTCGGAACGTCGGTTGCGGGAGGCGTTGGGGCAGGCGGGCATGATGGCTCCCGTCGTGCTGTGGATCGACGAGATCGAAAAGGCCTTCGCGTCGGCCGCGGCGCGCAGTACCGACGGCGGGCTGTCACAGCGGATGTTCGGCTCGCTGCTGACCTGGATGCAGGAACACCACGAAGCCGTTTTTCTCGTGGCCACCGCCAACGACATCGAGGCCCTGCCGCCGGAGCTGCTGCGCAAGGGGCGGTTCGATGAGATCTTCTTCGTGGATCTGCCGGAGCCGGCGGTGCGGCGGGACATCTTCCGCGTTCACCTCGGCAAGCGCGGGCAGAACGCCGAGGAGTTCGATCTGGATGCCCTGGCGGCGGCGGCGGAAGGCTTCAGCGGTGCGGAAATCGAACAGGCGGTGATTGCGGGGCTGCACGAGGCATTCGCCGACAAGAGCGGCCTGACCATGCCCCTGCTGCTCAAGGCCCTGGCCGAGTCGCCGCCGCTGTCGGTCACCATGGCCGAGCGGATGGCCGCGTTGCGGGCCTGGGCACGGAAACGCTGCGTGCCCGCGCATTGATGGCGGTGGAGTTTAGCGCTGGCGGTAGGTGATCCGCCCGCGGCTCAGATCATAAGGGGAAACCTCGACGGTTACCGTGTCGCCGGGCACGATGCGGATGAAGTGTTTGCGCATCTTGCCGGCAATATGGGCGAGGACTTCGTGCTTAACGTCACCAGTCTGTACCTCAACGATGAACTGGGCGTTGGGCAGTGCCTTGACCACCCGGGCTTCGAACTGAATACTCTCCGTTTGGGCCACGTTCGGACTACCTCAACAGACTCGTACGGCTGAGACCACCCGCTACGCACGGCGGTACCCGGCGTCGAAGGCACCATTATCCTCTTTCGGCGTCCCAAAGCAAATCCCCGGCCCTGGGAGCCCCCCGTCGGCATCCGTGACAGGTTGGGCGGCGGGGGTCGGGCGTCGGGGGACGGGGGACGGGGATCAGGGGTCGGGTGACACGAGCCGGGGACGCAAGTCCCCGGGTGGGGTCGAGGAAGCCCAGGGATAACCGGCCCTCGAATGATTCATCGGATCAGCGAAGGAATGTTGGCGGGCCGGTTATCCCTGGGCTTGGGAGCGGTTGCTGGCGGACCGGTTATCCCTTGGGTCACGCCGGCCCTGTTGGGTGTCCGCGAGGGGCGTTTGGGGTATGCTCCTGACGATGAGCGAACCGCAAGCCAGCCCGGCCAGCCGCCCACCCCGACCGCCGTATACGGCCCGCCGGGCCGCTTTGGCGGTCCTGGCCGACCTCCGGGAGGGCCGTCGGACCAGCCGTGCGTCGCTGGAATCGCTGATTGACGGGGGACGCCTGCCGCCCGGGGAACGCGGCTTGGCGACGGAGCTGGTCCTGGGCGTGGTTCGGCACCGGCTGACGCTGGCCCGGGTGATCGGGGGCTTGGCGGCCCACGGCTGGCAGCGGATCAACCGCCGGCTCCAGCACATCCTGCAGCTCGGGGCCTACCAGTTGATCTGGCTGGACGGCATCCCCCCGTTCGCGGCCGTCGCCGAGGCGGTAGAACAGGCCAAGGCGGAGGGGGGCGTCCGGGCCGGCCGGTTCGTCAACGCCGTCCTGCGACAGCTCCAGCGCGAGATCGAGCAGCGGCGGGTGCCGGCCGGGCAATGCGACCCGCGCCGGGCGATCCCGGTGGACGCCGCCTGGTGCTGCCAGTTCAGCCGCGAGGTGTTACCGGACCCGGACCACCAGCCTATCGACTACCTGGCGGCGGCCACGTCGCACCCGGATTGGCTGGTCGCGCGGTGGATCGGGGCGTTTGGGCCGGCGGTGGCCCGGCAGGTGTGCATGGCGGGCATCTGCCGGCCGACCACGGTGTTGCGGCCCAACGGGCTGCGTACGGACGCGGCCCAGCTCGTTGCTGGGCTGCACGGTGAGGGTATTGAAGCTCAACTCCACACCGACGAGGGGGTGGTGACGGTCGCCCCCGGCGTACCGCTCGTGCAGACGCGGGCGTTCGCCGAGGGTCTGTTCCAGACGCAGGACCGCACCGCCATGGACGTGGTGCGGGCGATGGCCCCTGAGCCGGGGCAGGTCGTCGTCGACCTGTGTGCCGGCCCGGGCACCAAGACAACGCATGTGGCCGAGCTGATGCGGGACACGGGCTGCGTCCTGGCCAGTGACAAGGACGGGGAACGGCTGGCGCAGGTCGAGGAGAACTGTGGGCGGCTCGGGCTGACCTGCGTGCGGACGGTGATGCCCGAGAGGCTGGAGCAGGCCGTCCGCGAGTTGGAGCGGGTGGATTGGATTCTGGTGGACGCCCCGTGCAGCAACACGGGGGTGCTGGCCCGGCGTCCGGAGGCCCGCTACCGCGCGAGCCGGCGCAGTCTGGAGGCACTGGCGAACCTCCAGTCGGCGTTGCTGGACCGTGCCCGGCGGTTGGCCGGCCCGCACAGCCGCATCATCTACAGCACGTGCAGCCTGGAGGCAGAGGAGAACGAGGAGGTCGTGCAGCGGTTCATCGACCGGCAGGATGCGTGGCGTGTGGTAGACAGCCGCCGGACGTTCCCCGACCCGGGCACGGCCCCCGGTACGTGGCGTGACGGCGGCTACTGGGCCCGCCTCGCTCGCACATGAAAACCCCGTAGCGGTCGCCCCCTGTGGCGACCGGCGGCTCCGTCTCGGCCAGCTACCGGGTTGATCGCGCGGCCGCCCTGCGGCGGGGCTTCGGAGATCTGCACGCACCGTACTGCTCAAAGAGCAGTGGCAGGCACGCGGATCTGAACTTGGCCTGCGGAGCGGCCGATGAATAAGCCGGCGACCGAGCGGGCCGGCGGACCCGGCCTGCCGGAAGCTGCCGGGTAATCTACCATGCCCCCACCTGACGCACCCACCTTCTTCATGCTCATGGTCCTGGTCGGCGGCGTAGCCGTATTCCTGCGCCTCGTCGCCAAAGAGAAACACCGCCGCGAGAAATGGCTGCAGTACCGGCTCGACAAGAAGATCAAGGAACTGCAGGAGAAGCAGCCGGGCAACGCCGGTGAGGTCGCGTGACCTCGGCGTTGCAGGCCGTCACGGGGGGGAGTCAGCCCATAGATCACCCAGATAGACACAGATAGCGAGGCGTCCTCAGTCGCACTCGTTGGCCTTCAACATCGCCCGGGCTTCGGCGATGACCACTTCCTGCAACTCCCGCGGCTGGATCACCTTGACGCGTGAGCCCCAGCCGAGCACAAATCGCCGGATCTCCGCCACGGCATCCCTGGGGATCGGCAGCGTCAGGCGGACGCGGCCATCGCGCAGTTCCTCCAACTCCTGGCGCGGATGCCATGAGCGTTCCTTGACCGCCGGAGCCACTTCCGGGACGAACTCCAGCACGACCCGCAGACAATCACCCGGCCGACCGATGAACCGCCCAAAACGGTTGCTCAGCAACGCCTCGGGGTCGTAATCCTCCCACGCAAACTCCTCCTCCGTGACCCGCACCTGCCCGATCCGTGACATGGCGAAGTGGCGTACGTCCTGCGTTCCCTCGTTGCGGGCGATCAGGTACCAGTCGCCGTCCACGCAGGCGATATGCAACGGTTCAACGCGGCGTGAACCGGGAACCCCATCTTTGAGGCCTTGATAGGTCATCTCGACGACGTGGCACTTGCGGAGGGCGGCAAAGACGTTCGACCAGATTCTTTCGTCGATCCGCCTGCCCGGCGTGGCGTGGAAGCTGATTTGCCGCCGGACGACGAGCGGGTCAACGTCGACCTGGTCGGTCATGCGTTCGCGGATCTTCGTGTAGAGGGTTTCGAGGGTATCGGCCAGAGGCGTACCGCGGGCCTGGCGTACGAACCGCTCGGCGGTCAGCAGGTGGAGCAGCTCGCCCTCGCTGAGCCGTACCTCCGGCAGCACATACTGCGGGTCGGTGTAGCGATACGAGTTGGCCCGGCTATCGAACTCGATCGGGGCGCGCTGCTGGTCGCGCATGAAGTCGATGTCGCGGCGGACGGTGCGGGCATCCACCTCCAACTCGGCGGCCAGGCGGGCACAGGTCACCTGCTGACCGGATCGCAACTCTCGGTCGATGCGAAGGATGCGCGTCAGGGCGGCGGGGCCCATCCGGGGTGGTACGACGGTCGGATTCCTGGGCATGCAACCCCCTTGCCACCGGCCGGTGCCGCGGCAAAAACCAAAAAACAATTTTCCGCCGGGGTCGGACACTATATGTCCCACCGGCGACTCTACCCTGGTGCCGGTGACGAAGCAAGGCCACGTCGGCCCTGCGGGCTTCACGAAGCTGACGAGGCCCCGGGCCTCGACTGGAGCACCGACTATGCCGACCCCTCGACCCCTTCGACGCCGCCGCAACTCCCGCGTTCTGACCGCTGCCCAGGAGACCCGCCAGCCGTCGCGACGCCTCGCCCGGCAGCCCTTTGCCTCGGCCGACGAAGTGCTGGAGGCCATGGCGGAGATCATCCGCGCCCGCGAAGCCGTGGATCGCTGGGATCGGCTCATGGAATCGCATTCCAAGCAAAGCCTGATCCGAAAAGCCCGGCAACTGACCGAGACCTTCCACGCCCGTTTTGCGGCGTCACGGGACCGGGTGCCGCTGGCCGAGCGCTGCTGCGGTCTGCAGCTTCAGCCGGTCGAGATCGAAGCCCTGCTGGTCACGGCCCTGGGCAGGATGTCGATGACCGAGTGTGGCTGCTCCACATTGCTCGAGTTGACCGGGCTCTTGCGTCCCAGCCAGCGTCATGGGCTGGAGCTCATGCGGTCGGTGATCCCGCCGGGACGGCTCGCCGAAAGCGAGATGCTCATCCTCGAAGAGGACGAGGACGGCGACTCGGAACTCCGCGAACGGCCATTGGCCCTCGATCCCACGGTCATGGACGAACTTATCCACGGCGGGGTGCTCGCCACCCGCCGGATCGACGTACACACCGAGAAGGATCTGCATCGCTGGTTGCGGAAGGTCACCTGTGCGATCGCCCGCTACGCGGAGGCCATGCAGACCGTGAGTGTGGGTTTGCCGTTTTCGCTGCGCGCCAGGAACCTCCGGCGGGGGCTGCGCCAACGAATCAGCGAGCTTCACGCGGTTCTGGACCTGCATCCGGGTTGGGGGCTGGCCCGGCTGCTGGCGGAGGTGGACCGCGATCCGAGTCATGAACTCATCCTGTTGGCCCTGGTCGGCAAAACGCTGGCCCATCTGCCTGAGGATCATGAACTGTTCACGGGCGAGTACCTTGTCTGGGCGCGGACGCGGCAGGCGGAGGAATTCGAGAATGGATTTGCCGAACTGACGGCCGGTAGCCTGCTGCTGCGTCAAGAGCTCATTCGCCCGTCCCAGGGGACCGGTTCTTTTGTCAGCGATCAACCGGATGATCTCAAAACGGTGGAGTTTGAGCTGGGCGAGCGTGGGTTGAGGCTGCTCGGCGTGGAGCGCTGCACCTCGCCGGAGATCCGCAAGGCGGCGGGTCTGCGCCGCCCGAACATGCGCCTCGACCAGTTGGTGCTCGCCGACGACATCCAGCAGAGCCTGGCCATGGCCCTCGTGCAGGCCCGGCAGCATCACCGGTTGATGGACGAGTGGGGGCTCGGTCGGCAGATCACCTACGGGCGCGCGGTCACCCTGCTCTTCGAGGGACCGCCCGGGGTGGGCAAGACCGCCGCCGCCGAGGCCCTGGCCGCGGAGTTGGATCGGCACATCCTCGTGGTGGATTACGCCCAGATCCAGAACTGCTTTGTGGGCGAGACGGAAAAACGCATTGCCAGGACATTTCGCAACGCGGCCCGGCACGATGCCGTGCTCTTCTGGGACGAGGCCGACGCGATGTTCTTCAACCGCGATGCGAGCACCCACAGTTGGGAGGTGCGGGAGGTCAACGTGCTCCTGCAGGAGCTCGAGCGTTTCGAGGGCGTGTGCATCCTGGCGACGAACCGCAAGGTGAGCCTGGACCCGGCCCTGGAGCGGCGCATCAGTCTGAAGGTGCACTTCGATCGGCCGGACGCGGCCATGCGGACCAAGATCTGGCGCAAGCTACTGCCCGAGGCTTTGCCGCTGGCGGACGACGTGGATTTCGGCGAGCTGCGCGGCGCGGACCTGTCCGGCGGTCAGATCAAGAACGTCGTGCTCAACGCCGCCCGGCGGGCCATGTGTCGCGGTCCGGAGAGTCGGGTGAGCATGGCCGACTTCCGCCAAGCCGTGCAGGCCGAGCTCGACGGCGCCCTGACCGCCGACCATCGCCCTCGCATCGGCTTCCGCACCGGCGGCTGACAAGCCGAGCATCGCGATAACGGGGATCGGGGGCCGGGGGGCGGGGATCAGGGGTCGGGGAACGGGGAGCCGCCGCTTGCGGCTTCGCACGATCGCGTGCAGGTCCGGGTCCACCACGACTCGTTGACGCGATGGCGGACGAAGCGTAGAGTGCGGGTAGGCGCCTGCGCCTTCGTGCGAAGCCGCAAGCGGCAGCGGGACGTGAACAAGTTCGCTTGGTCCAGGACGTGAACGAGTTCACTTGGTCCAGGACGTGAGCAAGCTCACTTGGTCCCGGACGTGAACGAGTTTACTCGGTCCGAAGACGCGAACGCGTTCGCTCGGCGTCCGGGTGAGAATGCAGGAGTAATCCGACCGTGGTGGAGACACCTTCGCCGCAACGACCGGTACGGCAACTGTCGCTGGCCCTGACCATCGCGGGAACAGCGGTGGGGCTCATCCTGCTGGCGGCCGGGGTCTATCTGCTGCTGGAACCGGGGACGCGGACGACGGGGGCACTGCTGCTGGTGGCGGGGCTGCTGCTGGCGTCGCAGTCGCTGTTCGTGTTCGTGCTCATGGAAACGGCGGGGCAGGCGGAGGCGAACATCGGCCGGCTGTACCGTCATTCGCTGCACCTGCTGGACGCGGTCGACCGGATCGAGCCGCTGGTCAAGCTCATCGCCCACAACAGCCAGATCTCCGACGCGGCCAAGTCGCTGGCCCACCGCGACCTTGAACGTGACTCCCTGCGTCAGGCGATCCGCGAAGAAATGTACAGCGGCGAGATGGGGGCGGCGCAGTACCTGATCGACGAGATGGAGCGGCGGTTCGGGTACCGGGAGGAGGCCCAGAAACTGCGTGAGGAGATCGCCCAAGTCCGCGAGATGACCATCGAGGAGAAGATCAACGAGGCGATCGTCCACATCGAAAAGCTCATGGCCGAGCACCAGTGGGCGCGGGCGGCGGGGGAGTCGGAGCGGCTGATGAAGCTGTTCCCGCGGCACGAGCGGGTGGCGGCTCTGCCGACGGCCCTCAACCGACTGCGCGAGGCCCGCAAGCAGGAACTGCTCACCCAGTGGAAGACGGCAGTCGAGCGCGAGGAGGTCGACCGCGGCATCAGCATCCTGACCGAGCTGGATGAGTACCTGTCCAAGGAGGAGGCCCAGGCGCTGCAGGACTCCGCCCGGCACGTGTTCAAGGCCCGACTGGTGAACCTCGGGGTACAGTTCGGGCTGGCGGTGACCGAGGCCCGATGGCGGGATGCCCTGGAGGTGGGGCTGCGGATTCGGCAGGAGTTTCCCAACAGCCGCATGGCCCACGAAGTCTCGGGCAAGCTGGAGACGTTGCGACTCAAGGCAGGGTTCGTGGCGGATGCGGAGATCATCCGGCGGGAGAAGTGAGGGGCGAGAATTGGGAATCGGGAATCGGGAATTGGGATGTTGGAAGTGAGAGGTGAGAGGTGAAAGGTGAAATGTGAGAGGTGAGAGGTGAGCGAGCGTAGAGGGGATTGGGGATTGCGTCGTTGCACGGGGGTCGGGGGATACGCGAGCCGGGGACGCAAGTCCCCGGGTGAGAGCGGGGGTCGAAAACGAACCCCAAGCGCTAGCGAGGAGGGGGCAAGGTATCCTTTCGCCGCGAAGCGGCAAGCCGGGTTGGCATGTTTGTATCGCGAATGCGTGAGGCTGTGTTCTCACGACTCCTGACTTGCTCACTCGCTGACTGTCCGCTTCCTTACGGGCGCGGTACGGAACAACCTGCTGATTTGCTTGCTCGCTGACTGTCCGCTTCCTTAGGGGCGCGGTACGGAACAACCTGCTGCCTCGCTGCCTCGCTAACTCGCTCACTCGCTAACTTGCTAACTCTCCCTGCTCTAGGTCAGCGAGGAAAGAGGGCGGCGGGCCATTTCGGGGCATTCGAGGGGCAACTCAACAATGAAGGTGGCACCCTTGCCGGGCTCGCTCTGGACACGGATGGTTCCGCCAAGGAGGTGGGCCAACTCCCTGCTGATGGCCAGGCCAAGGCCTGTGCCGCTGTGCTCGCGGGTCACGGAGGCGTCGAGCTGGCGGAACTTCTCGAAGATCTTGGCCTGGTCCTCGGGGGCGATGCCGGGACCGGTGTCGGCGACGAGCAGTTGGACGTTGCCGGTGGGCAGCAGTGACGCCGCCAGCCGAACCCGGCCGCCCTCGGGCGTGTACTTCACGGCGTTGCTGAGCAGGTTGTAGAGGATCTGGCGCAGCTTGCCCGCATCGGAATGCATCACGGGCAGGTCGGGCGGCAGATCCACGGTCAGGGCGAGCTGCTTCTTGTCCGCCAGCGGGCGCATGAAGTCGTCCAGGGCCTCGCAGATGTCCATGAGCGAGAACCGGGTGCGATGCAGCTCGACGCGGCCGCCCTCGATCTTGGCCAGGTCGAGCAGATCGTTGATCAGATCGAGCAGGTTGCGCCCGCTGGTCAGGATGTTGTGGGCGAAGCGGGCCCCGCGGGCCTTGTCCACCGGGCCGTCCGTCTGGGTGATGTCGCGCAGCAGGTCGGCGAACCCGATGATCGAGGTCAGCGGGGTACGCAGTTCGTGGCTGACGTTGGCCAGGAACTCGCTCTTGAGGCGGTTGGCCTCGAAGAGGGCGACGTTGCGCTGGGCGAGTTCGCCAAGCCGCGTGTCCAGCGAGCGGTTGATGGTTTCGAGCTCGACGCGGGCGCGTTCGAGGCGGCCGAGCATGTCGTTGAAGGCGTCGGCCAGCTCCTGGAACTCATCGCCGGTAGCTATCTCCGCCCGGGCCTCCAGGTCGCCCGCGGCGATCTCCTCGGCCAGGACGGTCAACTCGCGCACCGGGGCCAGGATGAACTTCTGCACGATCAGGTAGAAGACCAGGATGGCCAACAACCCGGCACACAGCCCGGCCAGGACGATCATGACCCGCGTCCAGAGCAGAACCTCGTCGGTATCCGGGGCATCGAGCCTGACATCGACGAGACCCAGGAGCGGGCGTTGGCCGGTGCCCGTGTCCTGGCCGCGAACGGCAAGGATATAGCGGTAGACCGTGGGTGACCCGGCAACGGTCTCGGTCTGCCAGACCTCGTGGGGAAGCTCCGCGCCAGCGGGCACTTCGGGCGACTGGCCCTGAAACATGCGCACGCTCTTGCGCTGGAAGTCGTCCAGCAGGAGCTGCTCGCCGGCAAGCAACCGGACCGCGTCGAGCCCCAGCGACCGGACCTCGGTCATCACCCTGGCCTGCAGCTCCGCGGGGACCGAGCCCCAGAAGGCCTCGCCCAGCTGTACGGTGTGTGAGCTGCGCAACCAGCGTTCGACGACGGCCAGCGGCGGCTGCAGAAGCCGTCGAGCCGTCCCGACCTGTGCCCGCAGCTCCGCAGGGGTGACGCGCGGGGCCTCGATCGGTGCCAGACGGATGAGCCGCGGAGGCTTGCCCTCAGGCAGCCGCAGGACGCTCCAATTGTCGCTCCACCACTGGTTGAGTCGCACCTGCTGCTGCACCCAGTCCTTGCTGGCGGGGTCGAGCTGTGCCCGACCGAGCAGCGCGAAAGTGCGCGCCCGCCGTGCGTTGCGGTCGTGCACGAAGTTCTCCAGGGACCGCCAGGGGACGAACAGGGCGGCGGCGATGATCAGCGCGACCGCGAAGCTGAACAACAAGCGACACTTGGCCGCGAGCGAGAGATGGAGGATGCGTCGGGCGAACATTGAGCGGTATTGTACCAGGGGGGAGGCTAAAGGCTAAAGGCTGAAGGCTTCAGCCTTCTTCCGCCCCGGTCAGGGCGTCGATGCGGTCGTCGCCGGCGTCGCCGGCGATCGCCCGGACGAAGAGGTCGGCATCCTCCGGTGGATACCAGAAACCGACCTCGGCAAGGTCGATGAAGCCGCGCTCGGCCTCGAGGCGTGCGCGGTCCAGAACCGCCTTGGCCGACTCCAGAAACGAGCGTTCCACCACCCGAGCGGTTGCCGGCTGCCCAGCCCAGAGCGGCTGAAAGGCCGCCTTCTCAGCCGCGGTGCCGTCGTGGACAATGCGGGCGGCGAGGGCGTTATGGCTGCGGCGGGTCAGGTCGAACTCGAAGTCGGTGAGGTCATCGACAATCTGGAAGGCGGTGCCGAGCCGGGCAATACCCCGGCGGGCGGCGGTCCAGCGGGCCTGGTGCTCGGCGGGCTCCCAGATGCGCGGGGCAATGAAAGCCAGCGAGAAAAGCAGCCCGCCGCGAACCTCGTGCACCTGCTCGATCATCGTCTCGATAGGCAGGATGGCGTCGATGCCGGCCTCTTCGCTGCCCTCAAGCGTGCCGATGCGCGCCAACTCGCTGAGCAGGTCGCGCCGGTAACGCACGGCACCATCCTCCCGGGTGCCGGGCGGGTACTTCTCGAGAATACGCATCACCAGATGATCGAAGCAGAGCATCTGCATAATCGAGGCGAATTGCCGCCCCCGGCCCAGAGCGAGCGGGAGGTCCATTTTGGCCTCGTTGTCGAAGAGGTTGTCGCCGGAGACGACGAGGCCCTTGACGCAGAGGTTGAGCAAGCCGTAGGCGTGCAGTCGCTGCGCCGGGCAGCCGAGAGCCCTGAAGACCGAGTCGAACAGGGTCAGGAAGAAGTGCTCCTGCAGAAAGCTGAGGTCGTCGGTCTGGCGGGGCCGGGAGGCCAGGTAACCGCCGTCGATCACCTCGGCGAGCAACTCGTGGAGAGCGTCGACGTACGCTCGCTCGGCGGCAATGGATGGAGCCAAGCGATCAAGATAGCCCCGGGATGCAAGGGCCTCGACCGCGTCCTGCGAACGGAAAACGGGGGAGAGCGTCATGGCTCCTCATTCCTCAGCGGATGCGTTCAGATTCCAGGTCCGCGTGCCGCGGCACGGACCGGCCGGTGGCTCGCCTCCCTTGAAGGTGGAGGTGCGATGGAGCCCGTCCCGGACCACCCCTGCCCTCGCGGGTGTCACGCGGAGTGGAGCAATCGCTCCTCCAGGTCCAGAGGACCTGAGCCACCCGCCGCCCACCGTGATGGCCACGTCCACCGTGATGACCACGCGAACAGGATAGCCGACGCTGGAGATGAACACAACGGCCGTCGGGTATTGCGAATGCCGGGCGGCGGGGGATAATCGGCCGGCATGGGGCGCAAGCAGACAGGCCGCACAACGGGGGCATCGGGCGGCGTCAGCGTCGACCGCCCCCCACCGCCCGACTCTCCCCTGGGCCAACAGTACTGGTACGTCACGCAGCGCCCCTGGCTGAACCTGCTCTTCATCGTGCCGTTGATCGTGGTTTTCGAGGTGGGCATCTATCGCACGCAAAACGGCACGCCGGGGGCGGCGTCGCAGCTCGTCAGTGCGTACCTCATCGAGCGGATGGTCATCTGGCTGGGGGCGGGACGGTTCGGGTACATTTTCCCCGCGCTGGCGGTGGTGGCGATTCTGCTGGCGTCGCACCTGGCGGCCCGGCATCCCTGGCGGGTGCAACCCACCGTCTTCCTGGCGATGATCGGCGAAAGCCTGGGCTGGACGGTGCCGCTGTTCGCCTTCAACCGCATCCTGTACCAGGCGGTGCTGATGGGCGCCACGGACTTGCGGCCGGAGTGGGGCCCCCAGGTGATTCGCAGCCTGGGGGCGGGCCTTTATGAGGAACTGATCTTTCGGTTGATCTGCATCACCGCGCTGGACATCCTGCTGGTCAACGTCTTCCGCGCCCCCCGGACACCGTCGCGGGTGTTCGCCGTCCTGCTGTCGGCGGCCCTGTTCGCCGGCCAGCATCATCCGCCGCTGGGCGCCGACCCGTTCGTGCTGGGGGACTTCCTCTTCCGCACGCTTGCGGGCGTCTACCTGGCGATGCTGTTTCTGTACCGGGGGTTCGGCATCGCGGCGTACTGTCACGTGTTCTACAATGTGATCGTGGTCACGATCACCGCCTTGCACGTCTGAGGACGGGCCGGGCTATTGACGGGTTGCGGACATGCACAGACTGCGCATCACGGGACTGGTTCAGGCCGCCAATCGGGTCCGCCGGACGCTGAGCCGCCCGCTCGGGCCGGCGGAGCGGGAGGCACTGATCGGCCGGGTGCGGCAGACGATTGAGCAGGTCCAAGCCATTCTGAGCGAACACGGGACGACGGCGGGTCACCTGCCGGCGCCGTCACGGCGGGCGTATGCCTTCCTCACCCAACTTGACGCCGCCGGCATCCCCATTGCCGAGCAGGCGGAAGCGGCCGAGACGCGGGACGGACCGGAGACGGAGAGCGTGACCTTCCGCGGATTGCGGGCGTTTCTCGATCAGGTGCTGGATGACACCGCCCGGCTGATCCACGAGCGGCAGCTCAAGCCGACGGCCACACACGACGTGATCCACAAGACCGCCGGCCGGTTGGATCGGGCCATCGCGCGGGAGGGCCTGCGACCCGAGCACCTCAAGCCGCAGACGCGGGAGCTGGTGGCGTGGTTCCGGTATTTCGCGGAGGAGGAAGCCTTCCGGCGGTACGTGCAGGCCGTCGAGCGGGCCCAGGGCGTGCTGGGGAGTCTGCCCGGCCGGGAGAAGGCCTGGCGCTCCCCCCTGCTCGTCCACTATCGGCCCACGCGCACCATGTACCGCTGGTCGGTCGTCGCCCGGGGGACGCGGATCCTGCTGCCGACGCCGATGATCGCGTTTGACGCGCCGACCGTCCACGAGCTGGGCCGCCAGATGGTCGGCGGCGTGCGTACCAAGACGCAGATCACCGCCGCCATGCTGGCCGAGCCGTACCAGGAGGTGGCCGCGGAGCTCGAGAGCCTCATCGGCGAGGTCGAGCATACCCGCGGCATGGCCCATGACCTGGCCGAGGTGTTCGAACGCGTCAACCGACGGTACTTCCAGGGCGCCATCCCGCGGCCCCGGCTCATGTGGAGCCGCACGCTGACCCACCGCACGTTCGGGCACTTCAACTTTGTGCGTAACACGGTGATGATCAGTGCCACCCTCGACCGGCCGGACGTGCCCGCCGTGGTCATCGACCACGTCATGCACCATGAGCTGCTGCACAAGAAGCTCGGCCTGCGCACCGCGGCCGGCCAGCACCGGGCCCACACGCCCGAGTTCCGCCTCCTGGAGCGGACCTTCCAAGGTTACGAGGAGGCCGACCGCTTCCTCAAACGCATGAGTCGCTGAAGATGGGAGACGGGAGACAGGAGACAGAAGACAGAAGACAGAAGACAGAAGACAGGAGACAGAAGACAGGAGACAGGAGACAGAAGACAGGAGACAGGAAGCAGGAAACAGAAGATACCTGTTTAGCGGTGCCGCTTGCGGTACCGAGTCGTGTCGCAGGCGACACGACTCAACGGGCAGGGCATCATACGACGCATACAACGTCCACCCTGACATTACCGCAGCCGGTCGGCGAGGGCTGCGAAGCGGACTTTCGCGGTGTCGATCCATGAAACTACTTCTCTCACCATCGCAGTTGGATGCCGCTCTCCATCGCGGCATCTGGTACCTGCTCATCGGGTTGCCGGTGCTCGTGGGAGCCGTCGCATGGGGATGGGGACCGGTCATGGGACCGATGATGGCCATGATGCTCGGAGCCTTGTGTGGCGTGTTCAGTCGGGAATGGCGGAAGCCCGGCATGTGGATGCTCGCGGCGGTCTCCCTGCTGATGATCGGGCCGATCTACGGTTTCTTCGTGGTCGTGGAATGGGCAGCCTCAAATGAGAGCCTGAGTGGCCTCCACACCTTAGATCTCGCTGCCGCCACCGCGATTGCCGCCAAGCTCTGCCGCTTGTTGGCGTCCGTCATAGTGCAGAACTGGCGCTTAGAAGTGGAAGCTCCAGGAACTCAGACTGACCAATCGCTATCGCGAACGAAGAATATGTCCGCAGATTGCGCAGATTTCGCAGATGAAGAGGATGATCTTGGCCATGGAATCTGATCCTCAATGCCAACCGTTCGTTTTTTCTGCAGCGGAGAAGGCTATTCCATAAGGCCGAGAGTGCCGTTGCTGTATCTCGTTGTCTGGTAACGAGACATGCAACCTCTTCGTGCGTCGCCTGAAAGCTGAATCGGCTGGTCTTTCATCGGCGTTCATCGGCGTCCATCGGCGGTTCTCAACTCCTTGAGTTGCGGGCAAAGCCTTGCGGCTCATTGAGTTGATCGGGAACGATCATTTTACACGAGGAAGCGCAGCCGGTCGGCGAGGGCTGCGAGGCGGTCGCGGGGCTGGAGGGCGTAGAAGAACTCGCGGCCGGCGGCGAGGCGGTTGCTGGCGAGCTGCCGGTCGAGCAGGTCAGCCTCGCAACGCAGTCGTTGTTCGAGATCGGGCTGGCGGCTGATCAGCTCCGCGTTCAATTGGCGAATGGCCAGAAAGACCTCACGCCGCAGCCGGCGGGGGCCCTGCTCGGCCCGCAGGCGGGACGACTCGGCAATCAGTCGGCGACGCTCGGCGATGAGCTGCGGATCGGGGGCCGACAGATACCGGTCCGGGTTGAACCGCAGATCACGCACGCGGCGAACGGCGGCCACCCGTTGATCGGGGGTCGCGGGTTGTTGCGGTAACGGCAACCGCAGCGTCGCCGAGACGCAGGCGAAGGGCGGCGGCGGGCAGCCGTAGTAATGGCGGAAGAGGTCGTTGGTGATGCGGTCGTACTTGGCCCCGCCGATGCCGTGCACGAACAGGTCACAGGCCAGCAGGCGGGCCCAGAGGGTCAGCGTCAAGGCCCGGGGCCGTATCCGCCAGGGAGCGAGGGCGGCCAGAGCAGCGTCGGCGTCGGCTTCCAGGTCGGCAAAAGCGAGGCTCCCCACGTCGGCCTGATCCGCCCGCAACCAGAGGCGGTCGCGGCTGCGACGGACCCAGAGACGACGACGCATCTGGAGAGGCTTGTAGATCCACAGGGCCGTCTCGATCCACGGGCCATCGCTGCGGAGGTCCGGCAGCGGCCGGTCCGGGCTGCGAACCGCGTATCGGCGGCGGTAATCGGCCAGGCTGCGGTTGTAGGCCGTCGCGAACCGGTCCGCACACGACAAGAGGTCGGCAAGGAACGGCCCGCCGAATGCCTCGCTGACCCGCACCCGAGGGAGGTCGGCGTCCAGGGCCTGATCGACCCGCGACCGGCCGGCCAGGTGCTGGTCTACAAAATCCGCGGTTTGGGCTTCGGAGAAGCCGGCCAGGTACTCGGTCAGCATCGAGTCGGCCCACCGCTCGCCCAGCGTGGCGGCCAAGGGCTGCCGGATGCCGTCGATCTCCGCGGCAGTGAGAGCCGGTCGGCCTTCGTACGGGCTGCCGGCCGGAGCCTGACCCCAACTGGTTTCACGCGGGGCGACCAACCCGTCCGGCTGGACACAAGGCATCTGCAGCGCGGTCGAGTGCGGCGCATCATGGTCCACAACGAGATCGAGAGCCGTCCCCCCCCACTGCTCGGCCACGTGGCGAACCACGACCTGCTTGGCCCAGACGCCCGGATGGATGAACGCCGGCTGGTGGCCGGTCAGAATCAGCGGGCCGGAGGAAGGATTCGGGGAAGGGTTCCTGCCGCTGGAGCCACCGGCCGCGTGGGCCCACACCGCCAACTCCGCAAGACGCTCGCGAACCAGCGGGCGAAGGTCGGCGACGCGCCGGCCGGCCAAAAGGATTTCTGCCGCCGCGGTGGGCGACGCGCTCTGATCGAGCAGTTGCCGCCAGCGGGACAAGTCGGGCTCGATCAGCACGTCACCGTCGCCGGGAGGAGTCACAAGTCGGTCAAAGTCGAACATATCCACCCTGCAGGATGCCAAGGACTCACGCGGACTGACTTCGCGGGTGCTGGTGATTGCAACGCGGAAGAGCCGCGGGCGCTGGTCCGCGCGGTGCTCGCACGTAAGACCACCGCTGATCTCGGCCGGAGGGCCGCGCGGGCTAAAGCCCGCGGCTCATTGTGCCTTCGCGGTTGGAGGCGGCTTCCAGCCGTTGGTGAGTCAGGCGACCACCGAGGCCGCCCAGCGCGTGTACCAGCACATCGTAATAGTACAGGAGGCGGGCGTCCGGATCATCCAGCGACCCGCCGAAGTGGCGGTTGGGGTCGTTGTAGATGAGGGGGACGGGGATCTCGCGAATTCGCAGGCCTTGGCGGGCGGCCTGGACCCAGAATTGCAGAGGCATGGCGTAACCGGGCACCGTGAGGGCCAGCCGGGCCAGGGCGGCAACGCGGTAGGCCTTGAACCCGCAGAAGGCATCCGTGATCCGCAGGCCGAGCAGCTCGTTGAGCAGGTCGGTCATCTTCTGGTTGATCGCGCGGCGGTCGGGCGGAGCCTTGGAGTTGCCCGCCATGGCCTGGAGATAGCGCGAGCCGCTGACGATATCGGCATCGCCCCGGGCAGCCGCACGCAGGAACTCCGGGATCTGGGCGGCCTCGTGCTGCTCGTCGCAGTCCATGGTGATGAGCCAGTCGTATCCGTTGGCACCGGCGAACTCGAAGGCGTCGATGAGGCTCTGGCCGTAGCCTCGATTCTCGCGATGGCGAATGACGTGGACGTCGGACTCCGCGGCCAGAAGCTGCGGGGTGTCGTCCGTCGACCCGTCGTCGACGATCAGGATATCGCCGGCGTGGGGGCGGACCGCCTGCAAAACTGCCCGCAGGTACTGGGCCTCGTTGAAAACCGGAATGGCCACCAGGTAGCGCATCATCAGCGGAAGTCTCCCGTGAGGTCCCGGCGGGCCTGGGTCCGTGTTCTCCCCCGTCGCTTGTGCTCCAGGCTGGTCCCGAACACCTCTGGAGATGGTAGGCGAGCGCCCCCCCGGTTGCCAACCGAAGGCTTGCGGGCGTTGAACACCCGGCGGCCGACAAGTATCATGTTGCACGCTCGCGAAGGCTGGCCGGCCGGCCGGCCGGGTGGCCCAGGTCCTCTGGACATGGGGGAGCGATTGCCTCTGCCGCGGCGTTTGGCGAGCGTGGCCGGGCGGGCCGAGGTACGGCACGTAGCGAGCGGGAGGTCAATATGCGAGGGTACGTCAGGAGGATGACCCTGGCAGGGTGTCTGGTAGCGGCGGGCGCGGGGTGCGCGAATCGGCAATACGAACCCTTCGCCCTGATCCGCTCGCACCTGGCGGTCGCCGAGGGCACAAAGCTTCTGGAGGCCGAGCAACTCGAGGAAGCTTTGGTCGAGTTACAGAACGCCGTCGAGCTGAACCCACAACTCACCGAAGCCCACGCGGGGCTGGGCACCATCTGGGAACGCAAGGGCGATTACGAGGCTGCCGCCCGATGGTTCGCAGGGGCGGTCCGGCTGGACCCGAGCAGCTTCGACTACACCTTCTCGCTGGCCCGCGTGTATCAGCGCCTGACGCGGTTCCCCGACGCGGTCCGCGCCTACCTGCAGGCCTGCGAACTCCAGCCGGCCAATGTCCAGGCCCGGCTCAACCTCGCATCCTGCTATCATCAGGCGGGAGAGCTCAACGAGGCCATCACTCATTACAGCCGGGCGATCGAGCTGGCCCCTGACGAGGCCCCGGCCTACGCCAACCTCGGGGTCGCCTACGATGCCCAGCAGAAGCATTACGAGGCCATCCACGCCTACAACGAGTCCCTCGAACGCGACCCTCAGCAGCCACTGGTGCTGATCAACCTGGCGACCACGCTCATCAAGCAGAATCGGCTGACGAACGCCCACAAGGCCCTGGAACGGGCGATCGAGGTTGCTCCCGACCTGGCCCTGGCCCACGAGCGGATGGGTTATTGCTGTTTCATGGAGCGATCGCTGGACGCCGCCCAGACCCACTACGAGCGGGCGGTGGCTCTTGACCCGAAGATGCCGGAAGCCCACGCCGGCCTGGGCATCGTGAAGATGAGCCGGTACCTCAACGCACCCACGGAAACAACGCTCCGGCAGGAAGCCATTGACTGCTGGCATCGTTCGCTGGAACTGAACCCCGATCAATCCAAGATCCGTAACCTGGTGGAGAAGTACAAGCCCGCGGGGTCGGGCGAATCAGCCACTGTGCTGCTGGAGACCCCCTGACCGCAGAACCGGACGCAGTGTTGCGTAACGCTGAAGAAATGAGAAGCAAGAGTTTATCCGAGGTAGCAAGGTAATGGAAGAATCGCTTAAACAGCAGATCGCCCAGCCGCTGGGGCAGATTGTCAGCGGCTGTTTCGTGCTCACGGCCGCTCACGGCGGCAAATCGACGGGCATCCTGGCCTCCTGGGTACAGCAGGCGGGCTTCGAGCCGCCGGCCGTGACCGTGGCGGTCAAGAAAAACCGCCCCATCCGCGACCTGATCGAGAAGTCGGGGCACTTCGTGTTGAATACCATCGGGGAGGACTCCGCCGCCGTGTTCAAGCGCTTCGCCAAGGGCTTCGACACGGACGACGCCGCCTTCGACGGTCTGACCACGCGGACCGCACCGACCGGAGTGATCATCGACGACTGCCTCGCGCACCTCGGCTGCCGGGTCACCGGACAGATCGACGTGGGTGATCACGTCGTCTACCTGGGCCAGATCATCGCCGGAAGCCAGCACCGGGAGGCCAAGCCCCGCGTGCACTGCCGCAACAACGGACTGAGCTACTGACCTCCCGCTTTATCGGACGGCACGTACGTGGGGGGGGACTGGCTCTTTTTTGCCGGCGTGAAGGCTCGCTACGCGCTTCAGTCGCTCGACGGCATCGCGGCGCCCTTGCGGCAGAAGACCTTCAAGGCAAAAAAGTGCCTGTCCCCCTTCCCCGGACGCTCAACACGCATGACAGCATAGCCGTCCTCAACGCAAGATCCTCCAGAGCCGATAAAGACTGCGAGGAGCCTTGCGCGCATGGGCCACGGCCGCTACATTTTTCGCCTGCTGACCGAAACCCGGGAGGCCGCCGCTGACGACGCCCTGCTGGGGGCACTCAAGAGCGCCGACCTGCCCACCGGTCGGGCCATCATCGAGACGCTGCTCGTGCGGCAGCAACGCCGCGGGCTGCGCGGCCTGGTCATGGCTTTGCATCTCCTGGACGACACCTTGTGCCAGCGGCTGCTGGGAGAATCGGAACGGCTGTTCGGCGTGCTGCGCGAGGCGGCCCAGTCGCGGGACGAACAAGTCCGGCTGAACGTGCTGGCCCTCATCCGGCGCGGCCGGCTTTATCGGGCCGCCTATCTGCTGGACGGCGCGTTCCACGATCGCTCCTCCCGGGTCCGGGAAGTGGCGGCGGAGACGCTCTTCCAACTGGCCGACGAGATCCTCAAAGCAAAGCCCGCCCTGGCCACGGACCAGGTACCGACGCACCTGCCGCCCGAGGAAATCCGCGCCCGCATGGCCCAACTCGACGCTTACGCAGAAGACCGCCGGCAGTTGGCGGGGGCGGTCGAAGCGGGACTGATGAGTTACGACCTGCACCACCAGGCATCGGTCATCGAAGCGGCCATGTGGCTGGTGGACGACCTCGGAGCAAAGTTCTGGTCACCGGTCACTGCCCCGGGTACTCGCCAGGGGCCGACCGTGCTGCGCATCTTCGGCCGGGAGCCATCACCGCGACTCGTGCCCTTCGCCATGCAGGCCCTGCACCACAGCCAGTTTCGACCGCACGTGGCCCAGTTCCTGGGGCACTGCACCGATTCAGCCTTCCTGGATGAATGGCTGCGGCAGTCATGGCGGCTGGTGCAGCCCAAGCACGCACGGGCCATGAGCGCCGTCAAGGATCTGGCCTACCTGGACAACCACGCCATGGAGCTGCTGCACGTCTCGTCCGAGGCCCGGCGGCGTATCCCGCGATGGGTCATGCCCCTGGGTCTGCCCCTCGAGTGCAAGATCGACCTGTTCAAGCAGCTCCAACGGCAGGACGACGAGGACGGCCGTCGAGCAGTAGCCTGGGCGCTGACGGAGTGGAGCGATCCTGTCGCGACGGATGCGTTGCGTGTGCTGGCCGGCTCACCCGAAGGCGAGGCATCGCGCATCGCCCGGTATGAGTTGGTGCGACGCCGGCCGCTGGAATACCCGCTGTCGCAGGTCATGCCCGCCGATCCGACCGCGTTGGGCACCACCCTGACGCCACTGCCCACCGATCGCCCGATTAGCTTCGAGCGGTACTGGGCAGCGTTCGACCGGCTGACCGCCGAGGAACGCGAGCAATTCGGCCAGGAGATGCTGGCCCGAACGCCCACAGCCCACGCCCTGCTCACCCGGCAGCTTGCGGCCCCCGCCGCGCACGACCGGGCGCGGGCGATCACCGTGATCAAGCTGCTGAACCTCGTGCCCTCGTTCGCCGAGCGGATCTACCAGCTCAGCCACGATTCGCAAGCCGAGGTGCGCAGCGCGGCGGTGGCCGCCTGCGCCAAGCTCCCGAACGCGACCACGCGGCAGATCCTGCACAAAGCCCTGTACGACCGGGACACGCGCGTGCAGGCCAACGCGGTCGAGGCGGTCGATCAGGCGGGTGGAAAGGGTAAGGCCGATGAGTTGCTGCCCAAACTCGCCTCACCTGACAACCGCGTACGGGCGAACGCGGTGAGGGCCCTCTTGAAGGCCGGTGTGCGCGAGGCGGCGGAGACCCTGTTGCGCATGCTCACCGACCGCGACCGGGCCCAGCGGGTCAGCGCCCTCTGGCTGATCGAACAGATGGGCCTGTTCACCCTGACGACCCGCATCGCCCGTATGGCCGCGTGCGACGATGACGTGGTGGTCCGCCATCGGGCCCAGAACATGATCGAGCGGTTGAACAAGGAGCCCGCCGACGACTCGCCTGCCGAGGTCGCAGTCGCGGTCGCCCCGCCGGCGGTCAGACGACCGGAGGTGGCCACGCCATGATCCTCGAGCTGCTCGCCCAAGTATCGCCCCGCCAACGCGATGCCTTCGAAAGCATGCGCACCCGGTTCGACCAGACCGATCCCGAACTGTACTGGAAGATCCCCTTCGTCGCCGCCCTGCTCATCATCGGCCTGCTCCTGGTGGCCCTGCTGGGCTACCTGGAACGGCGCAGGCAACGACAAGAAAACAAACCCCAGCCCATGCGGCTGTACCTGTGGTGCCTGGCGAAGCTGCACGTCCCCTGGGCGGACATGCTGCGCCTGTGGCGTGTGGCCCGCGCCCTGCGACTGAGGCACCCCACCGCCCTGCTCATCTCGCCTCGGCTCTACGACGCGGCGGTAGCCAAGTATTGGGCCGGCCACTGGCGCGGCAAGCACGGCGGCGCCCTCCCCGCCCGGTTCAAGACCATCCGGGAGCTGCTCTTCAACGACCAGCCGTAGTCGCTACAATGGCATTATGCTCCGCCTATGGCGTCTGGTCTGCGGATTGCCCACCCTGCTCATCAGCTTGCTGATCAACGGCTACCGGGTGGCCCTGTCCCCTTTACTGATCGGCTCGTGCCGGTTCTGCCCGACGTGCAGCGAGTACTTCCTGCAGGCGGTCCGCGAATGGGGGGCGATCCGCGGGAGCTGGCTGGGCATCCGGCGGTTGCTCCGCTGCCACCCGTTCGGCACCGGGGGCCTCGACCCCGTCCCTCCCCGCCGCCCCCCCCAACCACCGGTCACAGGATGAACCGGCTGACGTCTTCCTTGTCGCTGATGCCGCTCAGCCGCTCGCGCACCAGGGCCTCATCGATGACCACGGTCTGCCCCGAGCGGTCCGGGGCCTCGAACGCCAGGTCCTCCAACACCTTCTCCATGATGGTGTAAAGCCGACGGGCACCGATATTGAGCGTGCTGCGGTTGACCTGATAGGCGATCTCGGCCATGGTCTGCACCGCATCGTCGGTGAAGCTGGCCCGCACCCCCTCCGTGGCCAGCAGGGCAATCTGCTGGCGTGTCAGGGAGTTCTGCGGCTGGGTCAGGATGCGGACGAAGTCCTCCTGCGTCAGGTCGCCGAGTTCGACGCGAATGGGGAAGCGGCCCTGCAGCTCGGGCATCAGGTCCGAGGGCTTGCTCGCGTGAAACGCGCCGGCGGCGATAAACAGGATGTGGTCGGTGCGGACCGGGCCATGCCGCGTGCCCACGGTCGAGCCCTCAACGATCGGCAGGAGATCGCGCTGTACGCCCTGGCGCGAGACGTCGGGGCCGTGGCTGCTGGACAGGCCGGCCACCTTGTCCAACTCGTCCAGAAAGACGATGCCGCTGTTCTCCGTTCGCCGGATGGCCATCTCGGTGACCTTCTCGCGGTCGATGAGTTTCTCGCAGGTTTGCTGGAAAAGGAGCTTGCGGGCCTCGCGGAGGGGCAGGCGGCGGGTGCGCGGCTGCTGGGGGATGAGTTTCTCGAAGAAGTTCTGCACCTCGGGATCGAGTTGCTCGACGCCGATCGTCGCCATCATGCCGACGGGCATGACCTTCTCCTCGGCGGTGATTTCGACGTCGCGGTCGTCAAATTCGCCGTCGCGGAGCCGCAGCCGGAACTTCTCGCGGGTGCGCTGCCGCTGCTGGGCCTGCTCGTTGTTGGGGTCGGGAGCGGTAGTCGCCCCGTCGGGCAGCAGGACGTCCAGCAGCCGCTCCTCCGTCAGCCGTTCCGCCTCCTGCCGCACGACCTCCGACTGCTCTTCGCGGACCATGTGAATGGCCAGGTCGAGCAGGTCGCGGATCATGCTCTCGACGTCGCGGCCGTGGTAGCCGACCTCGGTGTACTTGGTCGCCTCCACCTTGATGAACGGGGCGTTGACCAGGCGGGCAAGGCGGCGGGCAATTTCGGTCTTGCCCACCCCGGTCGGGCCGATCATGAGAATGTTCTTTGGACCGACCTCCGCGCGGAGTTCCTCCGGCAGTTGCTGCCGCCGCCAGCGGTTGCGGACGGCGACGGCGACGGCCCGCTTGGCGTCATCCTGGCCGATGATGTACTTGTCCAGCTCCTCAACAATCTGTCTGGGTGTCAGGTCGCTCATAATCGCGCGCTCGCCGGCCGTATCATCACGTCTCCAACCCGGTATAGCACCGGGGGTGTGGCACCGGCGTCTCGCCGGTACCGGTGTGGCACCGGCGTCTCGCCGGTGCCCGTCGGCCACGGGGGGCCGACGCTACCTGGTTTCAAAACGCGCTCCGCACGGCCGGTCTGGATCGCCTCCGGTAAAAAGGATCAAAGCGTCTCGATCGTCAGGTGGTCGTTGGTGTAGATGCAGATCCCGGCGGTGATGAGCAGCGACTCACGGACGATCTGGTCCGGTGACAGAGCGGAATGCTTGAGCAGGGCCCGGGCGGCGGCGGCGGCATACATGCCCCCCGAGCCGATGCCCACCACGCCGTCGGTCGGCTCGATCACCTCGCCGCTGCCGCTGATGATCAGCGAAGTCTCCTGGTCGACGGCCGCCAGCAGTGACTCCAGCCGCCGCAACATGCGGTCCGTGCGCCAGTCCTTGGCCAACTCGATCGCCGCCCGCCGCATGTTGCCCTTGAACGCCTCGAGCTTGCTGTCGAAGCGGTCCAGCAGGGCGAAGGCGTCGGCCGCACTGCCCGCAAACCCGCACAGGACCTTGCCACTGCACAGACGGCGGATCTTGTTGGCATCGTGCTTGACGGCTGTATTGCCCAGCGTCACCTGCCCGTCGCCGCCCAGGGCCGCCCGCCCGTCCCGCCGCACAGCCAGTATCGTCGTGCTCCGAATCATCGCCCGGCTCGCATCCATCTCGCTTCCTCGCACCTGCCGTTTCACCAGCAGCTTAGCCCATGCCCCGCGATGCGGCAACCACGCGGGCGAGCGAGCCGCGGGTCCTCGCTTCACCGTGCACCATCGCGTAGAATCCAACGGTCCAACGGTCGCAAACCGCCGCACAGAGCTTGCAGACGAGGATCTTCCCATGAGAACTTCAGGCTGCCGACACCGGATCCAAAACGTGGGCACGCGCATCGAATTGAGCACATCCCTCCTTGTACTGGCTCTGGCAACGGCCGGCTGCAACAACAAGCCCCCCCACCGCCAGATGAGCGATCCATCCGAGGCGCCGCCGACCACGCAGACCGCCCCACCGGAGCCAGCACCTCCCCCGCCGTTGCCCGAAACTACACCCCCCACTCCGACCGACACCGCTCCGGCCGCCACGCAGCCTGCCGATCCGGCGCCGGAGACTCTGCCCGCTTCCAGCTACGACTCACAGCCGCCCTACACCGTGCGGCTGTACCTGCGCTCGCCGGAGGAGGAGCAACCCGGCTGGCTGAAGATCATCGAGCTGACCACCGAGGGCAGCGCGGCCACCTGCACGGGCGAGTTCCCCGAACGCAACCGCATCTATGTACAGACCAGCAACGTCCGCCGCCTGCGGTTACACATCTCTCATCTGCCCCTGGCGGCCAACCAGCGCACCATCCTGCGCATCGACAATCAGGGCATCGAACTCGCCCGGCGGGATCGCCGCTACATTTTCTTTGAACGCCTGACCACCGGCGAATGGGTGGTCACCCACAGCGAATAGAGCCAACGAGCCGCGGGCTTCAGCCCGCACGGTGCCGGTGCGTGAGCGAAGCTTCAATCGCGTGCGAAAGACCGCGCGGGCTAGAAGCCCGCGGCTCACTATGACGCGCGCGGGGCTCCTGCGTGAGCGAAGCCTCGATCACGTACAAAGACCGCGCGGGCTAGAAGCCCGCGGCTCGTTCAGATTACAGTCAGGACGAACATCGAATCGGTCAGTCTGCGGATTCGTCGGGCGAACAAGCTTCCACGTCGATGAAATCGTCGTGAGGCTCGGCAGGACGCACGGGCCCCGGCCCCATGACGACCATCCGGGCCTCGAGCCGCCGTTTGAGATACCGCCGCACCTGCCACCGCGTGAGTGGGAACAGCAGCAGCAGGCCCACAACGTCGGTCATCACCCCCGGCGTCACGAGCAGCACCCCCGCGACCAGGATGAGCAGCCCATCGACGATGCGATCACCCGGCAGCCGGCCCGCGGCCAGGTCGTGCTGGATGGCAGTCCATGTCCGCCACCCCTCGTGCCGCGCCAGGGCCGCTCCGACCAAGCCCGTCAGCAGAACCAGCCCCACCGTCGTCCATGCGCCGATCCGCTCGCCGATCTTGATGAGCAAGGCCAGCTCAATCAGCGGCACAACGGTGAACAGCAGTAGCAATCGGAACAGCATACGCACGGCCCCATACTTCGGCCCATCCGAAAAAAACGGCAACGCCGACAACCGAATGACCAATGCCGAATGACCAATGACCAATCAATGACCAAGCCCGAATGCCGAAGCCGCAGGACGCCGGCGCAAACCCCCCGGTGTCGTCATTCGTCATTCGTCATTCGTCATTCGGACTTGATTGGTCATTGGTCATTCGCCATTGGTCATTTCGCCCGCGGATGGCGAGTTGCGCCCATGCCAAATCTGTAGTGGCCGACTCTCAGATCTCCTGCGGCACGACGAACGGCGCCCGGTAGTCGCGGGTGAGCAGGGCATCGGCTTCCGGATCGCTCACGAACCGCTCGGTCTGCGGATTGACCGACAGCGTACGCCCGAGTCGATAAGCGACGTTCGCCAAGTGGCAATGAGCCGACGAGCAATGCCCGACCTCGATGGGCGCGTTGAGGTCCGCGGCCTTGCCGCTGCGTACCGCGGCATGGAAGTTGGTAAAGGGCTCGCTCGGCCCGCCTTCACCCTTGGGGCCCGGCTGGCCGTCGATCATCGTCTCGAACGGTCCGCCCGTGCCGCGGATCGCCATATAGCCCTTCGAGCCGTAGAACAGATTGCCAATGCCCACGCCCCACTCATCGTTCGTCTGCCGGCCGCGGACCTCGAAGACCAGCATCCGCCCGTCGGCATACTGGCAGGTGGCGATCTGCGTGTTGGGCGTCTGGGCCTGATCCTGGTAGGTGTAACGCCCCCCCATGCTGCTGACCTTGACGGGCAGTTCGAGATCCTTGCCCAGGCCCCAGACGGCGATGTCCATCTGGTGCACGCCCTGGTTGCCGATGTCGCCGTTGCCGTAGTCCCAATACCAGTGCCAGTTGTAGTGGAAGCGGTTCTCGTTGAACGGCCGCTCGGGGGCGGGGCCAAGCCAGGTGTTGTAGTGCACACCCTCGGGCACCGGTGAGTCGGGCTTGTCGCCGATCGAATCTCGCCGCTTGAAGCAGCACGCCCGGGCCATGTAGACCTCTCCGATGATCCCTTCGTGGAGCAGGCGGATGGCCTCGCGAACGCAGCCGATCGAGCGGGCCTGCGTGCCGTGCTGCACGACGCGTTTGTAGCGAGCCGCCGCCTCGACTGCCTTGCGCCCCTCGAAGATGTTGTGCGAGCAGGGCTTCTCGACGTACACGTCCTTGCCCGCCTGGCAGGCCCAGATCGTCGCCAACGCGTGCCAGTGGTTGGGCGTGGCGATGGAGACGCAGTCCACGTCCTTGTCGTCGAGCACACGGCGGAGGTCCCATTCCGTCTTCGGCGCGGGCGCGCCGGTATCGGTGACCATCTTGATTCGTTGATCGAAGAGCCGCGGGTCCACGTCGCAGAGCGTCACCACGCGCACGTTCTTCGCACCGGCATGGGCGTGGATGTGCCCCGCGCCCTGGCCTCTGATCCCGATGCAGGCCACACGCAGCTCCTCGTTGGCCCCTCGCCGCGGGGCGCCCAGGGCGATGGGTGCCCGGCCGGCGACGACCAGAACGCCCAATGCGGCCGACTGCTGAATGAACGTCCGCCGATTCATCTTGTTTGCCATGTCAACCTCCTGATAAGGCTTGCCTGCCGCGGTCCTGATGCCCCGATCCAGGTTGGACGGCTATCTTACCCCCGGCGGCGCGGCCCAACAAACGACCGAACCGCTCCCCGCCGTGACCGGCCTTCTCCGTGCCGTCACGGCGTCGGGATGCGGTAGGCACGCTCGAACGCCTCACCGAACGAGAACACGTTGTTGAAATCCTCGATGACGTCCGTGGGCTCTTTCTGCAGCCAGTGGTTATCCACCAGGGTGAAGATGATCGCCCCGATGTCTTCGGTTCGGAGAATGTTCCAGCGGGCCAGCACACTGCGGGCCATCAGCCCCCACTGCTCGAGGGCCACGTCGCGCACCGCCCAGCAGAGTTGCTGCCCGGTCACGTGCCGGCTCATGCTCTCCGGTCCGCCGATCTGCTCGATCAGCGCGGCGATCCGGGGGGGCAGCCGGCCCTCCTCCCATCGCCGGAGGAGTTCCTCGGTTTTGACCTCGTGGCGAGCCAGCCACTGAGCCAGGCGCTTCTGTTCCTCGGACATCGGGCCATACACGGTGTCGGCCGCCTTACTCAGGCACTCCTGCACGAACACAAACGCGTCGAGGGGATAGCGGCCCGACTCGCGAACAATGTCTTCCAGGGTCTTGGCAGGCTGCTCGGGCATGGGACTCACAGACGATGCGAAATCAGGAACACTTTTGTTCAGGAGCCTCCTCCGGCCGGCCCGGGGCCGCGGCCCTGGGGCGGTCGACCGCGACCACGCCGCCCGCCACGCCGACGACGGGAACGCTGCCCCGGGCGCGCGGGATTGCCGGCATCCGGCTGGGCCTTCTCATCGGGAGTCGGCTGCGGATCGCCGGAGGCCTCCGGCACGTTATCCATCAGATCATCCGAGCGGACGTTCGGGGTGGCGTCCACCGGCTCGTCCGGTGTGGTCCGGGGCTCCGCTCGCCGGGAAGGACCGGGGGCCGGCGGTGACGGTCGACGGCGGTCGCGCTCCCCCCGCCCCGATGATGCGCTCGCCTGGCTGTTGGCCGGCGATTCGCCCTGCGGCAAATCCGGGAGGTCGCGTTCGGTGATGTCCTCAACGGCCGCACTGAAAAGTCGGCCGTTGTCTCCGATGATCTTGACCAATTGCGTCAGGATCTGCCGGTCGATGACCCGGCCGACGCCGTCGGGGGTGGCGACGCGCGACCCGATCCGCGGCAGCCGCCTGGCCAGGGTCTCGTACGAGTCGTGTTCGTAACGCAGGCAGCATTTGAGCCGGCCGCATCGCCCGCTGACCTTCGACGGATCGAGTGTGGCCTTCTGCATCTTGGCCATGTGCATGTTGATCGGCTTGAGGCCCTTGAGGAAGTTCTTGCAGCAACACTCGCGGCCGCAGGTCTCGTAGTCCGCCAGCAGCCGGGCCTCGTCGCGGGCTCCCACCTGGCGCATCTCGATACGCGTCTGGAACTCGCCCGCCAGCCGGCGGACCAGCTCGCGGAAGTCCACACGCTCCTCCGCCATGAAGTAGTAGACGATCCGTTCGCCGCCGAAGATGTGCTCGCAGTCGACGATCTTCATGTCCAAGTCGAGCTGGGCGGCAAAATCGCAGCCCATGCGCAGCTTGTCCTTGCAGCCGGACTCGATGTGCCGCAGTTCGGCCAGGTCGGCCTCCGTGGCCTCACGCAGGATGCGCCCGTTGTTGAGGCGGTAGGAGTCCGGGCCGCTCCGCTTGGCATACGCCCGCATCTGCTCCCGCGAGACCGACTTCTCACAGCTCGTGCAGGTCAGGCTCACCTGCTGGCCGATCTCGATACCCCGGTCCGTGGCGATGACCACCTTGCCCCCACAGGTAAACTGCATTTTGGGCGCGTGGGTGAACTCACCGATGTAGTTCATGCGGCCGTAACGCACCGCCGTGCTCGGGTAGATCTTCTCCAGACCGTTCCCGCACTTCGACGGGGCAGCACTGCTCTGGGCTTCGTCACTCATCCGCTTATCCTCTATATCGTTCGGGCGGGGGGAGAGCCCGGCCCGAACCGGTGATGCCATTATAGACGGTCAAGCGTCCCGATGCATGGTCACCGGGCGGGTACGGCCTGCCCAGGGTCCGTGACGGGTTGCGGCGGCCGGGTGGCCCATCCCCGCCGCGCTTTGTGCCTGTGTGCCTTCTGCCTTTGTGCCTTCTGCCTTTGTGCCTTCTGCCTTTGTGCCTTCTGACGGTCGCGGTACGGAGATGCTGACCCGTCGGGGCCGACCTCCGTCGCCGGAACGCTCACGCACTCGCTCGCCCGCGGACCATGCCCCCCAGCCGGATGAACAGGTTCTCGACTGCCAGATCGATGTTGGCGTTACGCCCCAGATGCCCGTCCGTCTCGTTCAGTTGCCGCAAGGCCCGGACCAGCCGTTCGGCGCTCTGCCCGGCGGCGATCCCGTCCGCCAGACCGTCCAGATCCGCGTGCAGCGACTCCCCCGGCACACCCACCACCCGCCGCATTGCCTCCTGGTACCAGCCCGCCAGCACACCGAGCAGCCGTTGCAGCCCGACTCGCGTGGCATCCAGGTCCGACATCTCCGGATCACGATCGGACGCGCCTTTGGCCAGTCGGCGAGCGTCAGCCAGGAACGGCTGTACCAGAGCGTGTGCGGAGAACCCGCGCGGCGGTGACGCCAGACCGGCCAGCCGCTGAGCCCAGCCCGTCGCGAGCGGAAACAGGCCGTCGTCGATCAGCTCCAGGGCATGCCCAAGCCGGCCGCCCGTGTGCCGGGCCAGATAGGCAATCTCGGCCTCCGAAGCGTCCGGCCTCAGGGCACTCAATCGCTCGCGCACGAAGGCCGCGGGCAGGGCAGCGAAGAGCACCTGCTGGCATCGAGACCGGGTGGTGGGCAACATGCGGTCCATGGCCGACGTGACCAGGATGATGAACGTGTCCCCCGGCGGCTCCTCGAGCGTCTTGAGCAGGCAGTTCTCCGCCTCCTCGCTCAGCCGCTCGGCCTCGCGAACGATGAAAACCTTGGCTCGACCGTGCGCCGGTCGCAGGGCCACGCGGCTGATCATGAAATGGCGGATGACGTCGATGCTGATGACCTGCGCCTTCTTCCTGCGCACGTCGGACTCTGGATGTTGCTTGGCCAACATGCGGTGGATGATGGTCAGGTCGGGGTGCGTGTCGGCCACGACGAGGCGGCAGTCCGGGCAGGTGCCGCACGCATCGCGAACCTGCTCCATGCCAAGGAACCCGCCCAGTTCCTCGGGCGGCGCCCCGTCTGCGGGCGCGGCACACAGCAGCGTCTGGGCCAGCCGCCGGGCGAGCAGCTCGCGCCCCACGCCCTCCGGACCGGTGAAGAGGTACGCGTGCGGCATCCGTTCGCTCGCCAACGCTCGCTGGATGAACCGATGAGCCCGCGGCTGGTGCCGGACGTCAAAGATCGACACGGTGCAACACCTCCAGCACGCGACGGTGCACCTCGTCGGCCGGGGCGTGCCCGTCGACGACCTCCACCAGGCCGGGGTACTCCGACGGCAGGTCGAGGAAGAGCTTGCGGACCTTGCGGTGATAGGCGATCGGGCGAGCCTCCATCGCGTCGTGCTCGACGTCGTCGAGCAGCAGGCCCTGGCTGGCATCGGTCCGCAAACGCTGATTGCCCGTATGGTGAGGCTTGCGTCCCGTGCGACGGAAGCCCTCCTCGGCAGGCACATCCACGATGAGCGTGAGTTGCGGCCACGTCGCGCCGACGGCAAATCGGCCCAGCTCGATGATCCGATGAGCGTCGTATCCCGCCGCTCCCTGGTAGGCACACGTGGCCGAGATGAACCGGTCGCAGAGCACGACCTTGCCCGCAGCCAGCGCCGGCTCGATCACCTCGCCGACCAACTGGGCCCGCGAGGCCATGAACAGCAGCGCCTCGCACCGCACGTCCATCTGCGACAGGTCGTGGCGCAGCAGCACGGCCCGGATCCGATCGCCGATCTCCGTGCCGCCTGGATCCTTGCCGAGCACGACCTTCAGCCCCTCGGCCGTCAGGGCCTCGGCCAAGAGCCGAATCTGCGTCCCCTTGCCCGACCCGTCCGGCCCGTCAAAGACGATGAACTTGCCCGCCAGTTTCTTCTTCAGCGTCAAAACTCACTCCCGCGATGAGAGAGAAAGCCAAGTTGGAACTGCCAACGAACACCGCTGGTTCACCACGCCTATCGACTCACAGGTTCAGCTCGCGGCGGGCGCCGTCGAGGATGCGTTCCCAGTCGAAGGCCGGGCCGGGGTCCACCTTGCCCTTGGATTCGTGATTGTGGCCCATGAACCCGGAGAAGGCCGCCTGCTCTTCGTTGTTGAACACGTCCCAGCGAATGCTGCCGTCCGGATTGCGCGGGCAATCCAGCGTCATCTTCGGGAAGATGCGGTGCATCGCCGCGGTCAGCTTGATGAGGGCCTGGTACTGTTCCTCGGTGTAGTCGTACATCATGACCTCGCGGCCGTTGATCCGCTCCTTGAAGACGCCGTTGCGGGCCGGCCGGGCGACGAAGTTCGGCGTGCGGATGCCCGTCTCCTTCACCCAGTCGGGGAAGATGACGAACGGCCAGCCGGAGTCGTCCAGGGCGTACCACTTGTTCAGGGTGTCCATGTTGCCGTAGGCCCCGATGTTGGCGATCTCGATGCCGACGCTGCGGTCGTTGGCCGACCCCGCGTGCCAGGCCCGCTCCTTGAGGTCCAGCGTCTGGTAGAGCGTGCCGTCCAGATCGAGCATGAATTGGACGGACAACCCGCGGAGGTCGTGGAGCACCTCGAAGCAGCGGCGCGAGGTGACGCAGACGTCATAGTGGTAGACGAACTGGTCGACCTGCTCCTGCAGGTTCTCGAGCGTCCAGCCTTCCGCGTCGACGCGGGCCTGCAGTTCAGACGTCAGGTTGCCGCGCGTGCCGTAGCGGTTGGGGTTGCCCGGAGCGACCGGGTTCTTGGGGAAGTATTCGCCGGGCTCGAAGTGGCGGTGAGCGCGATAGGCGTCGTACCCGCCGGGATCAATCCACAGCACGACCGGCGTGCCGATGTGGAACAGTTGGCCGGCGGCCACGACCTCCTGGCCCGTGCGTTGGAGCGGGTCGCCGACGCTGGGGCCGCAGGCCGTCAGCATGATCGCCGCGCTGGCTGCGGACAGGATGAGGACTTTCCAGAGTAGTGATGGAATCTGCATGTGTGAATCTCCTTGTGCCCGGGCAATCATCAGAGCCGCGACCGTAAGGAAGCGGTTCCTCTCGGCGGCAAGCCACCGCTCCCTCACGGTCGCGGCTCCGCCTGCACCGGCGAGACACAGCTCGACCGAGCTCGCTGAGGTCCGGTGCCACACCGACCGCCTATTTCAACCGCCCTTGGGGTGAACTACAAGTTTCGCCGGTTCGGCACAGCGTTGAGGAATAGGCCGTCGGGCGGGGTTCGGCGGGGGTCAGGTTGGCGAGG
>CAZEEJ010000022.1:0-42009 GCA_964511155.1 uncultured Planctomycetales bacterium | reverse complement strand
CGTGGTACTCCTTCAGACGAGCGGTCCCCCGGTCGTAACGCCGCAAGGCCACTGACACCCAGCACGCCCGGGCCGGCGGGTTGGACGCGGCCAAAACGCTGGCCGCATAGTTGAACATCACCGGGACGTAGCCCTTCTCCTCGGTCTGGTAAGCGGCCAGGGCCATGGCCACCTGCTTGCAGTTGGCCATGCACGTGGTCAACCGGGCCTGCTCACGGGCGCGAGCCAGCGACGGGATGAGGATGGCCACCAGCAACGCGATGATCGCCACCACGACCAGAACTTCGATCAGCGTGAATCCTCGCGGAGCGGGGTGGGACGACAAGCTGTACACTCGATGGGTGCCGCCGAGTTGCCCCTCCCGTCGGATAGCTTGTGCAGTCATCGCATCCGCCCTCTCAACGACGCCTCACGCCGGCTGAACCGGCGGGGCCGTCGATGTCCGGACGATCAGCTTGCCTTCGAGCAGCACGGTCTCGATCGGTCTGGCGGGCTCAGCAAGACGCCGCATCAGGAGCTGGGCAGCCATCTGGCCGATCCGATACTTGGGTTGGGCATAAGTCGTCAGCCAGCTTCCGCGCTCGCCGTTGAACCCCGCGTCGTCGAAGCCCACCACCGACAGATCATCCGGCACCCGCAGGCCCATGCCCGTGGCGACGTCGGCCACGGTCTCGGCGATCGGGTCGTTCGCTCCGAACAGGGCCGTCGGGCGATGTTCCGGCGGCTGAGACAGGATGCGTTGGGCCGCCGCCCGCCCGTAATCGCGGTAAACCTCCGGGCTGACCTCGGACCATCGCGGATCGACCGCCAGGCCCCGCCGCTGCATGACCAGCTCGTAGCCGTGGCGACGATCCTCGACCGTCGAGACCCCCGCCGTCCCGATGAAGCCGATCCGGCGATGCCCGATGCCCAGCAGGTGCTCGATCAGCATCTCGGCGCCCAACTGGCTGTTCGTGCACACCAGGTCCGACTGGCAGCCCGCCAACCGCTTGTCCACCAGGACCAGCGGAATACGGCGATCCAGCATTTCCAGGAGCGGGTCGTGCGGATCCCACGGATCGGACGACGGCGAGACAATAAAACCGTCCATCCCCTTGCGCACCAGGCTGGCGACGCCCCGGCTCTGGGCCCCGGTGGCCATGCCCCCCTCGAAAATCGCGTGATAATCCCACACGGCCAGCTCATCACGGATGCCGTCCGCCATGGGCCCGTACAGAGGTCCCGTCGGCCAGTTGAACCACACGCCCACCACCAGCGTCCGCTCGGTCACCGGTCGCCGCCGGTCCGGCTCCGCCCGAAACGTGCCCTGCCCCTGCCGCCGCTCAATCAATCCCTCATGGCTCAGCTCCGCCAGTGCCTGCCGAACCGTGGTCCGGCTGACCTGGAACCGCCGAATCAGCTCGTTCTCCGAAGGCAACCGCCCGCCCAGCGGGATCTGCTCGCGCGTGATCTCCTTGAGCAGCAACGCCTTCACCTTACGCGTCTTCGTGGGCTTCTTGACCGTATGCATCGCCGCAAGGATAACACATTACAACAACACGTTCAATAGGTCATAACTATTTTTTGAATCGGTCTTGAGCTGACCGTTCTGACGATCGGGGCGTGCAATCCCAGATGCCCATCATGACGCTAACCTGTGGGTAGTCAGACGATATGTCTATGTATCATCATGTTATATATATAGTTATACAATATCAGGTATTCGCGATGCGAGCTCGCCCTCATGGCCGAGTTTCGTGTGAAGCCGGGAGAGGGATGATTCAACTTGTAGTAACAACTAGGCTTCATGCCGAACGCGTGAACGCGAGCGGGGGGCAGCGGTGCTTGTGCCCAGGGGGAGTTGTGCTACGAAGGCGGCTTCATGCGCGTGCTGCCGAGATCGTGAACCACCGGGGCCGAAGGAACCGTTCCGGGACCGCACCGCGCGAAGTTGTCCGTGGAGGAGACCGTGCCGCCTCCATGCGAAGCCGCAAGCGGCCGCAGTGTTGTCCGTTCCTACTCCTGCGAACGGAACAGGCAGTCGCGCGCCACGCAGTAGATCGTGCCGCACAGACCGAAGATGCAGAGGGCCGCGCCGGGGGTGGCGAACCAGAAAAGCGCTTCCTTGGCGGCACCGGTGCCGCCCATTCCGGGGGCGATGAGGCCGGCCCACAGCCAGTAGGACGAGTAGATCAGACCGCCGAGCCCGAAGGCAAGGGCGCTGAGCTGAGCGACGGCCCCCGCGCGGCAGAGCAGGAGCAGGGCCACGATCGACGCGGTGGCGGCCGCGCCGATGCCGCCGCCGTGCAGGTGGGCCCGCTTGAAGTATTCCCAGGATTTTGCGACCACCGCATCCTTGGCGGCGACGTCGCCCTGGTAGGCGGACTCCAGAACGGCGTTGCCCGCGTCCTTCAGGTGCGTCTTGAGCGCATCTTCCGCGAGTCCGAAGGTGCCGCCCAGCGCAAACCCGAACAGCACGGTCAACAGCGCCAGACAGAGCCCTACGGCCATGGGTTTGGGAACCGATTGTGGCGAATGGGGCATTCTACCGTATCTCCGTTCATTGTCTCTGCCGGTGACTACGCCCGTTCCGGCTTCAGTTCTGTCGAAAGGTTACCGGCGATGGCCACGGAGCCGCAAGCGGCGAGGGGTTGTTGCGCGCAGGTTCGAGTATTGCGATGGCCTCTTCGACCCCAACGGGGTCGTTCCACCAGCCCAGGGTGAAGCCCTGGGGAAGCGTGTGCCTCCTCCTCGAGGCGAGCCTGTAGGGCTCGTTCACTTTGCAGCGAGAAGCAGCCGTAGCGTTGCCAGGCCAAGTGGCGGCGTGAACGGCCCTTTCAGGGCCGGACCTTGACATGTGATACGGTCCCCAGGCCTTCGGCCTGGGCTGGCAGAACGAGCCTTTCAGGCTCGACAACCACGGAAGGTCTGCGCCTGTCCCCATCTCGCCCCGCAGGAGGTGAGTTACACCCCAATCGGATCGGGAGATTACCCGCGATCGCTGCGAAGCCGCAAGCGGCGAGGGTCAGGGCGTTGACGGCAGCTTCCACGGGCCGCGGTAGGCGGCGGTGACCATGCGGTCGGCCTCGTCGTTGCCGATGACGCGCCTGTTGGCGGCGTCGTATTCGATGGACCGGCCGGTACGCAGGGCCAGGTTGCCCAGATGGGCGACGGCGGTGACGTGCTGACCGATCTCGATGTCCTCGGCGGGCCGCTCGCGCGTGCGCGTGCACTCAATGAAGTCGCCGACCAGGCGGACGCGGCACAGCTCCGGGTCGTCCTCGCGTTTTTTCTGGATGGCGGGGAACTCCGTCTTCTTCTTCTCCTCGGGGACGACCTGCCAGCCGTCGCCGTCGACGGTCAGCGTGCCGTGGGTACCGTAGAAGGCGACGCCGTGCTCGCGGCCGTTGGGGCCGTGGCCGGTGCCCGCCTGGTGCTCCCAGATCAGGGTGAAGTCGCCGTAGTCAAAAAGCGTGCACTGGGTATCGGGCGTCTCGGCACTGTCGTCGAAGACGTACTTGCCGCCGGTGGACGCAACGCGGACCGGGGTCTCGGCGTTCATGGCCCATAGGGCGATGTTGAGCAGGTGGACGCCCCAGTCGGTCATGAGCCCGCCGGCGTAGTCCCAGAACCAGCGAAAAGTGAAATGGAAACGCGCGGGATTAAACGGCCGCAAGGCCGCGGGCCCGAGCCACATGTCGTAATCCACGCCGGCCGGCACCGGAGCGTCGGCCACTTTGCCGATACTGGGGAACCAGGCCAGCGCCGCCCAGCAGCGGACCAGCCGCACTTTGCCGAGCTTGCCCGACTGAACATACTCGACCGCCTCGGCGTGATGGCGGCTCATACGCCACTGGGTGCCCATCTGGACGACGCGCTTCGTCCTGCGGGCCACGTCGAGCATGACCTGGCCCTCGCCGATGCTGTTGGCCAGCGGTTTTTCGCAGTACACGTCCTTGCCCGCCTCGCAGGCGGCGATGGTCATCAGCGGGTGCCAGTGGTCCGGCGTGGCCACCAGGACCACGTCGATGTCCTTATGCTCGCAGGCCTTGCGGAAGTCCTTGACGGTTTCGGGCCGCTTCTTGCCGGCCTTTTCAAGAGCCTCGACCGTCTTGGCCAACATGCCGTCGTCCACGTCGCAGATCAGCGGGCATTCGAGGTTCTGGTTATCGTGCTTGAAGAAGGTGAGCATGTCGTGCCGGCCCTGACCGCCGGTACCGATGACGGCAAACCGGATGCGCTCGTTAGCCCCCAGGATCGCGCTGCGAGCGGCGGCCGTCACCGGGATCGGTGACGCGGCCCGTACTGCCGCCGCGACGCCCCCGGCGACGCCCACCGAGGCGATGGATTGATTCAGGAACCGACGTCGGGTGATACGACTCATCGAATGATCTCCATGTTCCGGACGGACGTTCGATGCGAACGACGCAACGGCTTGCAGGTTCTCTTCGCGAAGAGGCAAGCCGAGAGCGTAGCTTACCCGGTAGTCCCGCGAAGCGGCAAGCCGTCTCCCCCAGGCGCAAAGCGGAGTAACCCGTAGCGGTCGCCCCCCGTGGCGACCGGCGGCAACAGGCAGAGCCGCGACCGTCAGGGTAACCGTTCACGAGTCGAACCCCTTAGCCCGGTTTATTCACGATTGAAATCAAACCACAGATGAACACGGATGAACACAGATAAAGCAAGAGATCGGCGTCAAACACAGCGCGCCGCGGGATCAGGATGCGATGTGTTCTCCAACTCCTTTTCTTATCAGTGTTTATCTGTGTTCATCTGTGGTTGCGATGGATCATTCGGAATATGAGTAATCATTGAACAAGGAGGTAACTGAGGAAACAGAGAGGCCGGCCTGTCCTCCGTTCCCTCCGTTCTCTCGTTGTTCCAAACCCGAGTGCTTGTTTGAGTGCCAGCCCCGAGTCGCAGGGTACTTGGGTCCGTGAACGGTTACCCCCGATCGCTGGACCAGCCGCTGACCACGAACTTGTACTCGCCGGACTGCACTTGAAGGACCTCGCGGCCCGGGGCGGTAATCGAGGTTCGCAACACACCCGGGATTCCCGACGCTCCGTCGGTCGTCCCCGCTTTGCCGGCAACAGGTCGGCCGTCTTCGGTGACCCGGCTGCCGGGTCGCACGGGGACATATACCGTCGCGGTGGCCCCGACCGGCACGACCACATCCAGCTCCAGCTTGCCGTCGGCCAAACGCCACCCGCAGGCGACCCGGCCGCGGATCGACTCATACGCACCGCGTGCCCAGGTCAGATCGCCGACGATGTTCGGGCGGATCACGATGCGATCGAACCCCACCGCGTCGGCGGCCGGCCGGATGCCCGCCAAAGCCTTATAGAACCACTCGCTCACCGAGCCGAACATCGGGTGGTTGTGCGAGTAAGTGTTATCGCTGAACTCCCAATGCTCCCACAGAGTGGTCGCGCCGCCACGCAGCATGTGAATCCAGCCGGGGAAATCCTCCCGGCTGACCAGCGTGTGGGCCACGTCGGCCCGATCGAGGCGGGTCAGGGCCTCAAGCATGTACTTCGTGCCGAAGATGCCCGTGCTGAGGTGCCCGTTGTGACCGTCGAGAATATCGCGCACCAACACTTCGAGCGATTTGCCGCGTAGCTCACCGGACGGCACGAGATCCATATACAGGGCAAAAGCCTGGGCCGCCTGCGTCGCGAGATCGTAGCGGCCCGTATCGGCCTCGAGGAAGCGAGCGTTGAAGGCCTCGCGGATGGTCTTGGCGAGTGCGGCATAACGCTCGGCGTCAGCCGCCCGACCCAGCGTGCGGGCGATGCGGGCCAGGAGATCGACGTTGTGGTAGTAGAACGCCGTACTGGTAAGGGCAACGGTCTTGGGGGCCAGCGTTTCATGGTCGCCGATGCAAACCGAGATCACATGATCCTCGGCCTTGGATTCCAGAAACTCGACCCACCGCTTGGCCACCTCGTACTGCTCGGCCATCAGCTCGCGGTCGCCGTAGTACTGGTGAAGCTGCCACAGCAGCACCGGGTGGACCGAAGCCCAGCCGATCGGGCCGACCCCCTCCGCCAGCCCATCGTCGGCGATGCCCACGAACGGGGCTGTCGCCGTCAGGCCGCCGTTGTCGCGGGCCGCGTCGGCGTGGTCACGCACCGTCTTGGCGTAAAAGGTCGCCATGTCAAAGTTGAGCATGGCCATTTCGCATGACACAATGATGTCACCGCCGTACCCGAACTTCTCGCGATGCGGGCAATCCGACTGCACGCTGAACAGATTGCTGAGCAGCGTCCATTCCGTTATCTTCTGCAGACTGTTGAACGGCTCATGCGAGCAGGCGAACGTGCCCACCTGCCGCACGTCGCTGCCCATGCGTTGACCTTCGAGGGCATCGAGGGCCGGTCGGCCGGGATGGCCCGTCACCTCCACGTAGCGGAAGCCGTGGAAGGTGAACCGCGGCTCGTAGACCTCCGCATCGCCGCCCTTGAGAATGTAAACGTCCTGCTGCCAAGCGACGTCGGGCGCTCCGGGGCCGCCGAGGCCCGGCTGTTTGATTTGCCCGGTGACGCCGGTCATCGGGTTCAACGTGCCGTCCGGGTAGAGCAACTCGCCGTAGCGCAGTGCGATGCGCGTACCGGCCGGGCCTTTGACGCGAAAACGCACCCGGCCGGCGAAGTTCTGCCCCATATCGAAAATGTACACGCCCGCCGACGGCTCAGACACCGCAACCGGCTTCAGCGCGGCCGTTACCCGAATGGGCGGCAGCGGCTGCGCCTGGAGCGGCCCGACCGGTTCGCTGACCGTCACGGCAACGGGCCAGTCGCCATCGTCGAAGCCGGGCAGGTCCCAGCCGGCCGATTCCCGGCGAGCGTCATAGACCTCACCCAGGTAAACGCTGTTGCGCAGGATCGGTCCCTCACCCGCACGCCAAGCGGTGTCCGTCCCGATGCTCTCCCGTGTGCCGTCCTCGTATTCGATCTCCAGGTGCAGGATGGCCCGCGGCGGGCCGACCGTCAGGGCCTCGCGCAGGTTGAACCGCCCCCACATCTTCATGGGCAGCGGGTTGTACCAGCCGTTGCCGAGCATGAGCCCCACGGCATTGCGGCCGGCCCGGAGCAATTCGGTCACGTCGTAGGTCGAGTAGAACACCCGCTTGCCGTAGCTCGTCCACGCGGGGTCGAGCAGGTGGTCGCCGACGCGCTGACCGTTGAGCCGCAGCTCGTAGTAGCCGAGCCCGCTGGCGTAGGCCCGCGCCCTGCGAATGGGCTTGGCCAAGTCGAACTCGCGACGGAGGAGTGGCGCGGGGTTGTCGCGATAGAAGTCCTCCGGGCGCTCCGGCCGCTCGCCGGGTGTGCCGATCCATTGCCCCCGCCAGTCGCCGGAATGGAGCAGTCCCATCTCCCACCAGGCCGGCTCGCTCCAGTCGCCGGCCCGCCCGTCGCGATCCCACACACGCACTTTCCAGTGCACCCGCTGACCGCTGTGCAGGGCCGGCCCGGCATAGGCGATTCCCAGGCTCTCCGCGGACTCCACACGCCCGCTGTCCCACAGGTCCCCCTGGTCCCGGGCCAGGACCGCCGGGGCCGTGGCCGCGAGCACCTGGTAGGCCGTCTGGGCCTGGCCCCGCTCAGCGGATTGGAGTATCCAACTCAAGCGCGGCTTGGCCACGTCGATGCCTAATGGGTTCTCCGCGTACTCGCACCGCAATGCGGTCGAGCTGAGCTCCCCCGCCGCTACCGTCGCCGTTCCCAGGATCACCATTGCCGCCCACCTCCACCGGTTCCCACTTCGTCTGTCCATGGATTCCTCCCTTGTTGCCGGTGACTGGTGTACTCCGTACCGGGGGCTTTCGTCAATGGACGGGCCGAACGTATACTGAAGGGGAGAGCGCCAGGGGCAGGGCAGGGGCTGCTCGGCGGCCAAAACCTGTGGTCGGGAGGGCCTCTTTTGCCGATGGAATACCGAGGGCGGTGCCCGGTCGATCACCGCTGGACAAACCAACACATGCTTCCAATCGAGCCGCAACCTGCCACCGGAGGAACTTGCCATGCAGCGGACAACTGCGTTTCGGGCCGTCGGGGGAATGCTTCTGGCCGTTTTCGTTCTGGCGGCCGGGCCACGCTCGGTGTCGGGCGTGCCTGGGGACGAGGACAACGACGGCGTGCCGGATCAATTCGACTGGTGCCCGAACACGCCGCCCGGTGACCCCGTAGACCTGCACGGCTGCTCCACGCTGGACTCAGACGGCGACGGGATCAACGACGGCTTCGACTGGTGCCCCGGTACCGCGCCTGGCGCCCCGGTCGATGACTTCGGGTGCTCTACGCTGGACGCCGACGGCGACGGGGTGACGGACCAGTTCGATTACTGCGCGAACACGGCGGCCGGTGCACCGGTGGATGCGAACGGCTGCTCGACGCTGGACGCCGACGGTGATGGCGTCACCGACCAGTATGACCATTGCCCCAACACCGCGGCGGGGGCGCCGGTGGACGCGCGCGGCTGCTCCACGTTAGACGCCGACGGTGATGGCGTACGGGACCAGCGAGACCACTGCCCCAACACGGCGCCCGGGGCACCGGTGGATGCTCGTGGCTGCTCGCTGGCCGACGCGGATGGCGATGGCGTGACCGACCAGGCCGACTTCTGCCCGAACACGGCCGCGGGCGCACCGGTCGATGCCAACGGTTGCTCGACGCTGGATGAGGATGGCGACGGCGTGACGGACCAGTTTGACCTTTGCCTGGGCACCGCGGCAGGCGAACCGGTGGACGCGAATGGCTGCTCGGTGGCCGACGCCGACGGCGATGGCGTGCCCAATCAGGCGGACTTCTGCCCGGACACCGAGCCCGCCGCCCCTGTCGATGCCAACGGCTGTTCGACGCTGGATGAGGATGGCGACGGCGTTGCGGACCAGTTCGATCTCTGCCCGGAGACCGCTCCTGGGGAACTGGTGGATGCGGATGGGTGCTCGGATGTCGACGATGACGGCGACGGCGTGACCAACCAGTCGGACTTCTGCCCGGGAACGGCCGCGGGCGCACCGGTCGACGCCAACGGTTGCTCGACGTTGGATGAGGATGGTGACGGGCTCACGGACCAGTTGGACCTTTGCCTGGGTACTGCGGCAGGTGAGCCGGTGGATGCGGATGGCTGCTCGGTGGCTGACGATGACGGCGACGGCGTGACCAACCAGTCGGACTTCTGTCCGGGTACGGCGGCTGGCACACCGGTCGACGCGAACGGTTGCTCGACCTTGGACGAGGATGGCGACGGGCTCACCGACCAGGTTGACCTTTGCCTGGGTACCGCGGCAGGGGAACCCGTGGATGCGGATGGCTGCTCAGTGGCTGACGATGACGGCGACGGCGTGACCAATCAGGCGGACTTCTGCCCGGGCACGGCCGCCGGGGCACCGGTCGATGTCCATGGCTGCTCCCTGGTCGACCGGGACGGCGATGGCGTAACGGATCAGCTCGATCGGTGTGCCGACGATCCACTCAAGACGGAACCGGGCGACTGCGGCTGTGGCTTGTCCGAGGACTCGTGCCTGCCACCGTTGCCGTGGCCACCTTGTGGAGCCGGGGTGGGCCCGGCTCTGTGGATGATGCTGTTGGGCTTGGCGGGGATCAGGGGTCGCCGGTCGTCGCCGCTTCAAGGTCCAGCAGCCAGCGTTTGAGCGCGACCCCCTGCTCGGCCGAGAAGCCGCCGAGTGAACCGTCGGCCGCCACGACCCGGTGGCAAGGCACGACCAGCGGTACAGGGTTGCGTGCCATGGCGCGGCCGACGGCCCGTGCTGCTCCGGGACGACCCACCTGCCTGGCCAGTTGCCCGTACGTGGTCGTCGTCCCGTAGGGGACCCTGGCGCAAGCCTCCAGCACCTGGTGATGGAACGGGGTCAGTTCCTCGAGATCGAGCGGCACCTTGAAACGGACACGTTCGCCGGCGAAGTACCCCCGCAGCTGTTCCTGTAAGGCAGGGTAGAGGATGGGGTCGGGGGCCGCTTCGGGCCACCGCTTGTGGGCGAGGCGCTCAGCGGTGTTTGCCCCGCGACGAGTGATGAGCACGTCTGACAGGCCGCGGCGCGTGGCCGCAAGGATCACGGAGCCCGGGCCGAGTTCCAGGATGGCATAGCGTTTCATCCCTCCAGGGTACGCCCGATGGCCACCAGCTACAAGCGGCGCCGCGGTGCCATGCGTCGGAACCGGCAGGTCAGGCGACGGATGTGCTCGATGACCGTCGGCCCATCGGGGGTGGATTCGAGCCCCACGAACTGCAGGCCAAGCCGCGTGTGCCCGTCGTCGAGCCGCTGGCAATGGGCGACTCGGCCGGCAAGCTGCCGCGCGGGCCGGTCCGGTTGCAGGCGAAACGCGCAGGTGACGGTTTCACCCATCCGCCACCGGCCCACGTTGCGATTGGTCGGCACGGCCACGCTCAGGCCGCCGGCGGAAAGATCGAGCATGAGCCCGCGACAGGGCATCGTCCCCGAGGGGCCAGGCAGCGGCTCCTCTTCCCGGTAGAGATCCACAGGAAGGGCCAGACTCCGTGGTACAGGGGTACGCACGTAGAGACGCCGCTGGAACTGGTGAGCGCTGTCGGGCCAGCGGAGGGCGATGGCCGGCAGATCGCGCCCGCTGCGCGTCCTGAAACTGCATCGGCCGATCGTCTCGGCGTCGAACACGCACTTCCGGCTGCCGCGGTGGAAGGAGAGGCCCAGGCACTGGCCGGGCACAATCTCCGCGTGTGCCTGTCCCTGGGCCATCGGCGTCGGGTACTCGATCAGCAGTTGGCCGAGTTGGACGTCGGCGGCGAGCACACGCGTGCGGTGAACGGTCCCGCCGCCGACACTGCGGCAATGCACGTTCACCGGAACGCGGTCGTCCACCGCCGCCTGCAGGCAACGGGCCATTTCGTCCGCCTCGATCGGCAGGAGTTGTGTCATCGTCCACCTTCATTGGAAGCCCGGCCGGCCACGATATGACGTTCCAGCAGTCGACGACGGAGGGATTCCGCCGCAAGCTCGGACGCTTCGTGCCCGGTGCCGGTCACAAATTGCATGCCAATCAACATCTTGCCCTCGCTGCCGGCCGGCGTCTTGTTGCAGATGACCGCGTCGAGGGCGAACGTCTCCGGGTCCGTGGGCGACAACCGGAACTCGACCCGTAGTGGCTCGCCGATGAACAGCCGATCGACAAGCTGCGCGTCCACCCGGCAGGAAATCCCACCGGCACTGACGTTGCACAACCAGCCAATGCCCTCGCCGGGCTGCTCGTCATCGCGGGTCCAGCTCATGCGGACTTTGGAGGAGCTGCCAAGCTGAATGCGGCGATAGACGCGGCGCTGGGCGACCTGCAGGGTTTCCGGTCGCGAGACGTGGATTCGGACCTCGGGGTGCACCGCGGAAGGCTTCTCGACTTTGAGCACATCCGTCGCCGCGAGGTAGAGGTGCTCGCCGAGCCGGATGATGAGGTCGCAGTAGGTGCCGACGAGTTGCCGGTAGCGGTCGGCGACCCTGTCGGGGTCTTCGGCGGAGGGAGTCGCGTCCTCTCCCGTCGCGTCGCCCCCCGGTTCGCAGACAAGAACGAGGCCGGCGGCCCCCGTCAGGGCCTTGTGTTCCGGGCCCAGGGCTCGTTCAAGGTGGCAGACAATGGGGTCAGCGGCCGGCCAGAGCCGCGTTTCCAAAATCGTTGCGGCCTGATGCCGAATCGCCTGTTCCAGCGTCCTGGCCGACTGCCGCTCGCTCAGATCAATTGCAAATGCCATGTTCGTTCCCGTGGTTGCCTGATGTCGCTGTGCACCTTCGGTCGCTTAACGATCGGCTGTCCTGGCCCTGCGGAGCGCCTCGCGCTGCTCGGTGGCGATGAACTTTGCCAGGCGAGTCTGGATCGACGCATGTTCGCGCTCCGTCGGGTCCAGTTGCCAGGCTATCCCTACCATGATGCGGTCGCCGGCCGGGTGATCCCGGCTCCAGCGAATCTGCCCGACGAAATCGAACGGCTCGGGGTCGCCGGGTAATACAAAACACGCCCGGTACAATGCGTTGATGGGGAACCGCCGGGCTTCGGTTTTCTCGAACACCATGCCGCAACCCGTTTCGGAGAGGTTCATCATGCGTCCTTTGATCCCCGGGGGCGTCGTCGGAACCTCCGTGCCCGCGTCGCTCACCTCTCCATCGGCGTTCTCCGCCTCTCCGTCGGCCTCCTCCGCCTCGGAGTTGATCGGGGCAGACGGGTCGGCCGCTTGGTCCTCGGCGACCTCCCGCAGGGTGATCGCCGCCGACGGCAGGTGCATGAGCGACAGGCGATAGCATTCCCGACGCTGAGCCTTTTCGATTTCTTCCGGATAGTTCAGGGTCAGGGCATCCAGCACCTGGAGTTTGCCGACTTGCCATCGGGTTCGTCCGACGACCCTCGACCGGAGCCCGAACCGTTGTCCCTTCCAGAGGAAGAACAGCTCGACGACCTCGCCCGGCCGAATCAGGACCGGGCGGGCAGCGACGGTCGGCATATCGATCACCACACGCTGCTCGATGAGACTCAGGAAGCGCACCTTGGCGTCGATCTTGATCCTTCGGGCGGTGACGTAGCGCAGTTGACAGGGCGTGTTCCGCTGGCAGAGATCCGCCAGCATCTCATGGCGAGACTGGTCCGACACTTTCACGCACAGCGACATTCACGCCATCCCCGACTGCCCGGATACCGACAGCCCGGCCGTTCGCGCGGAGCGCAACGGCGGCTGTATTGTGGTATTCGGCGCATGGTTGCCGGGACTTGACCTATGAGACGCCACCGCGACGGGTGTGGCTCCGATAAGAAATGCCCGAGCGCCGCGACGATCGGCCCGCCGGTGCCGGAGGCCCGGAAACGCGCTCGATGACCCAATGATGCGGAGAAGGGCGTCCGGCAACGGGCAACCCATGACCGACGGGAGACGTCCAGCCATCAGCCGGACACCTCCTGTCGGTCACGGACCCAGCGTGTTGCCGGGGTCAGCGCTTGCTGCGGAAGCAGTCGCGGCAGTAGACGGGCCGGCCCTGAGTCGGCTTGAACGGGACCGTCGTCTGGGCACCGCACTCGGCACAGACGGCGTCAAAAGTCTCGCGAGGCGGCCGATTCTGGTAGCCCTCCCCACCCGACGAGCGCTCGTGCCGGCCGCCCCCACCGCCGCCACCGCCGCCGGTCTGTGTCTTTCGTTTCGCCCGGCAATCGCGGCAACGCTTGGGCTCGTTGGTGAACCCTCGCTCCGCATAGCGCGATTGGTCCGCGGCGGAATGCACGAACTCGCCGCCACAATCGGCACAAATGATGGTCTTGTCCTCGAACGACATGAGCACTGTCCTCCGTACCCAACCCCGCAGCCATGATGAGATGGCCCGGTGCCCTCTGACTGGCTGGTAGTCACCCGATCGGAAGGGAAAGGGACGAAGAGACGGTCCTTCCGGAAGAGGATCGGCCAGCGTTCCAGCACTGGCCCTTCGAGTCGGGGGCATACCACCTGTGTGGTCTGTCCCGCAGGGTGCGGGGTCGTCGCCATTACGCCGGCGGGATTCCGCACTTGCCGAACAGACACCCAAAGCCTCGGCAGCCAACCGCTGCCAAGTCACGAACGCGCAGTATGCGCGAGAACGTCCGGGCGGTCAAACCGGAACCCCCCCGCACCGGGGTGCGTGACAGTCTGGGCGGCATGTCGGGCTTGTCTGGGTGCCCAGGTCCTCTGGACCTGGGGGAGCGATTGCGGCAAGCGAGTGAATGTTGTGATCGGATTGGCGTTCGCACTGCGAGTCAATCGCTCCCCCACCTCCAGAGGAGGGTACGTGTTTAGCGTCCTCGGGGGGGACAGGCACTTTTTTGCCTTGTAACTCTCCTGGTGCGATGGTAACTCCATGCTGTCAACTGACTGAACCGCATTGAAAGCCCTCACGCCGACAAAAAAGAGCCAGTCCCCGGACGCTAAACACGTACAGAGGAGGTGGGCCACCCGCCGGGGCCGACCCTCGCCGCCGGAACTGTCACGTACCCTGCACAGCCTCCCGGCGACAGCGTGATTTGTCAGCCAAGGCAAGAAGACCTTACAATGACTCTGTTCGACCCGACCCGCCCGGCAGCGGAGGTTCGCGACTATTCCTCGAACAGGCGATCAGAACGGCAAACCCAGGCGCATCACGCTGGCTGACGTGGCCGCGGCCGCTGGCGTGTCCGTCACCACCGCGTCTGTGATCCTCAGCGGGCGCGAGGAGGGACTGCGGCAGTTCCGACCGGGTACCATCGACCGGGTCCGCGTCCATGCCGAGCAACTGGGTTACCAGACCAACCTTTTCGCTTCCAGTCTGTCCGGCAAGGCCTCGGCGTTCTTCGCCCTGGTGATTCACGATGTCGGAGGTAACGGTGCAGGCTCCCCGGACGACGGCATCCGCTGGTACTACTGGGCCTTCGAGGGTGGGCTGCTGGCCGGCGTGATCCATGCCGCCAGTCGGGCCAACCTGCATCCGATCATCGCCACCTGCGGTCCGCAAGCAGATCCCCACAGTATTCGGTCGGTCCAGCGCATCATCTCCGGGGGGGTATCCGGCATCATCACGCGGACCCCACCGGCGCTTCTCGAAAGCTACCTGCGGTCAAAATCGCGACAGGGGCACAGGCTGGTGGTGGTCTTCCCGGAAAAGCTCAGCCACTGGCCGTCCAACGCTTTGGACGTAGACAATCAGGCCATCGGGCAGACCGCCGCCCTGCTGCTCGCCCGCCAGGGTCGGCGACGTTGGGGCATCGTAAGGCCGCGACACCACAGCGAAGCGCTGGACCTGCGTTGCCGGGGCTTCCAGGCGGCGGCCGAGGATTGGGGTCTGGAGGTGCGGACCATCCGCCTGCCGGCCCGCCTGCCGGAGCCGATGGCGGCAATTCCCCTCACTCGTCGCCTGCGCCAACTCAAGCTCGACGGGCTGTTCGCTCTCGACTGTGTGACCTCCGTGAGCACACTCCTGGCCTGTCAGCAGATCGGCGCCCAGCCCGGCAGCGATGTCAGCCTGGTGGGTTGTGACGCGTCGCTGTGGCAGAGCTCTCCACTCCCGCGGATCACCTCGGCGGGCATCTCCTGGAAGACGATGGGAAGCTGGGCTCTGGCGAAGCTGGTGGAGATGGCCCGAACCGGCGAGACGCGGTTCGAGAGTCTGGTGCTGCGCCCCAAGCTCACGCCGGCCCAGACCTGCCCCGTTCCTCCGGATATGCTCACCGAGGATGATGGTCAGGAACAGGCGGTCGCCCAGTAACAGCCCTCCGTGGCCTTTGTCTCGCGGCCTGGTTGCCGGTAGATTGGCCGGCGTGATCTACCCCGCCGTCAAGCGTGGCCTGGACGTGTTGCTCAGCCTGGTGTTCATCGCCCTGCTGACGCCCGTCTGGCTGTTGGCCGCGCTGGCCGTCAAGTGCAGCTCGCCCGGGCCGATCTTTTTCGTGCAGGAACGCGGCGGGCAACACGGCCGACGGTTTCGTCTGGTCAAGTATCGGACCATGCGTACCGACCACGCCCACGACCCGACGGAATTCGTACCGCTGGCCCACCCGGGTATCACTCGAATCGGACGGATGCTTCGGCGGACCAAGGTGGACGAACTGCCGCAACTGTTCAACGTGCTGGCCGGCCAGATGTCCCTGATCGGTCCGCGGCCCACGATCCCCGAGCAGATTGAACAATACGATGACTACCAGCGGCGGCGTCTCCAGGTCCGACCCGGCATCGTCGGGCTCGCTCAGGTCAACGGCAATACGGCCATGAGCTGGGACGAGCGGATCCGCTACGATGTGTACTACGTGGACCACCTGGGCCTGACCATGGATCTGGGGATTCTGCTGAAGACCGTCCCGGTGATCGTGCTCGGAGAATCGCGGTTCGCCCGGCCGTTCGACCAAAGCCCGTACGCGGAGCGGAAGCGATGAACGCGGCGCTGATCGGAAGTGTGAGTTCGAGCGCCGCGGCGTTGCGGGGCTTCCTGCGCGGGGGCCTGGAAATCACCGGCGTCCTGGGCTTGCACCAGGATCAGTCGGAGCGGGTCAGCGATTATCACGACCTCCGGCCGCTGGCGGAGCAAGCCGGGGTGCCCTTCCTGCCCTTCCACAAGGTGACCGAGCCGACGGTGCGATCCTTTTTGCTGGAACGCCGGCCGGATTGGCTTTTCGTGATCGGCCTGTCCCAACTCGTGGCGGCCGAGCTTCGCGACTTGGCACCGGCGGGCGCGGTCGGGTTTCATCCCACCCCTCTGCCCGAGGGTCGCGGCCGGGCTCCCGTGGCCTGGACGATTCTGCTGGACCGGCCGGCGGCGGCAAACCTGTTCTTCCTCACGGATGAGCCCGACGCGGGGGATATTATCGCTCAATGGCCCGTGCCGGTACTGCCCGACGACTACGCTGCGGATCTCATCGCTCGCACCAATGTCGTCCTGGAGCGGATGGCGGCGGACCTGGCGCCCGCGTTTGGCCGGGGTAAGGTCCCGCGCAGGCCTCAGGACCACGGCCGGGCGACCTGGTACGAACGGCGGCGTCCGGAGGACGGTCTGATCGACTGGCACCGGCCGGCCCGGGAGATCCACCGGCTCATCCGGGCAGTGAGCCGCCCTTACCCCGGTGCGTTTACGCTCCATGCGGGCAGAAAACTCATCCTCTGGCGGGCGGAATGGGATGATCGGCATCCCGATGACGCGATTCCGGGCGCGGTGGTCGCGGTCCAGGGGGATCGGCCGGTGATGCAGACCGGCAGCGGCACCATCCATGCCGTAGAATACGAGGTCATCGGCCCAGCAGACGCCCGGATAGCGGTCGGCGACCGGCTGGGGTAGGCCCTGGTGAGCGCACCAGGGGGTGTTTTTCGGCCTGCATGGAAGCTGTGGCCCTGGACTTGACAACCGATGGCCGGGAGAGATAATCAAGGGGCGATTTATCGGTCGCGTGTGTTGTGTGCCGCGGAGGCCGGCGATACAGCTACAGAGTGGGCGGTTCCGTGCCGCCCAATCACGGATAAGCCTGGTCGCACCCACATGGATGGACAATCCCCCCCTTGTCTGTCCCTGCGCGGCCAGGCTTTTTTTTGCCAACGTATCGTGTGTGCTATAAACCTGTAACCACCGGTTACAGGCGGGCGACACAAGGGAGCCTTGCATATGTCGACGGAACCGAGGAGCCTTGCATCAGGACGGTCGCTGACCGTGCTGACCGACGGTCCCCATTCGCATCGGCCCGGTGCATCCGCCGGCGACGCGGCGCCGACGTGGCCTCGTCAGCGGCGTACGCGGCAAGTTTACATCGGCAGCGTGCCCGTGGGCGGCGGAGCACCCGTCTGCCTGCAATCCATGACCAGCACGTACACCTATGACATCGACGCGACGGTGGCCCAGATCAACCGGCTGGCGGCCGCGGGGTGCGACGTAGTCCGGGTGGCCGTGCCCGATCGCAAGGACACCGCCGCTTTGCCGGAGATCATTCGGCAAAGCCCCATCCCGATCATCGCCGACGTACACTTTCACTATCAACGCGCGCTCGAGGCGGTGGCGGCGGGCGTGCACAAAATCCGGCTGAATCCCGGTAACATCAAGGATCGCCGCCAGGTCAACGAGGTGATCCGCGCCTGCCGGGATGCCGGCATCCCCATCCGCGTGGGCGTCAACGAGGGCAGCGTCGTCGAGCGGCAGGATCGGGAAGTCCGTGCGGCGGAACAGGAGCAACTGGCGATCGGTCGTGGGCACAGCCTCGTGCAGCTCATGATCCGCAAGCTCGAAGACTACATGCGCCTCTTCGAGGAGAACGACTTCGCCGACGTGGTCGTGGCGGCCAAGAGCACGGATCCGGTGATCGTGATCGAAGCCTACCGGGCGATCAGCCAACGTTTCGACTATCCCCTGCACTTGGGGGTCACGCACGCCGGCCCGCCGGAGACCGGGCGGGTGCGTTCCATCGCGGCCCTGGGGACACTGCTGGCCGAGGGCATCGGCGACACGATCCGAATTTCCTACGCCGCCGACCCGATCCACGAGGTTGAGGACGGCAAGGAGTTGCTGTGCAGCCTGGGCCTGCGGAACCGTACGGAGCCGGAGTTGATCGCTTGTCCGACCTGCGGGCGCATCGAGGTGGACCTGTTCAAGCTGGTGACCGAGGTGCGGCAGAGGCTGGCCGCCATCCGGACGCCGGTGAAGGTCGCGGTGATGGGCTGCGTGGTGAACGGGCCGGGCGAGGCGGAGGGAGCGGACGTGGCCGTGTTCGCGGGCAAGGGCCGCGGCGTGATTTACGTGCAGGGCGAGCAGGTGCGCACGGTGACCGAAGCCGAGATGCTCGACGCCCTGTACGAGGAGGCGGTGGCGTTTGCCGAGCGCGTCGAACGCGGAGAAACGCGGCTGAGCAACGCCCAGGTCGCGATCACCCCGCCGTAAGCAGAGCCGCGATCCAGCAGAGCCGCGACCGTAAGGGAGCGGTGCCTGCGAACGCCGCGACCGCCAGGAACCGCTTCCTTACGGGCGAGGCTCTGCCCCAGGAACCGCTTCCTTATGGGCGCGGCTCTGCCCCTGGAACCGCTTCCCTACGGGCGCGGCTCTGCCCCAGGAGCCGTTTCCTTACGGGCGCGGCTCTGCTTGCGGCTGGTATTTCCGCTGTTGACCCTTCCCGGACAGAGCCCTATCTTCGGCGTCATGGTGCGGGCATCGCGATTACGAACAGGGTATGAACGACACAAGGTGTCGCGGGTGCGCGGTGTTGGGCAATGGCGCGTGCGCTGTGCGGCCTTGTGGGCCGGCATGGTCCTCCTGGGGGGCTGCGATCCGCAGGATTGGCAGCTCGGGCTCGAGCGCTGGACCGCGACTCAGCCCTACGACCCCGCCCTGCCGCCGACCACCGATCGGCTTTTGGCCGCCTACCCTGACTTGGCGAGCCGTCAGTTTCAGGTGCTCGCCGACTTCGAGGAGCCCGAGCAGGCCACGCTGTTTCACAAGGAGTCGGCCGGGCGATCCGATCCCTTGGTCCTTTCAACGGAGCGTGCCCGTCCGGACACCGGCGTCGGGGCGCTCAAGATGGCCCTGATAAGTTCGGCGGAACAGGTCGTTGCGGCCGACACCCCCGACAGCCGCTGGTCGCTGTATCGCGACTGGTCAGGGTACCATCTTTTGCTCCTCAGCGTGTTCAGCCCGCGCGACCTGGGCGGGTTCACCTTCAGCGTGCGCAGCGGCACGGACCAGATGCTGCGTTACCGCCACCCGCGGATCTTCCTCAGGCCGGGGTGGAACCTCATCCGCGTAGATCTGGCCGACGTGGCCGAAGACGTCAACCTGGCCGACGTGCGCGAGTTGCGGTTCTGGTGCGAGCCGCTGGACACCCCCATCGAGCTGTACCTGGATGACATCATCCTGGTGAACAACGAGAAGCTGCTGTTTGGTGGACCGCAGTTGGACCGCGGCGACCTGTACGTCAAGGCCATGGGACGCCGGTTGGTGGTCGGTGCGGAGGAACGGTTCGAGCTGGTGTTCCACCGCGGGCGGATCCAGCAATGGTTCGATCTGGCGCATGATCCGAGCCGGCTGCGCAACCTCGTGGGTCGGGGCACGCTGGGGCCCTCCCCGGTGGTGATCCCCGGCGGCGTGGAGCCGATCGTACGGCTGGATGACATGGGGCAGTGGTCGGGGTTGGGGATCACCGCGGAGTCCTACCAGACGCTGGCGGAGGCCCTCCCCCTGCGCGTGGTCATCCAGGGCGAGTGGCGGTTCGGTTCGCCGGATCAGGGGTTTGCCGAGGACAGCCCGCACCACCGGTGGTCGTATTCGATCTACCCCGACGGCCGGGTGTACATCGCTTGCACCGGCACCGCCCGATCGCCGACGTTCACGCCGCCCGCGCTGGGCGTCGTCTTCAGTTGCGATCGCGACCTGGGATTTGTTCGGCAGATCGTCGAGCATGTGCCCAGCACCGCGGGTGGGCAACCCATCGCGTGTCCGTACACGTTGTTCGCCCGTCCGGAGCGGGGAATGGCCGACCTGCTGGTGGTGCCGGCCCAACCGTTGGCCACGCAGACGGCGCGGACGCCCGACGACCTGCGGCTCTCGGTGCAGTGGCGTCTGCCGGCGGAGGGCGACTGGTTCAACTTCGCCGCCATGTGCCGGGTGTGGCCGGCGGACATTGATTCGCCGGATCAGGCGGGCCCGATCGCCCTCGACTACTCCCGCCCGCTGCCGATCCACCTGGACGTCGGCCGACTGTTACGCACCGACGAGGGCGACTTCAACAACGACGGCTTCAGCGAATCGCGGGGTTACTACGTCCTGCAACTCGACGGACACCGGGCGAGGCTGCGCATCGACGGGCGCAGCCAGCTTCGCTTTTCCCCGGTATTCAAGCTTCTGGACGTCGCCAGCCGTGAAGTCTGGGTCTACCGTGACGGCCGCCAGGTGCGGGAGATCAGCCGCGACCCGCAGGGCGACGTGCTTTTCATGATCGACGGCGTCATCTCGGACGAGGTGCTCGTCGAGGTCATGACCGGCCCGCGCGAAGCACCGGCCTCCGGAATGCCGTAGGTGCCGTCACCGACGGGCCGCTTGCGGCTTCGCACGACCGCGTGCAGGTCCACAAATGCGAGTCAAGCCGCCACCCTGGATGGCGTCAATAGGAGGTATGAGCATGACACTGGAAGGTCGCGTTTGCGTGGTCACCGGAGCCGGACGCGGTATCGGCCGGGCGACCGTGCTGCGGCTGACGGCTGCCGGCGCGAACGTGTTGGCGGCGGCGCGCACCGCGGGCGACCTGGAGGAAACCGCGGCCTTGGCGGCCGGCCGACCCGGACGGTGCGCGACCATGGTCGCCGACGTGACCCAACCCGATCAGGTACGCGAGATGGTCGCGCGCTGTCTGGCGGAGTTCGGTCGGCTGGACGTGCTGGTCAACAACGCCGGCTTGGCCCCGCTGGCGAGCATCGAGAACGTCACCGACGCCATGCTGGACGACGTGCTGGCGGTCAACGTCAAGGCGGTGCTCTACGCTTGCCGTGCCGCCTGGCCGGCCCTCAAGGAGTCGCACGGCACGATCATCAACATATCCAGCCTGGCGGCGGCCGACCCGTTCCCGGGGTTCGCGGTTTACGGCGGCACCAAGGCGTGGGTCAATGTCTTCTCGCAGGCCCTGGCCGGCGAAGGCAAGCCGCTCGGCATCCGGGTGTTCGTCCTCGGGCCGGGGGCCGTCGAGACGCAGATGCTGCGGCAAGCGTTCCCGAAGTTGCCCGAGAACCAGACGTTGCAGCCCGATGAAGTCGCCGCCGCGATCGAATGGCTGCTCGACGATCGCTGTGCCCCCATGACGGGCCAGACGTTCTACGTGCGGCGATAGTCCCCCCGCCGCTCGCGGCTTCGCACGACCGCGTGGAGATCGGGGATCGGTGGTCACAGATTGGGGATCGCAGATTTCAGATCGCAGATTTCAGATTGAGGACACACGAGCCGGGGACGCAAGTCCCCGGGTGAGAGCGGTGGACGGTAGAAAGAGCGACTGTGAGTTCAACGGAGTCTGTACCATGAAATCGTATCGCAAGGAATTGTGGTTCAATACCCCCCACCGCCGCGACTACCTGAACATTACGCCCGAGGTTGAAGAGGCAGTCCGCGAGAGCGGCGTCCGTGAAGGCCTGGTACTCGTCAACGCGATGCACATCACCGCCAGCGTGTACATCAACGATGCTGAGCCCGGCCCGATCGCGGACTACGACGTATGGCTGGAGAAGCTCGCCCCGCACGAGCCAATCTCGCAGTACCGGCACAACAACACCGGCGAAGACAACGGCGACGCTCACCTGAAGCGGCAAGTCATGGGCCGCGAGGTCGTGGTCGCCCTCACCCACGGCAAGCTCGACTTCGGCCCGTGGGAGCAGATCCACTACGCCGAGTTCGACGGCCGCCGTCGCAAACGCGTACTCGTGAAGATCATCGGGGAATGATAGAGAAAAGTGAGAAGTGAGAGGTGAGAAGTGAGAAGCAGGAACGCTACCCGCACGCGTACCACAATTCTCCCTGAGGGTGCTTGAATGTCCCATGGCCGTGCACGATTCGAAGAAAGCCGCCACCTGAGGCCTGCGAGTCCGGGGTCTTCGAGCCCCTCGAGTCCCGAATCTTTGAGCCCCTCGAGTCCCAGGTCTTCGGACCCTTCGAGCTCCGCATCTTCAAACCTTTCGGGCGCCGGGTCTTCGAGCCTGAAGGGCTCGTTCTGTCAGCCCAGGCCGAAGGCCTGGGAACTGGACAAGCCCTCGATGATCGGCCCTGAAAGGGCCGTTCATGCTGCTTCGGATGAAGCAGTGAGCCCGGGTCGCCGTGGAACTCTGCGCGGCAACACCAAAACTTCTCACGTAATCCACGCCCCCAGGTTCGGGGCCCACATGTCCATCGCCGGCGGGCTGCACCTGGCCTTCGAGCGGGCACGCCAGGCAGGGTGCGACTGTCTCCAGGTCTTCGTCAAGAACCAGCGGCAATGGTCCGCCCGTCCACTGCAGGAGGACGAACTCCGGGCATGGCAGGAGGCGCGAGCGGCCGCGGGCATCGAACCGGTCATCGCCCACAGCACGTATCTGATCAACCTCGGCAGCCCCGACGATGGGCCGTGGCAGCGAAGCATCGACGCCCTGACCGACGAGTTGGAGCGCTGCGAGCAACTGGGCATCGCGGGCCTCGTCCTGCATCCGGGAGCGCACCTCGGCACCGGCGAACGGCGGGGACTGCGGCGCATCGCCCGGGCACTGAACCTCATCCACCGCCGCACTCGTGGCTTTCAGGTACAGGTGCTGCTGGAGACGACCGCCGGCCAGGGCAGCACGCTCGGGCATCGGTTCGAGCACCTCGGTGAGATCATCGGCCGAGCCTGTGACCCCGAACGGCTGGGGATCTGCGTCGACACCTGCCACGTGTTCGCCGCCGGCTACGATTTGACCACCGACGCGGGCTACGACTCCGCCATCGCATCGCTCGACGAGTTGGTCGGCCTCGACCGCGTGCGGGCCATGCACGTGAACGACTCGCTGCAGCCGCTGGGTTCATGTCGGGACCGGCACGCGGCCATCGGCAAGGGGCACCTCGGGCGGGCTGCCTTCCGGAAAGTTGTGAACGATTCCCGTCTTGCCGCGGTCCCGATGCTTCTGGAGACGCCCAAAGGGCAGGACCCCCGCGGCCGCGACCTGGACCGCGTCAATCTCGCCGCCCTGCGCCGCCTCGTGCGCAGATAACCGGGACGCTTATGGAGCTGCCGCAGGCGGAGCCGCGCCGTGCCGGATGCGTGGAACTTGCAGGGGGATCTGCCGTACCAGGGGCCCGCCCTCGGCGGTCCAGAGGGCGACGCGTACCGTGTAAAGCCCGGGTTTCTCGTAACGATGCTCGGGATTCGACAGCGGCGAGCGCTCCGTCTCGTCGCCGAAGTCCCAGAGGAACCGCTCGGCCGCGAACGAGGTCTGCGTGCCGAACCGAACACGCATGGGATCGCCCGGGTCGTCGGTGAGCAGCACGCGGATCCAGGGACGCTTGCGGACCACGTCGACGAAGAAAGCCAGCACGGGCTCCGGATCGCGGCGATGGGCCCCGGAGCGCTCGACCACCATCGGCTCGAGACCGTGGCTCCGCAGCCAGTCGATGCAGGCCAGCCCCTGATCGTGGAGCAGGATATCCAGATGCCCGATGGTGACCTGGATCGCCTGATGGCGGTCCAGGAAAGGCACACAGGGCTCGACAAAGCGGGCATCAAAGTTCCCCTGCCGGACGGCCAAGGCGCGGAAAAGGTGCGGGTTGCGCAAGCCGGTGAAGAGCACCGCGTAGCCCCCCCCGGACCAGCCGGTCAGAAAGATGCGCGGCGCGTCGACGCGGTAGCCGGCCTGGACCGCTCGCACAATCGACAGAATCGTTTGCTCGTCCTCCATCTGGAGGCCAATCTGGCTGGCGATCAACGGCGTCAGGTCGCCGCGCGTGCCGACCAGCTCCGGAGAGACCAGGAGGAAGCCGCGCAGCTCGGCGAGGCCCTTCCACTCGTCGAACTGGCCTTGGGCCGTATCGAACGGGGGCGTGCCGTGGCAGGTGATGACCAGCGGCCAGTCGCGGCCGTCGTGGTAAGCGGTGGGGACATATAGATGGTAGCGGCGGCCATGCTCGGGCTCCCGTTCCGTCAGGCAACGCCCCGGCGCGGGCAGGTTGCTGACCACCGGGCAACCCGTGACCAGTGTCAGCACCAGTCCGGATAGAGCCGCGACCACACATCCCCGGGTAAACTCACAGGCCGGCAAGGGGCACCTCCCACCTTCGAGTAACCTTGAACGCCCGACGAAAAACGGTATCCTATCGGAATCGTGGCTGCGCTGCGACGCCGCCGCGCCTGGAAACCTGATGCAGCTTGTCACCGCGCTCCGGCTCTTACCGGCAGGACGCCCGACAGAGACGGCGCTTGACGCAGGCTGTGAGCAGGAGGGTCTCGCGGTGCCCAAGTCCAAACATGCTCCTGCGCTGTTCGAACTGATCGAGTCCCGGTCTGCCCGCAAGGGTTCCGATAAAATGGCCGTGCCCAAATGGTTCAAGCGGTCGGAGGCTGCGGCTCCGTCCGCTGCCGAAGGCCCGGAGACCGACCCGACCACGGAGGAAGCCGCCCCCGCCCCGGTGGCGGCGGAAGCGTGCCCCCCCCGGGCTGCGGAAGCCGACGTGGCACATCCTCCGGTACCCGCGGTGCCGCGCGTAGCCGCCAGTGCCGCCGTCCGGCTTGATCGACCGCCGATCTTCCGTCTGGACAACGGCCGCCTGGAGCTCTCGCTGAACCCGGTCAACGCATCCATCGCCGCGGCAGTGATCCTCCTCGCGGTGCTCAGCAGCTTCCTGATCGGGCAGGGCATCGCGTCGAGGGGATCGGCGGCGACCGCCGGCGGGGCAGTTGGCGCGGACGACATTCAGCAGGCCCTCAAGCAGCCCGCCCAGCCGGACATCCTCAAAGCGGGTGGTCCGACCAAGTCGCCCGGCCGAACCGGGAGTGCCGCGGAGCCCGCGGTGCAGACCGCCGGCCCGTCGCAGGCGGGCACCGCCGCGAAGCCTCAACCTGCCGCCGACCGAGCGGGGCGGGATCCGGCCATGAATTACGTGGTCGTCGAGAGTTTCAAGCAGGAGCACAAAAAATCGGCCGAGCACGTCAGGCAGTGGCTGCAGGATCGTTACAGTCTGGAGACCACGCTTGAGCGGTCGGGGGATTACTGGCGTCTCGTGACGGTGCTGGGCTTCGATTTCCGGGAGAGTGGTCAGAAGGAGTCCTGCCAGCAGTTCCTGACCGACCTCCAGTCGATCGGGGACGCCTGCGCCAAAGAGTTGAGCGGGAACAACCTGCCGGTCTATCGGCTGACGGGCCCATTTGCTCAGAATTTCGGCAAGTAGCATTCCTATCACCCGGCGGTTATAGTACGGGGCTCGTTTGCATGGGTCTGGTGGCTCCCGGTTGCGGGGCGAGGCCGATGCCACGGATGTAGCGGCCCATGGTCGCGGTGAAAGCCTTCGGGCGATACGCATTGGGAGCGTGTGACGATGTCCATTGATCGTTCGTTGAAGATCGGCAGCAGCCTGGCACGGCACCGGAACGTACTGACGCGTGCGGAGCGGATCAAGCGGTTGCAGGATCAGGAAATCTGGACGAGCGAGCGCAGCGCGTTCGCTCTGCCCAAGGTCGCGAACCGCAACCTTCACGTGGGCAAGAAGGTCAAGAAGAAGGATGAGGCCGCCGCCGAGAAGCCGGGCGAGGCCAAGCCCGAGGCCAAGGCTGAGACCAAGGGCAAGGCTAAGCCGAAGGCCAAGTAGCGGCCCGCGCTGTGTCGGCAGCGGCCGCCCCGTGGACGGCGGCACGCTGTGTCAGCGGGTTTCACATTCCTCTTTCACCAGGGCGGGTCATCCTATGGAGGAGCTGTCGGCGGAGCGATTCCTCTCGCAGCGCAGCCGGTCCGTGGACGCATCCGGCATCCGCAAGGTCTTCGACCTCGGGGCCAAGATCGCCAACCCCATCAACCTGTCGATCGGGCAGCCGGATTTCGACGTGCCGCCGTCGGTGCGTCAGGCAGCCGTCCAAGCCATCGAGAGCCGGCAGAACGGATACACCGTCACGCAGGGGATCGCCCCGCTGCGCGAGCGGATCGCGACGGATCTCCAGGCAGAATGCGGCACCCCCCTGCCGGTGCTGATGACGTCGGGCGTGTCCGGCGGCATTCTGCTGGCCCTGATGGCGGCCCTGAACCCCGGCGACGAAGTCGTCCTCGGCGACCCCTACTTCGTGATCTACAAGCACGCGGTGCGCCTGGTCGGCGGGGTGCCGGTGTTCGTGGACACCTATCCGGACTTCAAGTTCCGGGCGGAGCGGTACGAGGCGGCCATCACCCCGCGCACCAAGATCCTGGTCCTGGCCACGCCGAGCAACCCGACGGGCGTATTGCTGGCCGACGACGAACTGCGGCAGGCGGCGGAACTGGCCGAGCGGCACAACATCCTCCTGCTGGTCGATGAGATCTACAACCAGTTGACCTACGACGGGCCCTGTCCCTGCTCGATGCGCCATGCCCCCCACCGCACGCTGCTGCTGCGGGGATTCGGCAAGAGCTACGGCATGACTGGATGGCGGCTGGGGTATGCGGCCGGTCCGCAGTTCCTCATCGAGGAGATGACCAAGCTGCAGCAGTACACGTTCGTGTGTGCCCCGAGCATGGTGCAGCACGCCGGCCTGGCCGCCCTCGATGCCGACATCAGCGGACACGTCGACGACTACCGCCGCAAGCGCGACCTGGTGGCCAGGCTGCTGGCCGGCACCTTCGAGTTCGCCAAGCCCGGCGGGGGCTTTTACTTCTTCCCGCGCGTGCCGGAGCGGTTCGCCGGAGCCACCGCCTTCGTGGAGCAGGCCATCGCACAAAGCGTGCTCATCATCCCCGGCTCGGTCTTCAGCGAGCGGGATACCCACTTCCGGCTCAGCTACGCCACGAGCGACGAGAACATCGAACGCGGTTGCGAGATCCTGTGCCGGCTGGCCCGGGGGTGAGTACACGGGCGGAGCGATCAAGACTTCGCACCGGCGGTGTTCTGGTATCGTGCGAAGCCGCAAGCGGCTGTCGAAGGCGCCGGGTTCCCCTACGGATAGATGAGCGAGTCGGTATCCCCTACCGGGACCTGCCGGCCGCCCCTGGTGGGCGGGTTGCCCTGGCTGCGATCCTGGGGCGAAACGCCCGCGTTGGCCCACTGGGTATAGATGTTGTCGCCCTCGACGCCGCAATCCGGGCTTTTGGCCCACTCGACGCGGCCGTCGGCTCGGACGACATTCTGTCCCTCGCCGGTGCCCTGCCCTCCATGGTTCGCCGAATTCCAGGGGCGCCACTGTTTCGGTGCTGCGTTCGGGCTGGCCGACACCGGCCCGGGATGCGGCAGGCCGGCATCTAGACTCGCCCCGAACGGCCCTTTATCCGCGGCCAGGATCATGCTCAGGCCGCGATCACGCGACGGCTGGCCAAGCTGACCATACGGCACCTGATAGCCATAGCTGACCATGGTCCAGAAGGTACGGGCCTGCTGGGCATCCACCGGCCCGACCACGTCTCCGCGACCGAAGTCCCAGAAGTAACCAGGATAAGCCTCCTCTGCAGATGCATCGCTGCTCGACGGACAGATGAAGGAGCCGGGCCTAAGCATGTTGACTCGAACGAGTGTATAGGAATTGCGGGTAACTGAAAGCTTGGTCGGCAGAGGGTCCATTCTCAGGGTGTCGCCCGCGTACAGATCCACGAGCGAGCCCCGAAATGAGCCGATGGTTGCGCTGTAGTCCACCAGCCCCCTGGCCTGCCCCTTCTGGTACGCAGGCCGAGGGGCGGCCACCATCGGAAAGTCATCGGAGTTCTCGCCGGAATAGGAGTGGAAGCCGATGCTTATGCCCTTGAGATTGGCGGCACACACGGAGCGTCTGGACAACTCGCGCGCACGGGCCAGGGATGGCAGAAACATCCCGAGCACCAATGCAAACACCACAGTCAACGCAACGATACAGACAGCCCCGATGATCAGCACCCAGACGATGGTGGGCAGGCCCTTGCGACCCCCGGCGGCCGTCGGGGGGAGGCGCAGCGTGTCCGTGGGCGGTGACATGCGGGGGATTGGGGCACCGGTCGGGGGTCTGGCCACTTGGCCGCTCTCGGCGGGCGGAGTCCAGGCTTCCGCCGCCGTAGGGATGGCGACTTGGCAGCCGCAGCGGGGGCACTCGGCGGTTGTGCCGGCCAGTTCCCGCGGCACGCTGGACACGGCCCCGCATTGCGGGCAACGGAACGCGATCGCATCGGGTGAATCAGACATGAGAGGATCTCCGGGGCAAACCATGAATCGTGCGGCAACATGATAGCACCGCGCAGGCCCCGCCTACAATCCCATGAGTGTGGAACCGCCGATGTGCCTTCCGCGGTATCCCCCCAAGGCGGCCTTCGGCCACAACCCAACCGTGACGAGCGCTCGCAGGCGCACTGCTCAAAGAGCAGTGGCACACGGTCCTCAGCCCGAGCGTGCGCAGGTCGTCCGGCGCGGTGGTTATGTCGCTTGCGCTCCCCTGTCCCGTCGCTTGCGCTTCGGGCTCGTTGGTTGCGCTCCGGGTTCGTTGGTTGCGCTCCAGGCTCGTCCAGCGAAACCAACGGCTCTCTTACGCACAAGCACCGCGCGGGCTGAAGCCCGCGGCTCATTGAGCGAGATCGGCCGCACCCGCAATCGGTCAGTCTGAGAAGATGACCATCCGGCGGTCAATCCTCCGGGCGGATGCCGGTTGAGGTCGCGAGGCTGGTGTAACGCTTGTGGCCGATCGCAACGCCGGGGGCGCCCTCGGGCCAGACGGAGACGCCGACGCTGAAGTCCTCGGTGATGCGGTCCAGCCCGAAGGTCAAAGCGGTGTACCAGCGGGGGAACTTGCGGACGAGGGTCAGATCCAACTGGTCGAGGTTGTTGCGGTCCAGGTCGTAGTAAGCGCGGACCGCGACGCGATGCTTGACGTCGATCTCGTAGTTGCCCCCAAACCCGACGAGGTTGGAATCGGTGTCGCCGATCCGCCGGTAGCCGATGAAGTAGGCGAGCCGCGGGCTGCGTTCGACGGCGTAGGAGACGTTGGCCAGGTCCAGGCTGCCGTCGTTGAGGTCGAAGTTGGCGTCGGCCAGGACGGTGGTTGTGTCGCTGATGCGGTACATGGCATCGGTGCGGACGTGGCTGCGGGCGATGCTGTTCTCGGGGCGGTGGTCGTAGAAGCGCCCGATGCTGCGGTCCATGTACTTGGGTGCGTTCCCGAAAAGGTTGAGTTCGATGTCGAACGTGATCCAGTCAACGACGCGCCAGTTGCCCGGCCCGCCGCGCTTGGTCTGCCAGCGCTGCCGCAGGGCGACGGAGCTGCCGTAGAAGTCGTCGATGGTCTCGACGCCGGGCTGGAACGGGTTGAGCTGGATGCTGTCGGAGTTCGTCTGACTGACCCAGGCGGTGGCCTGGGGCTCGATGACGTGGCGGACGCCGTGCACGTCGAGCAGGTCGGAGGATACTTCTTCGAAGAGCCGCCAGAACTGCGTGCCTGCCCGCATGCCGAGGCTGCCGAACATCCGGTCGCGCGAGCCGCCGTCGGCGGAACCGTCCCAGTAGCCGGCCCGGCCGGTGGCGTAGGGCACGAGGTTGAGGCTGCCGATCTTGACGGGCAGGTCGATCTCGTTGCGTGTATCCATCCGCATGGTCAGGTCGCTGCGGCCGGTGTTGTCGCGGATGCGGAGCTTATCGAACAAGCGGCGATCGTCGGGCAAGTAGCGGGCGAACCCGAAGTGGGACTCGTTGTAGAAACTGGCGATCTCGCCCAGGGGCTCACCCACCCAGCGGAAGGCCAGATCGGGCCAGTGCTCGGTCTGGGTGAGGAAGTCGAGCATGCGGTACTGGACCAGGGCGGTGAGAGCCCAGTTGTCCTGCTGTTTTTTCAGATAGGCAAGGGTCTCCTGCTCTTTGCCCTCCTGGAACTCACCCTTGAAGTACTCTTCGAGGAAGTTGGGGTCGCTGATGTAGGAGCCTTCGAGCGTCAGTTCCCAGCCCTGGCCAAGGAATTCGCGATGGCGCCAGGTGATGCGGCCGCGGTTTTCCGTGTCCGGCTCGCCGTCGCGGAACGGGCCAAGACGGTCGGTGCCCGTGTCGTGGATGTAGTACCCACGGAACAGGCCGAAGGAGGTCTCCTGCTCGTAATCGACGTCGACGCCGACGCCGGGTCCGCGCTTGGAAAGGTAGTCGAGCCGGAGAATGCCATCGACGCCCTTGGGATCCTCGACGCCCAGGAGGTTGAACAGGTACCACTTGGACTGAAAGACAACGCCGTCGTTCTCGCGGTAGGCGGTGCGGATGCTGCGGATGGCGGACTCCGACTGTCGGAAATCGCCGGCGGTATAGGGCCAGTAGGCGACGGGGACGCCCTCAAGGTTAAGGGTGACGTCGTGCATGCGGTAGCGGCCGGCCATGAGCCCCATGATCCGGCCGGATTCATCCCGCGCGGTCAGGTCGGTCAGGTGCACCGTCTCGGCGCCGAGGTGGACGTGCGGGGTGTAGAACTCGCTGGTCGTCACGAGGGCCCCGCGGGCGAGATACTCGGTGGAAGAGAGCTGGCGCACCTGCTGGGCCCGGACGTAGATGGGCAGGTCGCGCCCCGGGGCCATCGCCCGCATGACGGCATCGAGGATCAGCGCTCGGTTGTTCTCGAAATCGTAGAACAGCTCGGGGGCCCGGATCATCCGCTCCCCGCGGGTGAGCACGACGTCGCCGCGCAGGTAGACACCGGCGACGGCGTCGCTGACGCCGGAGCCGAGGTCGCCGATGCCCGCAACGCCAGGTTCCGTCGGGCGGCCGCTCTCGCCCGGAGGTTGCTCTTCGGGGAATGCCTCCCGGGTAGACGGAGCGCCGTCAGGCGATGGTGCCGGTTTGGGGGGCTGGGCTGGCGGTTCGGCGAGGAAGAGCACCGCTGCATCCGCCCGGATTTCCATGAAGTCGCCGCTGTCGATCAGGCCCTGGGAGACATAGACGTTCCCGGTGGCGGTGATGAGGCGGCGTCCCTGGTCCACCACAACCTGGTCCGCCCAGTGACGGACAACCGGCCGCGCCTCCGGCCTGGGCGGAATACGGGGCACGCCAGGTTCTACGACAGCCAGACCTTCCGGACTGGTCTGAAACGCCCCTTCCTGTCGTACCAGGGTACGGACATCAAGAGCGTCCTGGTACAGTCGGGTGTCCGTCCCCGGGACATTGGTTGTGGCATCCGCCTCCACCACGGGCGGATCGGTGGTGTTGAAGGTGACGAAGAGCGTCTGGCCGCTGGTCAGCGTCCCGGCGGAATCCCGCACCCGTGCCTGCTGAACCAGGCATACCTCAAAGTGGTAGTAGCCTTGGTCATGCCACTTGGCTCTCTGGATCCAGACCACAGCTTCCTGGCTCTGCAGGCGGCGATCTCCGAGATTGAGAGCGAACTCGCCGTGGAACTGGACGACCTGGGTGCCATCCTCGAGTCCCCAAACATGGGCATAATTGCCGAAAAGCTCTGGGGCGTAACGGCTTACGCCGGCGGGGAGTAATGGTACGGTGGCATCGGGATCGTCCAGTGGAAGCAGGGACAGGGGCTGGCCGGGCGCCGGAGCACACCAGAGCAGTGCCAGCCAGAGGCCCAGGCCCACGTATGGTGCTATACTTCTCAAGGGGTCCGGCCCCTTCGAATGCGAGGAAGAATCGAAAGCACCGGGCCGACCGCCGAACCGGTGCACCCGGCCGGTCAGCCCGGTCGGGGCGGCAAACGCGATTCGGGACGGATTATAGAACGTTGGGAGGGCAAGTCAACGAAAAAAGGTATGGACAGCCAGAGGCATTGGGCGCATAATACCGGCTGTTCTCCCGCGGGTGTCGCCGAGGCGCGGCAAATGCGACACCCTCGGCAATGACCGGAAGGTCAATGTACGACGACGACGGCGGCAAGGTGCCGCCAAGTTGGGGAACGGGTGTGCCATGTGTCTAAGGCGCCGTGCAAGCATGCGGTGCCGTGTGTCCAACCAAGAAAAGGAGAGCAAAGTCATGGAGAAACCCAAACGATCCTATTACCTGCCAGGCAAGCTGGTGGTGGCGTTCGACAAAGAGTCCTCGAAGTCTGGCTACGTGAAGGAGAAGGTTGTCGCCGCCTCCATGCTTAACTTCCTGGAGAGCGGGCCCGATGCCCGGAGCAAGATGTTCGATCGGCTGGACTCCTTCCTCCGTGGTAAAGGCAAGGCCTGATCCACCGACGGACGACGCTGGCCTGATCCATCCAGGCAGAACCGGACGTCCGACTTCCGCTATCCTCCCCGGGGAACTTACTCCCCACGTGCCGCGCCGGGGGATGAGCGGTTAAGGAGGGCAGCCGGCCTGGGGGTCGGGAACGCGTGATGGTGTTCAGCCTCCAGGGGGTGCGGGGGTTCTTTGTCCCTGCCAGGGGCAAGACGACCCGGTGCGTGCCCCACTGAGACTCACGAAGCAACCAATGGCCCGATCCCTCGCAAGGGATCGGGCCATTGGGCTTTCAGGTCCGTAGCGAGGCCGGGGATGCAGAGCTGACAACGAGCCCTCAGCGCATGCCCGCGGTTCGGAGAAGCAAGGGGGGTTGTACGCTGCCTGCACTGCTCAGAGAGCAGTGGCACACGGCATCTCCGTACCGCGACCGTCAGGGGGTGGACCTTGCGCGAGAACGCCAAGCACACGCGGTCCGCTTCCTTACGGGCGCGGCACGGAACCGCCGACGCTCAACGGTCGATGCGCAGGAAGACCGTTCGGGATTGCCCGCCGCGGGCGGAGCGGATCCGGAGCCGGACGCCCTCGCTGAGGGCCTTGTCGCTCAGGGCCTCCAGAAGGGCGCGTCCGCTGGACACCGGCTCGCCCTGTACGCTGACGATGAGGTCGCCCAGTTCGATGCCCAAGCCGGCGTTGGCCTCGCCCAGCGGATCGACTTTGGTCACGATCACGAGCCGCTCCGGGTTCTTCTCCTCCTCCCAGCCGTACTCTTTGGCGAGTTCCGGGGTCAACCGCTGGACGGTCATGCCCAGGGCGGGGATTTCCGTCTCGGCGGTCTCGGCGGAGCCTCGACTGCCGCCCTCTCCGCGGCCTCCTCGTCGGCCGGAGGAGGCAAAGAAGTCGCCCGGCTGCCGCTCGATGGTGACGGGGATGGTGATTTCCTGCTTGTCCCGCCAGACCTTCAGCTTGACCGTCGTGTCGGGCTCGGTCGCGGCGACCAGGGACTGCAACTGGGTACTGGACCCGACCGGGCGGCCGTTAAACTCGAGAATGACGTCGTCGATCCTCAAACCGGCCTTGCGGGCGGGCGTGTCCGGGCTGTCGGGGTGGAACCCTTCGACCAACACGCCCCGGTCTTCATCGAGCCCGAAGGTCTTGCCGAACCCCGGCTCGAAGGTATCCAGGCCCCGAATGGATACTCCCAGGTACCCGCGCACGACCGGCTTGCCTTCCTCAAGGAACGGGAGGATCCGCCGCACCGTACTGCTGGGCACCGCGAATCCGATACCCATGTAGCCGCTCATCAGGCTGTTGGTGACGATGGCCGTGTTGATCCCGATGACCTCGCCGCGCATGTTGACCAGGGGGCCGCCGCTGTTGCCGGGGTTGATGGCCGCGTCCGTCTGGAGAAAGTCCTCGTAACCGGTGACGATCTGCGGGTTGCGGCCCTTGGCGGAGATGATGCCCTGGGTCACGGTCTGAGCCAGTCCGAAGGGAGCTCCCATGGCCAGCACCCAATCGCCCACTTCCGCGGCTTCGCTGTCGCCGAGGGGAAGAGCTTGAAGGTGATCCGCCTTGATCTGCACGAGGGCCAGATCAGTGCTTGGATCGCGCCCGACCACTCGGCCCGAGAGACGACGACCGTCGGCCAGGTAAACATCGACACGGGTGTTTTCCTCGTCGGCCTGCTCGACGACGTGATTATTGGTGATGACGAACCCGGACTCGGCGTTGATGATCACGCCGCTGCCGCTGCCGATCCGCGGCCGGGGAGTGCGCCGTTCCGGCGGCAGCCGCCAGGAGAAGGGCAAATCCTCGCGATCCTTGAAGAACTCACGGAGGGCCTCCGGCAAATCCTGGGGATTGATCTCCCCGCCGGTGGACTCGCTCGGGCGACTGGCGGAGCGGGCAATGATATGGACCACGGCCGGCTGAGCCGCCTTGGCGACCCGCCGGAAGGAGGCCGAGATCTCCTCCACACTCGCGAGCTGCCCGGTAGCCGCGGGGTCGGCGTAGACTGCGGGACCGCCTCGTCCCGCCAACAGGGCAGCCGCCAGAACCGCCGACACCACAACGCACGCGAGCCACATTCCGCGAAGTCTCAACGCACCGCTCATTGCCACGATCTCCTTACATCCGAAGCGCACCGTCAAAACCCGAAAGCCCCCGCCCGTCTCAACGGGGGTACAACTGAAAGACCGGCGCCGCTGAAGCCACGCTCAAGCCGAGCCCGGCGCCGGCCATAGGCATTATACGTGTGTGTCCTGCCGCCGGTGCGGCACCGCCTTCTCGCTGGTGCGGCAGCATCTGCTCGCGGTGCGATTTCCGGCACTGCAGGGCGTACCCTCGTCCACCTGTACGAGAATAGACGCTTCGGCCCGGGGAAACCTGTCAACCAGGCCCCCCCGACCCTCCTGGCCTCGATCCCCTGGGCCGGGCCGGCAACTCCGCCGATCCCGACGGAGACGGATACACCAGCATTGAGGAGTTCCTCAACGGAACCGAGCGGGGGAGCGGATGGCCCTCCCGGGCGATGAACCATGAAGCCCAGCACTTTTCCTCCCGGTTTAGCTGGATTGGAGGACAACGTCCGGGGTCAGCACGGTAAGGCCGGGATACCGGGAGAAATCCTGCTTGTTGAATGTCAGCAGGTGTGTCAGCCCATGCCGCTCCATCCCTGCGACAAGCCGCGCGTCGTGGGCGTTCTTGCCTTTCACCTGATACGTCCGGACAAGCCGGTCCCAATGCTGGAAAATCGCCCGTTCGTCGCGAAGCAACGACAGGATCTGGAGTGCCTTGGCAACATTGGCCTCGGCCTGGGCAATGCTCAGTTCAAGGCCATTCGCGGCGGCCGGCTTGGTGGCAACGACCCAGAACTCGTAAATGACCTGCGGCAGGATGTAGAGTTCATATCCCTGAGCGAGCAGAAGTTGGACTGATTCCCTGGCCGGCCCGTGTTGGCGATGGCCCGGCTGGGCGATACGGGCCAGCACGTTCGTGTCGACCAACACCTTCATTCGCCTCTGCCTTCGTAGATGCCCGCACGACTATCGTCCGCTTCGTACGGCAGTGCCGGGTTCATGGATGCCCAGGCGTCCAACTCAGCGAGGCGTTGTTTGGTCGAGAGTTTCAGCTTGGGTGCGGTGCCGTCGTCCTCAGCAAGCTCTGCTGCGACCAACTGCTCGACGAACGCAGCCGGATCCTGTCCCACGGCCGCCGCCCGCTCGCGCAGCCTGCGTTCAGCTTCTGAAGACAGAACAATTTGGAGAGTCATCACACGCCTCCCTCTCCAATATCATTGGTAATCAACCACGACCCGTCAAGGGGAAGGCTGAGGTCAGCGGTCGGACTCCGGGGCGGGCAGGCGTACGCGGAAGCCCTCGTTGCCGAGGAGGAAACGGACGAGCGTACCGGGCTGGTCCTTGGGCCAGTCGTCACCCGTGGCCTGGACGCAGGCGTGGGCAAACGCGGGATCGTCGCAGTCGGCCAACTCGATGACCTGTGGCCCGGCCGGCGTTTCGAGTACCAGGAAGGCCTCTCCCACATCCGCAAGCGGCTGCTGATCGGGCGTCAGAAAGTAGAGTCGCAGCCGGTGGTTCGTGTCGTCGACGACCCACTCGACCGCTCCCCGACCGTTCGGAATAGGTAACAGCAGGCCTCCGTGCGGTGACGCTGACTTGCCGGGCACGGGAGCGGCTGGGGCCGTTGCGGCCGGCGAGCGGCTGTCGTCCTTTCCGGGCGGGCCGGCGTCGTCACGACAGCCCGCGACCCCTGCTGCCAGCAGCACCGCCAAGCAAAGCCGCATCGCGCCTACCGAGCGTGCGGAGCGAGGAAGGCGGAAGAAGGCTGAAGGCTGAAGGCTGAAGGTGTGACCGCGGGGAGAGCGCCGGGTTATATCTTTTCGTGGCGGTCGCCCACTGCAGTGGCCAAGCACCGGCGAGACGCCGGTGCCACACCGATGTGCCGGCCGCCACGGCTCGGCTGAGCTCGCCCAGGTCAGGGGGCGGTCGCTACGGACTACCGCTGTCTCACTCGCCATGCCCTCATTGTCCGGCCGGACGCCCCGCAACTCAAGACGTGCCTACAATGCCGTATGGTACTGTCGGGGTAACCGAGCGAGCGGCGGGGTTGATCCACGCCCTTGGCGCGGGAAACGCTGGAGATCATTCGGGTCCGTGACAGTTCCGGCGGCGAGGATCGGCCCCGGCGGGTCAGCATCTCCGTACCGCGACCGTAAGGGCGCGGACGCTGCGCGAGAACGCCACGCCCACGAGGTTTGCTCGCCGCTTTGGAGGGAAATCGTATGGCCAGTTTATCAGCAACCGAAATCGCCGCGAAGCTTCGGTCCCTGACCGGTTGGGAACAGGTTGACCTTGCGGGCCGGCCCGCCATCCGCCGCGTGGTCAAGACCGGTTCGTTCCTCGAGGGTCTGGGCCTGGTGACCCGCGTGGCCGTCCTGGCTGAGCGGGCCAACCATCACCCCGACGTGCTGCTGACCTACCCCCAGGTCACGCTGCACCTGACCACCCACGACGCCGGCGGCCTCACCGATAAAGACTTTGAGCTTGCCCGGGAGATCGATCAGCTTGTGAGGGATTGACGAGCGGTCGCGAGGGAGCAAGGCCGTGCGATCAAGCTTCATGATACCCTGCCGGCATATGGTCGCTACCATGCCCGTAAGGAAGTGGAGCTCATGTGCGTGGCGTTCTTTCGCAAGGTCCGCTCCCTTATGGTCGCGGTACGGAGATGCTGACCCGCCGGGCCCGACCCGCGCCACCGGAACTGTCGCAGCCTCTGGGTTACCGGGCTTCGCCCCGGCCAGTTGCCAGGGTTCAGGCCAGTCTTCGGCTTCGCCTACCCGGGCAGGGTTTCGCCGAGGGCGGCGCAGATGGCTTCGAGGTCGTCGGCGACCTGCTTGGGGGGGTTGGCACAGCGGCCGGTCGGGGAGGCGGCGGGCGGAGGTGCCACAGACTTCATGTCGATGCCGGTGTGGTACTTGACGGTGGCGTCGGGGTCCTTGAGCTCGTGGCCGGTGAGGATGCAGACGACGCGGTCGTCGGGCGAGATGACCTGCTGCTCGAGGAGCAGGCGCAGACCGGCCACACTGGCGGCGCTGGCCGGCTCGCAACCGAAGCCGTACTTCCCGATGAGGGCCTTGTGCTCCAGGATAACTTCGTCGTCCACCTCGCGGACGAGTCCGTTCATGATCTCCACCGCCCGCAGGGCCTTGGGGAGGTTGACCGGCCGCGAAATCTCGATCGCCGAGGCGATGGTGTGCGGGCGATAGTCCCGGGCGTCCAGGTCGGCATAGAAGGCCGTCACCTTGTCGCGGTCGTAGCGCCCGCCGTTCCAGACGACCTTCTGCTGCTCGACCAGTTGGTAGAGGGTGTTGGCCCCGGTGGCGTTGACGATGGCCAGCCGGGGGATGCGGTCGATGAGCCCCAGGGTATGCAGCTCCTGGAAGGCTTTGCCGAACGCGCTGCAGTTGCCCAGATTGCCGCCGGGCACGATCACCCAGTCGGGCACCTCCCAGTCGCGGGCCTGCAGGATGCGGTACATGATCGCCTTCTGGCCTTCGAGGCGATAGGGGTTGACCGAGTTCATCAGGTAGATGCCCAGCTTGTCGGACACCTGCATCACCCGGCGGAGGCAGGCGTCGAAGTCGCCCTGGATCTGCAGGGTGAGGGCCCCGTAATCGAGGGCCTGCGAAAGCTTTCCGTAGGCGATCTTGCCCGAGCCGATGAAGACGATGCCCTGCATCGGCGGATCGCTCTTGTGGGCGTACATGGCGACGGACGCGGAGGTGTTGCCGGTGCTCGCGCAGGCGACGCGCTTGCGGCCGAGCTTGCGGGCCAGGCTGAACGCCGCGGTCATGCCGTTGTCCTTGAAGCTGCCGGACGGGTTGAGCCCTTCGTATTGCAGGAACAGCCGCTCGGGTTTCATGCCCAGCTCGCGGGCCAGGGTATCGTTCTGTTCGAGCAGGGTGCGGCCCTCGCCGATGGACACCACGGACTCCGGACCGACGAACGGGAGCAGCTCGCGGAACCGCCACACGCCGGAGAAGTCCAGCCGCCCCTGCGACCCCAGCCCCTTGGTGCCCCAGCGGTGTTCGAAGAAGGTCAGCGACGTCGGGACGGCCAGCCGGTCCCAGTCATAGGCGATGTCCAGCAGGGAACGGCACCGCGTGCAACTGAACAGGATCTCGTCGATGCCGTAGGTGGCGCCGCACTCCGGGTTGATGCAGACCTGATGAGCTTTGTCCGTCATAACAGAGATTCCACCCGCCGTACTGCTCACAGAGCAGTGGCACACCGTTGCGCCTGGGGCGCGTTCTCGTACGTCGCTAGCGCTCCCAGTTCCCCGCGCTAGCGCTTGGGGCTCGTTCGCCGGTCGCCACGGGGGGCGACCGCTACGGGGGCAGTCGCCACGGGGGGCGGCCACTACGATCATCATACGGGTACGGGGGGATAGGATCAAAGGCGGTCGATGCGGCCCGCTTCGCGGTCGCGTTCCTGCTGGCGCTTCGTCGCCCCGGCGAGCAGTTTCTTCTCGGCCGAACTCAGGCTGGCGAGGCCCTCGTGCTGGACCTTGGCCAGGATGCGGTCCACGTCGGCCTGTTCGCGAGCGATGGCCTCCTGCCGCTTGGCCCAGGCCCCCTCGCGGCGGCGCGCTCGCCAGCGACCGATGGCCGAGACGCCGGGCACGTTGCCATCCGCGCCCACGCGAATCCTCGGCAACATGCCCCACGTCCAGAAGAGCAGCAACCCGGTCGCCGCCCCGGCAATGTGGCAGACCTCGCCGCCGGGATTCCGCACGCCGCCTGGGCTGATCAACTGCAACAACAGGATGCCCGCCACAATGAGGGCAAACACCCGGATGGGCATGGGGAAGATGATCATGATGACCCGGATGTGCGGGAAGAAGAGCACCGCGGCAATGAGCAGGCCGTACACCGCCCCACTCGCACCGATCAGGGGTATGCCTTCAAAACGCGGAGCGGTGACCGCCAGCCCAAGGTAGGCCAGCCCCCCCACCATGCCGCAGGTGCCGTAGAACTGGAGAAACCGCTGCTGCCCGAAGGCCCGCTCGAACTCGCTGCCGAAGATGTACAACCCCAGCATGTTCAGGAGGAGATGCCAGGTGTCCGCGTGCAGAAACATGTAGGTCAGGACCTGCCAGACGAAGCCCCGGCGGATGCCCGCCAAGCTCAGGCCGAACTGCTCATGCAGAAAACGCGGATCGAAGTTCTGAATCAACGCGTCCAGAAAGAAAATCACGACGTTGGCGATCAGCAGCCACATCACCGCGGAGCTGGGACGGCGGAACTGGAGCCGCAGTTGCGGGGTCTCGGGTTCCTGGGCGTAGGGGCGGTCGCGCCAGCTCATGGCTTCCTCGTGCGTGCGTAATGATGGACCTGCAGCGCGGCAATGGTCTTGCCGTCGGTGATCCGTCCGTCGAGCGTCGCGTCGAGGGCCTCCGCCAGCGGCATGGTCTCCACGCGAATCTGCTCGGTGTCATCCAGTTGTTGCCGCGTGGCGGTCAGCTCGGTCGCGACGAAGGCATACATCAGCTCGTTGGTAAACCCCGGGCTGGTGTAAAACCGGCACAAGGGGGCGAGCTTCGCGGCCGCGTAGCCCGTCTCCTCCTCCAGCTCGCGAAGGGCACAGGCCGCGGGTTCCTCGCCGGCCTCGAGCGTGCCCGCCGGCAGCTCCAGCAGTTCCCCCCCTACCGCAAACCGTTGATTGCGGATCATCACCACCGTGTCGGCATCCAGCAGCGGCAGGATGAGCACCGCGCCCGGATGCACAACCACTTCGCGGCTGACCGTCCCCCTGCCAGGGATATCGACAAGGCGACGTTCCACCCGGAACCGGGCTGCGGTCAGCAGGACTTCATCCATAATCGGGACGATCCTCGTTGCCAAAACATCAGGGTTCCATCAGGTGTCGGCCGGGCAGCGCCTCAAGCCGATTGACGACGGTTGGCTCCTGCCCGCATCCGACGATTATAGGCCCCCCCGCCCGTACCGCAACGCGGCGTGCGTGTGCGAATCCTTGTCAATAAGGGAGATACGTCCTATAGTGAACGGTCTTGAGCGGGCCTGAGAGGCCTCGCGACGGAGAGGTCGGCGGTCCGGCAATGGGGGTCTGCGCAAGACATTCGTGGCCAAGCGAATCGCCATTTTGGGCTCGACCGGGTCAATCGGCACCAGCACGCTGGACGTGGTCCGCGCGCTGGGCGACACGTACCGGGTGGTCGGGCTGGCGGGCAAACAGCGGTGGCGGCAACTGGCGGAGCAGTGCGCGGCGTTCAAGCCGCGGGCGGTGGCGGTCGCGGATCCGAAGAACGCCCGGGCTCTCGCGGGCCTGCTGAATGGGACGACGGAGCTGCTGGTCGGCCCCGGCGGGCTGGTCGAGTTGGCCGCCCGAGAGGACAGCGATTTCGTCGTGGCTGCGATCGTGGGCTCGGCGGGGCTGGAATCGACGATTGCCGCGGTGCAGGCCGGCAAACAGGTCGGGCTGGCGAACAAGGAGGCCCTGGTCGTGGCGGGGTCCATCCTCGTGCCGCTGGCCCGGCGGACCGGTGCGCGGCTGCTGCCCATCGACAGCGAGCACTCGGCGATTTTCCAGTCGATGGCTGCGGGCCGGCCCGAGGAGGTGCGGCGGATCTTCCTGACGGCCAGCGGCGGGCCGTTTCGCACCTGGTCGGCGGAGCAGATGGCCAACGCCACGCTGGCGGATGCCCTGCGACATCCCACCTGGGACATGGGCCCGAAGATCACCATCGACTCCGCCACGATGATGAACAAGGCCCTGGAGATCATCGAGGCCCGCTGGCTGTTCGACCTCGACCCGGATTCGATTGAAGTCCTCGTGCATCCGGAGTCGATCATCCACTCGATGGTGGAGTTCCGCGACGGGTCGATCATCGCGCAACTCGGGGTGCCGGATATGAAGACCCCGATCCAGTATGCTTTGACGTATCCGGAGCGGGTATCCGGCATTGCCCGGCGGCTGGACTTCAGCACGGTTCGGCGGCTCAATTTCGAGCCTCCGGACATGGAGCGGTTCCCGGCCTTGCAGATGGGCTACGAAGTCGCCCGGCGGGGTGGGACGGCGGGGGCGGTTCTCAACGGGGCCAACGAGGAGGCGGTCGAGGCGTTCAGCCAGGGCCGCATCCCCTTCGGGCGGATTGTGGAGTTGATCCGGCAGGTGCTGGATCGCCACGAGGTTGAGCAGGACTGCGGGCTGGACACCCTGCTGGCGGCCGATGCCTGGGCACGGCAAGAGGTGCGGAAGTGTCTGCGGGCATGACGACGAGGATACCGGTGCCGGACGAGGTCCAGGCGCCACCCTTGGCAAGGAAGGCGTGACGATGACGACTTGTAAGCGATGCGGCTCCACCATCCCGGACGGCGACGAGCGCACGGCGTTTGACGAAAAGAGCGGTCGCATGGTGGAAGGTCTGTGCCCCGCCTGCGCCGAGGGCGTCAAGCATCCCGAGGAGCCGGGCGAAGGGCCGCCGAAGGAGCACCGCGATACTCCCCAGTCGCTGCTGACCGTGGCTCTGCTGGGGCTAGGCATCGCGGCGAGCATTGTCTTCGTCCCGAGTTACTTCCTGATCTTCGTGGGTTTCTCGCTGGTGATCTTCTTTCACGAGCTGGGTCACTTTGCGGCAGCGAAGCTCTGCGGCGTGCGCGTTGACAAGTTCGCCATCGGGTTTTTCAGGGAGCTGTTTGGGTTCCGGATCGGCGAAACGCGTTCCTCGTTCAACCTGCTGCCGCT